>DATFYN010000456.1:0-14863 GCA_035315025.1 Myxococcota bacterium
GTCGCGTGGGATGCCGTAGGCCTCGCGGATCGTCGCAAAGACCTCCGCCTGCTTCACGGTATCGATGCCGAGGTCGGCCTCGAGGTCGAGATCGAGCGCCAGCATGTCGGTGGGGTAGCCGGTCTTCTCGGCCACAAGTGCCAGCACACGCTCGCGCACGGAGTCGACTTTCTCTGGTGAGCGGTCCCTCTGTGGCGCAATCGCCGCGTCAGGACTGGACCCGGGGCCCACGTGAGCGGGCGCCAGCGCGGGCGGCAACGTGTTCGCAGCGCGAGTTGCTGCCGGAACGGGCGCGCTGGAGCGTTCCGACCTTCGAGGAGTCCTAGTGGCATCGGTTGCTATCTGCGGTGGGCCCAGGTCTTTGACGCGCAGCGTTCGCTGGATGATCTCAAGCTCGGGTCCAGGATGGCCTGACACACGCTCGAGCCACGCCAAGAATGCCGCCGGGTCCGCGATCCGATGCGCATAGCCGAGCTCGTCCGGGGGCGGCCGATGGCCAGATGGCGACGGAACGCGCCGCACAAGCGTCATGCTGATCTGAGAGCCGAAGCCCGCCCCCAGGCGAAGCGCATACTCGATCGGGTAGCTGCCGCCCTTCGAGAGGTGCAGGGTCCCGAGCTCTGGGTCGGGCTCCCGGAAGTTCGCGACGGGCGGGACGAGGCCGGTCTCGAGCGACTTCACGGCAAGGACGTCCTCGATTCCCGCGCCCATCGGGTGCCCGGTGAAGCCCTTGGTGTTCGCTACCACGATTTGCTCTGCCGCCTGGCCGAAGACCCGATGCAGCGCCTCGACTTCGGCCGCAGCGCTCCCACCACGCGCGGGTGTGTAGGTCTCGTGTGACACGAAGACAGTCTGGGGAGCGATTGTGCGTCGGTTGATCCCGAAGCGCGCCTCCGCTTTCGCAAGCAGCCGCTCCATCACCTCGCCGATGTGGTCGACGTCGAGCCGCGTGCCGTGGAACGCGCTGTTTGCGGTCTCCGCGGCGAGGAGCTCGCCGATCGGCGTGAGCCCGCGCTCGTGGGCCGACGCCTCGGTCTCTAGCACGAGCGCTGCCGCACCCATGCCGAGGATCATCCCATGACGGCGCCGGTCGAAGGGCAGGGCCGCCTCCTCGACGACGTCGTCCGTCGCCGCTGCCCCCGTGGCGAGGAAGCCGGCCCCCATCCACTCGAGGAGATGGTCACTCGTCACGTCGTCTGCCGCGACGATAAGCACTCTTTGGCAGCGGCCACCGCGGATCCAATCCTCCGCCAGAGACACCGCCTGGGTGGTGCTCGCGCAGGCAGCGTTCACGTGTGTGTTTGGTCCTCGGGCACCAATCAGCTCCGCGAGCTGCGAGTGGCCCATCGCGAGCACACGGAAAAGGAAGCGGCGGTCAAATCCATAGGGCTCCGCGGCAATCATCGTACGCAGATCGTGAAGCCGGCGATCGACCTCACTCACCAGGAGGTCGCGCCCGTCGGCAGCCTCCACGGCGCGGTCGCGCACGCCCTCGAGGATCACGATCTCCTCGCGGCGCGAGCGGTCGCAGTGATAACGCGCAAGCTCGTCGGCAAAGGAGTCCAGCCCTGGGAATGCCGCGGCGAAGATGATCCCAGTGTCGTCGCGCAGCGCCTCTGGAAGGCCCCAGCCCGCGGGCAGATAGCTGCCGCGTGTGGTGCGCCTGTAGAGACGCACGAGCGGAATGCCCGCGTCCCGCAGTGCATCGAGGCCCGCAGCAATTGCCAGCCGTGTAGTGATGTCGAGAGCAGGCAACCGATCCGCGGGGACTCCGAACTCGGCTTGCAGATCGAACTGACCGGCACGTGCAGCGAGCCTGATCACGTCCTTCGGATCATCGATGAGATCGAGGCTCGGCGTGCCCTCCGGTCGCTTGACCAGGCGCGTGATGTGCTTCTCGAGAATGGCGTGCCGTAACCGGGTGGGGATGACGTCTATCCCCTGCTCACCCCGCAGAAGTCGCGCAACGTTCCCGTCATCGAAGACGTGCTCGGAGCCCGGCAATCCGAGCGCGGCCCCGGTGATCATGACCCGGATGTCTGAGGCCGGGGACGTGCTACCGCGGTACAGCGCCATCCCCCGGTCGAGGAACTCGGCAAAGAGATGCCCAAGCTGCGTGTAACGATCACCCCCACCACCGCGCATCTCCACCTCCGGTGCCGAATGCGGCGCCGCTGCATCCTTGGCTTCGTGTGCGGCCAAGCCGTGGCCCGACGCGTAGATGCCGGCCAGTGCCTGCTGGAAGGAAACCTCGTCCCCTTGCTTGGGGTGGTTCGTGAAGAGTGCATGCACGCCTGCGCGTCCCCCCAACACATCTTCCGCGAAGCCATGGAGAGCCTTTTTCGGCCCGACCTCTACGAACAGACGCGCACCCTCGGAGTACAGGGTCTCGAGCCCCTTCACGAACTGCACGGGGGATGCGACCTGTCGAGATAGCAGCTCGAGCATCTCGGGAACGGCGTCCGCTTCGGTGGGATAAAAGGTGCCGGTCACGTTGGAGACGATCGGGAGGCGGGGCGGGGTGAGGCGAAGCGAGGCAAGGGTCTCGCGCAGCGGCACGCTCGCGGGCGCCACAATGCGCGTGTGGAAGGCGTGGCTCACCGGGAGACGCACTGCGTCGATGCCGGCTTCGCGGAAGCTGGCAATCGCGCGCTCCACTGCCGCACTTTCACCGCCGATGACCGATTGATGGTGGCTGTTTAGGTTCGCGAGTTCGACGCTGCTCCCGAGGTCCCGCAGCACGCGCTCGATCTCCGAGAGCGGTGCAAAAACCGCCGCCATCCATCCGTTGTCGGGAACCGAGAGGCTGGCCATGGCACGGCCGCGAGCGCTTACCGCGAACAGCGCATCCTCGAACGGGAGAGCACCTGCCGCCACGAGCGCAGCGTATTCGCCTAAGCTGTGGCCCATTACGAAATCGGGTGCGACACCGTAGCGTGCGAGAAGGCGCGTGAGCGCGATGTCCGTCGCCAGCACAGCGGGCTGCGTGACTTCTGTGCGCCGGAGAGCCTCCTCCGCCTCGGTGACGGCACGAGCATCGGCCGGATCGACGAAGATGAACTCGGAAAGCGGGTGTCCGAGAAGGGGCTCCATTACACGATCCGCCTCGGCGAAGGTCTCAGTCACTTCCGGCGCGCTGTCGCGTAGATCACGCAGCATGTTCACGTACTGCGAGCCCTGTCCTGTGTAGAGGAAGCAGACCTTGGGCGGCGGGCCTTCACCGCGATGGACGCCCTGCGCGCGCAAGGCACTCCACGCAGCCGGGAGACCGCCCGCCAGGGCCTTCGCTGCCCGCTCGGTTTTCTGCGCGAGATCGAGCGCACTCGCGTATTGGACTGCGAGACGCAATGGCGCACGCAGCGAGGACTGCGCGGGAGCTCCTGCGGAGGGCGTCTGACCTGCCGCCGTGAGGCGCCGGAGCTCCTCCAGACGCGCGGCAAGACCGGACTCGTCCGCGGCACCGAGTACCGCAACGCCTGCAATCCCCGACGCCTCCGCGCTATCCCGGTGGGCAGCCGCGGGCGTCACGCCGGTTGAGACCACGGCCTCCGAGACTGCGACCGAACTCCGCCGATTGTGAGCGAGACGGCCCGGCACGTACTCCTCAAGCACGGCGTGAAAGTTCGTCCCGCCGAAACCAAACGCGCTTACACCCGCCCGGCGAACCCCTTCGACAGTTTCGTCCCACGGACGCAGCACAGTGTTCACGACGAGGGGCGAGTGCTCGAAATCGATGTCAGGATTTGGCTGCTCGAAGTTTAGGCTCGGAGGGATCACCTTCTCATGGAGTGCCAGCACGGTTTTGAGGAGCCCCGCGGCGCCGGCTGCCCCCTTCAGGTGGCCGATATTGGATTTGACCGAGCCCAGCGCGATCGTTCGAGGCTTCGCGCCACGAGCCGATAGGACCTCTGTGAGGCTCTGTACTTCTACTACGTCGCCCACGCGCGTAGAGGTCCCATGGCCCTCGAACAGTGTGGCCGTAGCGGGGGATAGCCCGGCGCTGCGCCATGCGCGCTCGATCGCGTATTTCTGGCCCACCGGGTTTGGCGCTGTGAGGCCCTTGCCCCTTCCGTCGCTCGATCCACCGATACCCCGGAGCACCGCGTAGACTTTGTCACCACTCTTCTCGGCATCCGCGAGGCGCTTCAGCAGGAAGACGACGGCACCCTCACCCATCACGAAGCCATCCGCCCCTTTGGCGTAGGGTCGCGTGCCGCTGGCGGACAAGGCGCCGATCTTGCAGAACTTCACAAACGTCGATGGGCCCATGTTGCGATCAATACCGCCGGCGAGTACCGCGTCGTACTCCTCATCGAGCAGGCCCTCAGCAGAAGCGCTGATTGCGGCGAGTGCGGAGGCGCAGGCTGCATCGGTCACGAAGTTCGGGCCGTGGAGATCTAGAAGGTTCGCGACGCGGCCAGCGAGGCAGTTTGCCAGCTCGCCTGGCATGGTGTCCTCGGAGATGGAGGGGAGGCGTCGTCCCAGCGCATCGCGGCTCTCGCGCACTATCGCGTCACGGATCGGACCGGACAGCGCGGCGAAGCTCGGCGCGTGAGCAAGAGCCTCGGCGAACTCGGGGTAGAACACGCGGAGCGATGTGAGATAATGCTTCTCGCCGGCCATCGCATTGCCGAGCACCACCGCGGTTCGCGCCAGATCGAGCGACCGTGTCGGATGACCGTAGTCGGTGAGAGCCTCCCGGACGCATGCGATCGTCCACTTCTGCGCGTCGTCCATCGCGTCAGCGACGCGGGGCGGAATGGGGAGACGCCACGCCACGGGATCCCAAGGCCACTTCTGAACCCAGCTGCCGATCTTGCAGTACGTCTTGTCCGGGGCGTGGGGGTCTGGGTTGTAATAGAACGTCGGGTCCCAGCGATCGAACGGGACCTCGGAGATGCTGTAACGGCCGCTTGTGACGTTCGTCCAAAATGTCGGCGCGTCCGGTGCATCGGGCAGGATCGCGCCGACGCCCACAATCGCGATCGCTCTGCGGCTCGTGTCCTCCACCTCCTCCTCGGAGCGGCTCATGGGGACGGTTCCCCGGCGGGTAAGGTGCGCCGGCCATATAGGGCGTCCGCGACGGCATCCATGTCGGAGAGGAGGCCAGCTTGAGCGCGGTGGACTGCAGCGAGTCCGATACGGTCTTCTAGGCTCGACAACTCGACGTCGCTGAGCTCGCTCGCACCAGTCACCAAGCGCAGGCCGTGCTCCGCCACGTGAAGCGCTGCCTCGCGCGCGAAGACGCGGGCCATTGCAGCAAGGGCCGCAGCGTTGACGCGCACAAGAGCCTTCTCGGGGAGGCCGCTTTTCGCCGCGCGTACCGCGCGGCGAGCGAAGCTCGCGGCGCACTCCGCCACCGCGATCCATTCCCCGAGGCGCATCAAAAGGTGCTGGCTCCGCGTCAGGCGACCGGCGCGCGCGCTCTCGAGCAGCACGCTCAACGCGCGCAGTGCGAGCGCTGCCGTGCCGCAGCCCGTGTGGGGAGCGCTCTTGTGCAGCAGCTCGAGCGCTCGAGCTTCTTCAACGTAATAGCAACCGCGCGTCTTCAGGTGCAGCTGCCAGCGGTCGCGGCTGATCGTGATCTCGAGGATCTCGGAGGTTCCTTCGTAGATGGTGGTGATGCGCACGTCGCGCTTGATCTTCTCGATCATATACTCGCGTGTGTAGCCGTAACCGCCGAGTGCCTGCAAGGCTGCGTCCGCGGCGAGGTTCCCCGCCTCGCTGGCGAGGTACTTCGCGATCGCACCTTCCGTCGCGAGCCCCTCCTGGCCAGCATCAAGGCGCTCCGCTGTCTCATCGACGTAAGCGCGCGCCGCCTCAAGGCGGATCGCGTGGGGCACGATCAGCTTGTGCGTGTACCCCTGCTTCTGCGAGAGCGGACCGCCCGCCTGGATGCGCTCGGTCGAGTACGCGATAGCGCGGTCGAGCGCAGCCCAGCCCGCGCCGAGACCGAAAGCCGCCACCATCAAGCGAGTGTAGCCGAATACCGCCTGTGCCTGCGCGAGGCCTCGCCCCTCGACACCTCCCACCAGCCGATCCGCCTCTACCACGACGCCGTCGAGGGTAAGAGCCGCAGTGTTGCTCGTGCGAATCCCGTGCTTGTCCTCGGGCTTGCCATGACCGAACCCAGGCACACCGCGATCGACCACGAACCAGCTCGGTCCGCCGGGGGCGACGGCGAGGATGGCGTACACATCCGCTACACCGCCGTTGCTAATCCACTGTTTGCTGCCATCGAGCCGGTATTTGATGACGACGCCGGCCTCCTCGATCGGAGTGGCCGTGGTGCGGAGCGCGGCGAGATCGCTCCCGGCTTGGGGCTCGGTAGCGCCGTAGGCCATCAGCAATCCTTCGTCGGCGACGCGCCCGAGCCAGCGCTTCTGCTGCTCCGGCGTCCCGCCCACACGGATGGGATCACTGCCGAGCGAGGTGGCGAGCAGTCCGGTGGCGATGCCCAGGTCGATTCGTGCGAGCTCCTCGCACAGGCGCACCACGTCGAATGCGCTGCCTCCCAGCCCATTGAAGGCCTCCGGCACGAATAGGAGGTGGATTCCGAGCCGCGGTCCGCACATCGCCCGGATGACATCGGCCGGGAATTCGTCACGCGCATCGAGCTCGAGCAGCTTGGGGTCGGGGAGCTCGTGCCGCGCGAATTCCCGCAACGCTTCGAGGATCTGATCTAGAGTGTCTCGATCGAGTCCCGTCGGCATCCTCACGCGAGCCCCTGTGGGGGCCGGATGCACGCGTGCTCACGCTATGTGGGAGCGCGTCCGAATTAATCACATTATTCGCACCACGGAGCTCCGGCTGTCTGCCAGCCGACACGGGTCGTTCGACGCTCGGCCCAGGATCGCGCGCGAGCGTGCAGTTCATTCCCGCGTTCTGCAGCGAGCGGGGAGAAGATGCTGGCAGGAGATGCGCCGAGAGCTGGAAAGCCGGACGTAGAGCGCGCGATCGCCGACTTGGAAGAGCGGCTTCCGCGGCCCATCGCGGCGCTCGCGCGCATTGCATACAACTATCGCTGGACGTGGAGCCATGACGAAGCCCTCTTCCGCGAGATGGACCCCGCGCTTTGGAAGCGCAGCGGCTGCAACCCGCGCTGGCTGATCGAGACGCTCCCGCCTCACCGGCTGCAACAGTTGGCGACCGACCCGAGCTTCGTGCAGCGAGTAGAGCGGATCGCCTTCGAGCTCGACGCCGATTCTCGCCGTCCCTCCGCTGCGGGAGTCATCGCCCCCGAGAGGCCGGTCGCGTACTTTTGTTCGGAGTTCGGTGGCCACTGCTCCCTTCCGCTTTATGGAGGAGGCCTCGGCGTGCTCGCAGGAGACGTCGTGAAGGCGGCGTCGGATCTCGCGCTGCCGTTCGTCGCGGTCAGCCTCTTCTATCGGCAAGGATATTTCCACCAGCGCCTCGAAGAGCAGGGCTTGCAGGTCGAGTACTGGAAAACGACCGAGATCGAGCGCCTTCCGGTCGCTCTCGTGACGGACGCACAGCACCAGCCGCTCACGGTTGAGCTTTCCATCCGTCGTCGCACGGTTCGGATTCAAATCTGGCGCGTCGACTTTGGACGCGTACCGGTCTTCTTGCTCGACACGGATCGTGAGGACAACCATCCGATCGACCGCTTCATCACCGGCCGTCTCTACGTCGGTGATCGACATACGCGTCTCGCCCAGTATGTGGTCTTGGGATGCGGCGGCGTGCGCGCGCTGGAGGCCCTGGGGATCGAGCCGAGTCTCGTGCACCTTAACGAGGGGCATGCGGCGCTGGGCGCGTTCGAGCGCCTCGGGGCGCTGCTCGCGGGGGGATCGACCCTCGAGCACGCGCTCGCGCGCGTCCAAGAGACGACGGTGTTCACCACACATACGCCGGTCGCCGCGGGCAACGAGTGGTACACACGCGAGGAGGTCGAGCCAGTCCTTGGTGACCTAATCCGCAAACTGCGCGTGCCGGACTCGGTATTCTACGATCTCGGTCGCCTTCATGCCGGGAGCGAGCAGGAACCAGTGAATCTGACGCCGCTCGCGCTGCGCATGAGCCGAACCTCGATCGGTGTCTCGGAACGACACGAGCAAGTCTCACGCTCGCTGTGGCGGAGTCTGTGGCCGGAGCGCGAACCCGACGACGTGCCGATCGGCCATGTCACGAACGGTGTCCATACGGTCACGTGGATGGCACCAGCGATGCAGTCGCTCATGGACCAGTTTCTCCCTGCAGACTGGCGCACACGCACTTCGGATCTCGCCATGTGGGACCCGATTGCGCAGATTTCTGATGCCCAGCTGTGGCAGGTGCGTTGTGGACTTCGTGGGCGACTCGTGCACGAGGCACGCGAGCGGTCCGTCACGGACCGCCTCGCGCGCGGTGAGTCGCCAGAGTACGTCGAAGCGGCTCAGCGAGTTTTCGATCCAACGGCACTGACCATCGGCTTTGCCCGCCGCGTTGCTACGTACAAGCGACTTCAACTTCTGACTCGGCAGTTAGACCCCGCGCTGCGGCTCCTTGCGGACACGGAACAGCCGATTCAACTGGTGATTGCCGGCAAAGCCCATCCCGCCGACCGTGAGGCGAAGGAGACTTTGCGGGGGCTATTCGAGCTTCGACACGCGCCGAACGTGGCAAGCCGTACCGTGTTCCTGGAGGACTACGACCTCGAGCTCGCGTCCTTCCTCGTCGCAGGGGTTGACCTCTGGCTGAACCTCCCGCGTCCCCCGCAGGAGGCGAGCGGGACGAGCGGGATGAAGGTCGCGGTAAATGGGGGCCTGAACCTGAGCGTGATGGACGGCTGGTGGTGCGAGGCCTATGACAGTGACAGCGGGTGGGCCATTGCGGCGGGTGCTGCCGATGCGGAGCGACAGGATGACATCGACGCTGCTGCGCTCTTTCACCTTCTCGCCAGCGAGGTCATTCCACTTTTCTATGAGCGGGATAAGGATGGGATTCCGGTGCGCTGGCTCGCCCGGGTGAGGAGATCGATGCGCCGCCTCATCCCGCGCTTCAGCGCAGAGCGTATGTTGCGCGGGTACGTGCATGCGCTGTACGCGGAGAAGTGACTTGAGATTTGCGTCCAGTGGTGATCTCGGGCCGCCCCTCGAGCGCGACCTCCGCCGAATTCGCGGAAACCCTTCGAGGGACGACCGGCGACCTACGGGTTGAGAAGAGAGCGGAGCGCGGCAAGAATGGCCTTGAGGGCAGGGGCGACGCGCTTGACCCGGTCCGCGAAAAACACCAATGATTTCGAAGCCGACGCGATTTACGGAAGGGACACCCGGTTACGGCTACGGTTAGTCTCGGGCGCGCTGCCGCCTACCACGAGGCCGCCCACGCGGTGGCCCTGCTCGCACACTTCGGCCCGTACCCTGTTCGGAGGCTCGCCTCGACTCGGACGGCCACACGATGGGCCTGGACCTTTCCAGGCCAGAACTACGTGAACATCTATGATTACATCCGGCACAAGTAGAGCGAAGGAGACCAGGCCATAAGCGTCCTTCTGGATTCGATCGTCGGACTCCCGAACATCTGCGGGTCGGAACCAACGCTGGACGAGGCGATTCGGCAGAGCCGAGATCGAAACGTGTTTCTCCCCGAGAGCCGCGTCGATTTCGCCCGGACCCGAAGCGTGGCGGGAATTGCGTTGCACATGCACCAGCCGCTGATCCCAGCCGGCGGCCCGGATCTGCGCACGGCCGCCATCATCAGCAACCTCGAGTACATGATGGACAACCCGGATATCGGCGACAATCACAACGCGCCCGTGTTTCATTGGTGCTACAAACGCATAGGTGAGTTCATTCCGCAGCTCCTCTCCGAAGGCAAGGAGCCGCGCGTGATGCTCGACTACTCGGGCACGTTGCTTCACGGTCTGCGCCAGATGAGGCTCGACGATGTCTTCGAGAATCTCACATGGATCACTTGCGAGCCAGCGTACCGCCGTGCGGTCGAATGGCTCGGCTCCGCCTGGGGCCATCCGGTTGCGCCGTCGACGCCCGTGCAAGACTACCGGCTTCATGTAAAGGCCTGGCAGCACCAGTTCGCCGCGATCTTCGGCTTGGAGGCGCTCGGAAGAGTGCGCGGATTCTCGCCCTCAGAGATGGCGCTGCCCAACCATCCGGACGTCGCCTACGAGTTTGTGAGAACGCTTCGCGAGTGCGGATACCAATGGGTGCTGGTCCAGGAGCACAGCATCGAGCAGCCGGACGGAAGAGGTCCCGAGCGGAAGCACCTGCCGCATTGGCTGATCTGCAAGAACTCCGAGGGCGAAGAAGCAACCATCGTGGCAATCATCAAGACCCAGGGAAGTGACACCAAGCTCGTCGGCCAGATGCAGCCGTACTACGAGGCGAAAGCGCTTTCCCGTTGCGAGCTGGGCGGCAGGTCGGTTCCGCCGATGGTCAGTCAGATCGCTGACGGAGAGAACGGCGGCGTAATGATGAATGAGTTTCCACCCAGGTATTTCGATGTCGTCCACGAATGCTCGGGTTCGGAGACTCCGCTGATGAACGTCACGGAGTATCTCGAGCATCTCTTCGCGCTCGGCGTGAGAGAAGACGACCTGCCGGTGCTTCAGCCGCTCTTCCAACGACGCATCTGGGACCGCTTCAAGCCGGGCGAGGGACCGGAGAGGCTCGCGAGTGTCATTCAGGAACTCCACGCGGAGGACTCACGCTTTCACCTCGAAGGAGGGAGCTGGACCAACGACATCTCGTGGGTGAGAGGGTACGACGCCCTGCTCGGCCCCATGGAGCGGGTGAGCTCCCTGTTCTACGAAAAGGTGCTGAAGGCGCAAGTGCCCAGCAGCGAGCAGCGCTACCGCAATGCGCTATTTCACCTGCTGACGTCACAGACGAGCTGTTATCGCTACTGGGGCCACGGAGTGTGGGTCGAGTACGGACGCGAGATATGCCGGCGCGCCAGCGAGATCCTGAAGCATGCCTTCTGAAGACCTGGGTCCAGTCCAGCACGGCGCTCCATGACGACGTGTCTGCCCCATCACCTCTAGCGACGGGGATAGGAGAAGGAGAGCAGTGATGACAACCCGCGGCCAGCAGACGGAGACCGTTCACGGAGGTGAGAGCATCAGCTTTAGCCGGGCGCACCCCAGGTCGGATTCGCGCGATGGATTTGCAGGATGAAGTCAGGAATCTCACCTTCGATGGCTCGTCGTCCAGGCCATCGCGAGCGGCTTTTCCAGCGCCAGTAGAGGCGGAAGCCTTGTCGGTGCCAGCGGATCACGGTTTCTGGGCGCACGAGGATGAGTGCTCGACGCCATTTCGGCCAAATGCACGACAGCAAGGACCCGTGCACCCGGTCGGAGCTCCGAAAGTGGACCCGCTTCCCGGCCCACTGGCGTTTGAGCAGGAGGAGCTGTGGCGAAGAGCGAGAACCTCGGCGTGGAGCGCAGCTCGGGCCAGAGAACAGTGCGAAGCGCGGCGAGAAGGCCCTGAGGGCAAGGGGGCATCGTCGACGCAGATTGACCGGGTCCGCCACAAACATCAATGATTTCGACGCCGACGCGATTTACGGAAGGGCCGCCCTCCTACGACGTAAAAACCCCGCGAGAGGTCGAGACCAAGGCGTCGAAGTGACAGCAGCGGAAGGGCCACCTCAAAATGCATGACATCGTATGGAGGCCCCGAAGAAGAAATCAAACGGTGGCACCTGAGCTGCAGAGGGCCACCTTGGAGGCCCCGGATGTGCCCCTGCGCGACTCTGGCGACACCGACTGTCCACAAAAACGCAGCGCGAAGGCTCGCGTTCCCGAGGTTCCTCGGCTTGCTCTTGGTCCTACCCGCTTCGCTTGCATTTGAGTGTAGGGGCCGGCCTGTCGAGGGAGGCCGTGAGCCCTGCTTGTCCTATCACCGCTGGCGTGCACCCTTTTTCGGGGAAACGCACGCCCATACGACTTTCTCCTTCGATGCGGTGCTGGCCGACACTCGGGCAACCCCACGCGACGCGTACGCCTTCGCGCGCGGTGGCTCGCTCGATCTCACTCCCTACGACGCCCAGGGACACGCGCTCCGCCGCATCCAGCTCCAGCGACCGCTCGACTTTGCGATCGTGACGGATCACTCCGAGTATTTCGGCGAGCGCTCAATCTGCCTCGACCCGACCGCTTCGGGCTACAACTCGGACGTGTGCGACACCTTCCGCGCCGCGATCGCGACGCCGCCGGGCTCCACGCTTCCTTTCGGGTTCTTGGTCTTCGGAATTCCGCTGCTCCTTTCCACGCCGACTCGCTATGCTTCCGTCTGCGGCCCGACGGGCGACGATTGTCGCACGCGCGCCGAGTCGGTTTGGCAAGAGATCCAGGCGGCCGCCGAGGAAGCCTACCGCGTGCACGTTCACGAGCTTCGTGGGCTACGAGTGGACCGCGAACACCAACTTTAAGAATCTCCATCGCAACGTTGTCTTCCGCAACGAGCTCGTGCCAGCGAACCCGACGAGCTACTTCGACGCGTAGACGCCTCAGCAGCTTTGGGCGGCCCTCCAGAGTCAGTGCATCGACGGAATTCCGAGATGCGACGCGCTCGCGATCCCGCACAATTCGAACCTGAGTGCCGGAGTCATGTTCGAGACATCCGGCGCAACAGCGCAGGGCAACACTCTGCGCGCGCAGTGGGAGCCGCTGGTCGAGATCACCCAGCACAAGGGTGAGTCGGAGTGCCGTAGCGGTTTTGGAACCAACGACGAGAACTGCGATTTCGAGAAAATCCCATGGGCAGCGATTGGGGACTCGCGCAATCCTAACCAACCCTTCCAACCCCTCTCCTTCGTGCGTACCGCACTGCTCCAGGGCTTGGTGGAGGAAGATCGGACTGGCGTGAACCCGTACCGGTTCGGCTTCGTCGGCGGCACGGACACCCATAGCGCTGCGCCGGGGGCCGTGGAAGAGTATAACTACCCGGGTCACGTCGGCTTCGCGGAGTCGACGCCGGAGTTCCGGCTCACGACGTTCGGCCAAATTCCAGGCGGGGTCGACGCGAATCCGGGCGGCCTCACGGTGCTTTGGGCGGAGGAGAACACGCGCGAGTCGCTCTGGCACGCGATGAAGCGCCGCGAGGCTTATGCGACAAGCGGGACGCGACCAGTGGTTCGGTTCTTCGGCGGGTACTATCTGCCCGATCGCCTGTGCGATATCCACGACTACGCGGCGATCGCTTACTTGACCGGAGTTCCGATGGGCAGCACGCTGCCACCTCCGATCATTTCCAAGCTGACCCCACCCAAGTTTTCCGTCCTGGCACTCCAGGACCCAGGAACGGCCGAGAATCCCGGGACCCCGCTCCAGCAGGTGCAGATCATCAAGGGCTGGACCGATGCGACCGGGGCGACGCACGAGCAGGTCTACAACGTGACGGGTGACCCGGCGAATGGCGCAACCGTCGACCTCTCGACTTGCACACCGCACGGAGCAGACTTCAGCTCGCTTTGCACCGTGTGGCAAGGTCCGGACTTTGAGCCTGACCAGAGGGCCTTCTATTACGCACGGGTCCTTGAGAACCCCTCGTGTCGATGGAGCACGTGGGAGTGCGTGAGGAGCGGCATCACCTGCAATGGCACCGTCCCATCGAAGCCGGGGTTCGAGGCGTGCTGCAACCCGGACGTTCCGAAGACGATCCAGGAGCGCGCGTGGACCTCGCCGATCTGGTACGAGCCCCACTCCTCGTGAGCGTGGTTCTGCGCGTGGTGCGCTGGCTCTGCAAGCCTGCGGTTCACTTCGCAGCAATCGGGGCACTTCTTTTCACACTCGTGGGTGCGTGGGGCGGCCCGCCCACCGCGAACGAACGCGTGCGGGACCCGATTGTCGTAAGCGCCTCGCAGGTCGAGCAGTTGCTCGAGCGCTACACGGAACGCACTGGCCTGCACGCCACGGAGCAGGACGCGCGGGCGCTCGTCGATCGGGAGATCGATGAGGATGTCCTTTATCGCGACGCCCTCTTTCGTGGCCTCGACCGGGGCGACCGGGGCGTCCAGTGGCGACTCATCGAGAAGATGACCTTTCTTTCCGAGGAACCTGAGGCGAACCCACGGGATCTTCTCGGGCAAGCGGTCGGCCTCGCGCTCGACCGTGGGGATCAGGTGGTTCGCCGCATCCTCATCGAGAAGATGCGCCTTGAGCTCAAGCGTGCCGGCTCGGTTGACGCGCCGGACGACTCGGAGCTCGAGGCCTATCTCGAGAGTCACCGCGATCGCTTCGTGCAGCCTCCGCAGGTGCGAATCTCGCAGGTCTACCTTGGCGCGGGAGCGTCACCCGGAGAGCCTTGAGCGAGATGCAGCGAAGCTGAAGTTCCGCCGCGAGTCTGTCCCGCCAGAGCGAGCCGCAGATCGGGGTGACCCGTTTCCTCTCGATTCCCTCGCGTCTTTGGTGACGGAGCGCGAGCTCATCGCGCGCTTCGGAAGCGCGTTCGCGCGCGCCGTCGCAGCCCTCGAGCCTGGGAGGTGGTCGGAGCCAATCCCCTCGGTCTTCGGCGTCCACCTTGTCTTCGTCCATGAGCGAATCCCCGCTCGCCTTCCCGCTTTGGCGGAAGTCCGCGGCCGCGTGCTTTACGGATTTCTCGCCGAGCGGAGAGAAGAGGTCCTCGCGAAGCGTCTTCATGCGCTGCGCAGCGAGTATGAGGTGCACGTTGAATGGCCCTCCTGGATCGCGAGCACCTCGGCAGCCGGCCGTCCATGAGGAGTCCGGGCGTCGCACGCTGTTGCGAGTGGGGCTGCTCGCGCTCCTGCTCGCATCGCCTTCGGCGAAGGCGCATCCCCTCGCCCCGGCGCTGCTCAACCTCCAAGAGCGTCGTGATGGTCGCGTCGAGATCGCATGGAAGCGTCCGCTGCGCGTGTTTGCAGCGGCGAGCCGCAGCCCGGTCCT
>DATFYN010000457.1:0-3639 GCA_035315025.1 Myxococcota bacterium
AAAGCAGCGCCGATTGCCCGCCAAGCCGCCGCAACGGCACGCCGGGCCGACCCGGAACCGGATGCGGATGAGTGGTATGAGCTCGGGTGCGAGCTTGAGATCTCGTCGCCGGATGAAGCACGAGACGCCTACCGGCGCGCCATCGAGCTCGCCCCACGCCATGCCGAGGCCCATTTGAACCTCGGCCGCCTCCTGCACGAGGCAGGTCACGCTGCCGCCGCAGAAGCCCATTACCGCTTGGCGCTGGATGCAAAGCCGCATGATGGAACGGCGGCCTTCAACCTCGGCGTCGCGTTCGAAGACCTCGGCCGCGACGCGGATGCCGTCGCGGCCTACGAGCGGGCACTCGGGTCTGACCCCGCCTGTGCCGACGCCCACTACAACCTTGGGTGTCTCCTCGAAAAGATGGGGCGCCACACGGCCGCCCTGCGGCATCTGAAGAGCTACCGTCGCCTTACCGAAGGGCGCTAAGAGAGCGGTGTCGGAGCTTCGAATCGAACGTGCCGAGTTGGAGGGCCAGCCGATTGCGCTGTCGTTTGCCACACGTTGGGGGGGGGCGTGAGGCGCTCGAGGTGACCTTCCGTTTCGAGGGGAAGATCTCACGCATCCGCGCCTATGGTTTCTGCCCCGACACCATCCGCGCGGTAGGCGCGGCGCTCGGCGTGCACGTCCGCACCGGGATCGACCGTGCTCCGACGCCGCGCCGCCGGGCGCTGGCTGGAGAGATCCGGACTTCCCTCAGGCGAACGGCCCTCCTGCGGCACCTGCAAGCGATTTGTGCCTTGGCACGAGCGCGAGACGGAATGGCCGCGATCCTGGAGACTCGAAAAGCGAGGACGGGCATGAGGCGAATGGGTTTTCGCAAACGACGGCGCTACGGGGACGAGATCCACCCCCGCTGCACGAAGTAGCTCTGGAGCTGCTCAGCAACGTCCGTCGCCGTACGCTCCGCATCCGCTTGGACATTGGCCGAGAGCATTTCCGAAGCCACGGTGCCTGCGGCGCTGACCGCTGCAGCAGCCGCGAGATTCCCCGCAGCGGCGCCCGCACCCATCGTTTCGGCCATGCCGGGCTTTTAGCGGCTCCTCGCGTCCGTCGTGAAATCTGCAACCCGTTCGATGTGCTCGCGCCTCCTGGTTTCGTAGACCTGCACCCGAGTCTGCACCTCGCTTGCTCCGGTACCAAGGCTGATCACCGCGCGCTCGATGCGATTCCCCTGGTTGACGGAGATGAACTGTGCCTTCAATGGGGAGCGACTTGCCCCAGCGCGCGGGAACGCCGCAGCGCGCCTTCGTTTCCTTCAGAGCGCGGAGAAACACTCCACTGAATCAGTGCAATCCCAGAGATGGCAAAAGTGAGAAAACGAGAGCAGCCGGACCGGGTCTACTCGACGCCTCGTTGATCCAGCGCGACCTAGGGCAATAGACCGTAGACCGCCAGTTGGCTCACAGAGCCAACGAATACTTTTCCGTTCACCACGGTCGGAGGCGCGAACTTCGTTGCGAAGTCCAACGTGTCGCGCGACCCGGATTGATTGCTGTTGTAGAATTCGCTGTCCAGGTTGGTCGCGTCGTATGCGTGGAGAACACCCGGAACTGTCACGTCCGGCCTTTCTACCGCCCACAGGATGCCATTGGTGTTTCCATTGGCAGAGATCGCAATCGCTCCGCCTGGGAAGTTGTAGGCCTCCGGTGACTGAGATGTGGTCGTCGAGAGGGAGCCGCCGCTCAACTGGAGCGCTCTGATCGGATCGGAAACCGCGCCGAAATAGACAGATCCGCCAAAATAGACCGGTGCCTTGAAGTTGCCGGTATGTACAGTTCCACCAGGGATGATGTTCGCGAGAGCTTGAGGAATCTGGCTATCGTTGTTTGGATTGTAGTGACCCATATTCTCCCGGTTGACTACGTAGATCGTGCCTGTCTTGCCGGCTGTGACTAGCAAATGGGGATAGGGGCCACTCTGGTCCGGAAGCAAGAGCGGACTTCCAGACCCGAGATCAAGGTCGTTGGCGTTCATATTCGGTTGATCATGCGGCGTGAAGTAATCCAAAACCGCGCCGCTTGGACTGATCTTCTCGATGCTATCTCCGTAGTCAAGTCCACCCGAGTTCGCGTCGAAGGTCCCGTTGCCAGTGACGAAGTAGATGTCTCCCGCAGAGTCAGCGGCGAGACCTCCACCGCTGTGCCAGATCCCGCCGGCGGATCCATTCGGAGTGGTGTTGTATTTCATCACGAGCTGGAGGGTGGTGGCGTCGAATCCCAGTACCCAGCCGTGGTACGGCGCCTGATCTCCATGAGATGCGAACGCGACATACACCACGCCGTTAAGAAGGAGGAGCGCGGGTCGCTGATTCTCTCGTAGCGGGTTGAAGGGTACTTGACCACCCTGGGCCCCGTCACCGCTACCGGCGACGCTCGTCATAATGACCACGGGACCGCCAAGCTTCTCGGCGCCGGTCGCGAGAGCGAGTGCATGCAGTCGCTGCACGTACGTCGCTGTGTTTGAGACAACCTCCTTGGTCTTGGCGACGACGTAGAGCGTCCCACTCGCGGGGTCGATCACCGGGGTGCCGGTGATCCCGACTTCAGGGCTGAAATCGGGGCTTCCAGTATCGGCCGCCGGAACCGGGGTCACACCCGCTGCTAGATTGATGAAGCTTACTTGCCAGAGCGGGCTGCTGCTCAGTCCGTCGGCATCGAAGGCGTAGACGCTGTCGTGCTCTGTGGCCACGTAGACGACGTTGTGGAAGCCTTGGTTTGGGATGTTGAGATTCGCCACATAGAGCGGCGCGGCATACGCGGTGCCGTCCAAGGGATAGGAATAGAGCCTTCCGAAGTTGACGGGTGTCACGTTGGCCGGAGTCAGAACCGTTTCGTTCAGGTTCTGACCGGTGCGCAGATTGTCGTTGTGATGTGTAAACAGGCCCGGCGAGTTCGTGATGAACACAGTGGCACTGGCCGATTGCGACCGATCCAGCGACGTGAACGCGACGGTGTGAACACCGGTGCTATTGGGTGGAGCATAGAGACCCGTGGTGGTAATTGTTCCCGAAGAGGGCGAACCTCCTACCACGCCATCGACCGACCACGTGACGCTGCTCGTCAGGCTGGCTGTGAACTGCTGCGTCCGCGTGAAGGTCAAGGCAGTGACGCGTGGGCTGACTGTCGGAGTCGCGGGGCCAGCTCGTTTGAATGCCACGAGTTGCATGATCCAAGGACCCGCACTGTTGAGGGAGGCGGCCGCGTCGTAGCTTCCGGTCGTGGCGACCACACGATCTTCAGCAATGTCGGCATTGCGGCTCGTGAGGATCCGAGAAGTGAATGCAGCCTCCGGGCCGCTGGTACCGGTCTCGACCAAGTTGGCGCCGAAGATCAGATCGCTGGAGTTCGTCGTGGTGACCGCGCCACTGTCGCTTACGGCGCTGTTCCCCGTAGCCGCCGCCGTGACGTCGATGGGGCTTCCGGTATCGAGTCCGGCGTATTCGAGGATCCGGATCAGTAGCGTCCGACACGCGTGGTAGAGCCTGCTCGCAAGTCAAAGGCTGGCAAGGGATTTCATGCCGGGTGAAGGTGTTAACGATTTGAACGGGCAGCGTGCGTTTCGGGATCCTTTTCGGAATTTCCGGGGGGGATTCGA
>DATFYN010000458.1:0-18813 GCA_035315025.1 Myxococcota bacterium
CCACGAGGTCCCCCATTGCGACCGCTGCGATACGCTCGTGCAACCGCTCCTCTCCGAGCAGTGGTTCATGCGCATGGAGCCTCTTGCCAGACCTGCGATCGAAGCGGTGCGCGAGGGGCGCGTGCGATTCCACCCGGCGTCCTGGGAGAACACCTACTTCCACTGGATGGAGAACATCCGCGACTGGGCGATTTCTCGACAGCTTTGGTGGGGTCACCGCATCCCCGCTTGGCGTTGCGCGAGCTGCGCAGAATGGACGGTCGAGCTCGAGGACCCGGAGCGCTGCAGCCACTGCGGGAGCGCGGCGATCGTTCAGGAGAGCGATGTGCTCGACACGTGGTTCTCGAGCGCCCTTTGGCCCTTCTCGACCCTTGGCTGGCCGGATGAGACGCCGGAGCTTCGCGCCTTCTACCCGACCTCTGTCTTGTCCACCGCATTTGACATCATCTTCTTTTGGGTGGCTCGAATGATCATGATGGGCCTGCACTTCATGGGCGAGGTGCCCTTCCGCGACGTTTACATTCATCCTCTCGTCCGTGACGAGAAGGGCCGGAAGATGTCGAAGTCGAAAGGGATCGGCATCGACCCCCTCGAGGTGATGGACCTCTACGGCACGGATGCCGTGCGCTGGACTTTGACGTCGCTCGCGGCGCAAGGCCGGGACATTCGCTTCGGCGTGAACGTCGTGGAAGGTGGCCGTGCCTTCGTGACCAAGCTCTGGAATGCCGCGCGCTTCGCGCTGCTCAATCTGGGCGACTACGAACCTGCACACGCACCAGTCGGCTCCGCCTCGCTCTATGACCGCTGGATCCGCACCCGCCTCGATGCGGCCCTTTCGGACGCGCACAGCGCGATCGATGCATTTCGCTTCAACGACGGCGCGAGCGCCCTCTACCAGTTCGTCTGGGGAGAACTGTGTGATTGGTATATCGAGCTCGCAAAGCAACAGCTGCAGACGACCAACCCGGCCAGCCGCGCCGCCACCCAGCGAACCCTGGTCGAGGTGCTGGCGGGCGCGCTCGTCGCGCTCCACCCCGTGATGCCGTTTGTGACCGAAGAGATTCTCCAGGCATTGCCGACGGGCGACACCCGGCTCGCGCTCGAACGCGGCTATCCGCCGACCGCGGTGCCCCTCTCCCCGAGCGACGCCAGGGAGATGAACGCGCTGGTCGAGGTGGTGACCCGCGTGCGGCAGGTTCGCGGCGAGCTTGGCCTTGCGCCCTCGAGCCGCGTCGAAGTCTGCTTCCCGACGGGAGCCGTCCCCTTCGTCGAGCGCCACGCCGCAGGGCTGCGGGCTCTCGTGGGTGCGGGAGCGCTGCGCTTTGACGACGGCCCGGCCCCGGCGACTGCCGCCGTGGTGCAAGCCGGCGGCTACCTGGTGCGGGTCGAGCTCAGCGATCCGAGTTTCCTCGGGGACGAGCTTCGGCGCCTCGAGAAGGCGCAGAAGGCACTCGAGAAAGAGCTCGCTATCTCCGCCAAGAAACTCGACAATCCAGACTTCATCGCCCGCGCGAAGGAGGATGTCGTGGAGGCCGAACGGGACAAGCGCGCGCGACTCGAGACCGAGCTGAAGACCACCGGGGAGCGGATCGCACGCCTGCGCCAGGTCCTCGGAGCGGACGCATGACAGGCGCGCCGGTCCTACCCGCGGAATGGGGCTGGCGTGACCTCGTCGCGCGCAGCCTGGCGGAGGACATCGGGGCCTGCGACGTGACGAGCGCACTGGTGATTCCCGCTTCGCAGGAGGGTTGCGCCGTGATCGAAGCGCGCCAGCCGCTCCGCGTCTGCGGCCTCGGTGTCGCAAAGGTCGTGTTCGCGGCGGTCGATCCCGACCTGCGCTTCCACGAAGAGGTTCACGACGGCGCCGACGTCGTGGCGGGCACCCGGCTTGCCACGCTCGCAGGCTCGCTCCGCGCCATCTTCGCGGCGGAGCGTACCGCGCTCAACTTCCTCGGACGGATGTGCGGGATCGCGAGCCTGACCCAGCGGTACGTGGTTCGCGTGAAGGGCACGGGCGTCGACATCGTGGACACCCGGAAAACGCTCCCTGGCTGGCGGTTGCTCGACAAGTACGCCGTCGCGGTGGGAGGCGGCATCAATCATCGGATGGGTCTGTTCGACGGAATCCTACTGAAGGACAATCACGTCGCGGCGGCCGGCGGGGTCTCCCAGGCCGTAAAGTCTGCTCGCGCCGCTGCGCCTCCACACCTTCGCGTACAGGTCGAGGTCGAGTCGCTTGAGCAGGCGGTTGCCGCGGTCGACGCTGGGGCCGATTTCCTGCTCCTCGACAACCGCACCCCGGCCGAGCTTCGCGCGATTGCCGAGCACCTACGGGGCCGCGTCCTCCTCGAGGCGTCGGGCGGCATCACACTCGAGAACCTCCCGGAGGTCGCCGCAACCGGTGTTCATCGGGTCTCGATCGGGGCACTCACTCATTCCGCGCCGAACTCAAATGTGGCGCTCGAGCTCCTGCCAGGAGGTGTAGGGGTGTGAGTGACGGCGCGGCGCGGATCCTCGAAGCTCTCCGCCGCGCCGGCCCGCGGGCTTCGTCGGGCGAGTCCTTGTCGGAGAGTCTGGGAGTCTCGCGGGCGCAGGTTTGGAAGTACGTTGAGGCGCTGCGCGCGAGAGGTTACCAGATCGAGGGAGAGCCCGGCGGTGGGTACCGCCTCACGGGCATCCCTGATCGGCTCTTCCCGGAGGAGATCCACGCGTGCCTTGCGACCCATTGGCTCGCCCGCGAGATCCGTCACCTCGACAGCACCGATTCGACGAACCGCGTCGCGCTCGAATGGGCGCGGGGTGGCGCGCCGCATGGTGCAACGGTGATCGCCGAGGGCCAAACCGCGGGCCGCGGCCGGCTCGGCCGGTCGTTTTTCTCCCCGCCCTATTCGAACCTCTACAGCTCCAGTGTCCTTCGCCCGTCGCTCGCTCTCGCCGAGGCCCCGACGGTGATTTTGGCCGCAGCGGTGGCGGTGGCGGAGGTCGTCGCGGAGAGCGCGGGCGTCGGCCACGACGTGGAGATCAAATGGCCAAACGACGTCCTCATCGATGGCCTGAAGACGTCGGGGATCCTGATGGAGCTCGCGGCCGAGGCCTCCCGCGTCGCGTTTCTGGTCCTCGGTGTCGGTGTGAACCTGAACATCGACCGCGAATCCTTCCCGGACGACTTCCGGGCGTCCGCCACGAGCGTGCGCAGCGCAACTGGGCGTCCTGTGGACCGGATCTCCTTCGCACGCCGGCTGTACCGTGAGCTCGAGCAGGCGCTCGACGCGTTTGAGAAGGGGGGCTTTCAGGCGCTGCGCACGCGCTTCGAGGAGAGATTCCGGATGCCGGGTCGTGGGGTGCGCGTGCTTGAAATCGGTTCCAGGAGCAGCCCCCCAGTCGAGACTACCGGGGTGTGTCGGGGAATCGACGCCGACGGAGCCCTCTTGGTCGAGCGACGCGACGGGGAAATCGCCCGCGTTCTCGCCGGCGACGTGACGGTGATTCGATGACGAGGCGCAACGAGCTCGAGGATCTCCCATGACGATGCTCCTGGCGATCGACATCGGCAACACCAACGTCACGCTCGGACTTTTCGACTACGCAAATGGGCACGGGAAGCTGGCGCACCACTGGCGGATCGGCACTCATCGCGATCAGACCTCGGACGAGGTCTCCGTCGTGTTGCGCTCGCTGTTTGATCAGGCGGGCCGCCGAACCCACGAGATTACCGATGGCATTGTCTCGAGCGTGGTCCCGCCGCTGCTACCGATCTGGGAGCGCGTGTGTGCCAAGCTCTTTGAGCGTGCACCGATGGTGGTCGGTCCAGGCATCCGCACCGGGATGCCGGTCCGCTACGAGAACCCCCGGGAAGTGGGCGCCGACCGCATCGTGAACGCCGTGGCGGCCTTCGAGGTGTACGGAGGCCCAATCATCGCGGTCGATTTCGGGACTGCAACCACCTTCGATTGCGTCTCCGCACAGGGAGAGTACTTGGGCGGAGCCATCTTCCCTGGAATCCAGATCGCGATGGACGCGCTCTTCCAGCGCACGGCGCTGCTCCACCGCGTGGAGCTGTCGCGTCCAAAGAGCGTCATCGGCAAGACCACCACTGGGGCGCTCCAGTCGGGGCTCCTGTTCGGCTATGCCGGCATGGTCGACGCCATGGTCGGCCGCATCCGCGCGGAGCTCGGCGCCGAGGCCCGCTGCATCGCGACGGGCGGCCTCGCTCAGCGGATCGCAAGCGAGACCACGACCATCGAGCGCGTGGAGCCCTTCCTCACCCTCGAAGGGCTGCGCATCTTGTTCGAGAAGAATCATCCGGAGGTTCCGCGAAAGGAGAGGTAGAAAGATGAAGGACGTCGGCGTCCGCGACACTCGCAATTTCGCCCTGATCGGTCACGCCGGTGACGGCAAGACTTCGCTCGGCGAGGCCCTCCTGCACCGCGCAGGGGCGACCAAAGAGCTGGGCTCCGTCGACAAGGGGACCTCGGTCCTCTCGCCGCTGCCCGAGGAGAAAGAGCGCCACCACACCCTCTCCTCCCACTTTTATGCCTTCGATTGGCAAGGCAAGCACATCACGCTGATCGACACGCCAGGGGACCCGAACTTTCTGGCGGACGGCGAGATTGAGCTGCCGGCACTCGACGGCGCGGTCCTCGTTGTCTCCGCGGTCGACGGCGCGAAGGTGGGTACAGAGCGCATGTGGCGTTCCGCCACCGCTGCCGGCGACGCGGTCATCGCCATCATCAATGGCCTTGACCGAGAGCGCGCCGATTTCGGCGCCGCCCTCGCCTCGCTGCGCAAGCTCGGCGCCAATCCCGTGGTGCTGGCTCTTCCGATCGGCGCCGAGAAGGAGCTGCGGGGCGTGATCGACCTGCGTCAGCTCAAGGCCTACTCCCCGACCGGAGAGATCCCGATTCCACCCGAGCTCGCCGACGCGGCGACCACCGAGCGCCAACGCCTGGTGGAGGCGGTCGCGGAGTGCGACGACGCGCTCTTGGAGAAGTACTTGGGAGAGGGCGAGCTGACAGACGAGGAGGTACGCAAGGGCCTGCTGAAAGGTGTGCGCGAGCACCAGATCCTCGCCGTTCTGTGTGGTTCGGCGACGCTCGAGGTGGGCACGGACACGTTGCTACGGGCGGCGGTAGAGCTGCTCCCTTCCCCGGCCGACCGCCAGGCTTGGCCGGCCCGGGATGTCGCCGATGGACAGGCGCATCCTCTCGAGGCCGACCCGAGCGGACCGTTCGCGGCCGTGGTGCTCAAGACCGTGATCGACCGCTACACGGGGACGCTCTCCGTCTTGCGCATCATCTCCGGCACCGCGAAGCCGGAGATGACGGTGCTCGATGCCACCACGGGCTCTCGCGAGCGCATCGGCAAGCTCTATGTGATGCGCGGCGGCGAACACGTGGAGGTCCCGGAAGCCGAGCCGGGCGATGTCATCGCGGTCGCGAAGCTGAAGGACGTCCACACCGGAAACGTTCTGACCGCCGAAAGGGGGGGGGTCCGGGTATCGGAGTTGGCCATTCCTAAGGGCGTGCTTTCCTACGCCATCCAGGCGAAATCAAAGGGGGATGAGGATAAAGTCTACACCTCGCTCGGCCGATTGGTGGAAGAGGACCCGACGCTCCATGTCGGCCGGGAGCCCTCCACGGGGGAGTTCCTTCTGACCGGTATGGGCGAGCTGCACATCCGCACGGCGGTACAGCGCCTTAAGCGCATGTTCGATGCGGACGTCGAGCTCAAGACGCCCAAGGTTCCCTACCGGGAGACCGTCACGCGCCGGGCCGAGAATGTGGAGGGCAAGCTCAAGAAGCAGACCGGGGGCAAGGGCATGTTCGGTGTCTGCTACCTCACGGTCGAGCCGCTTCCCCGCGGCAGCGGTTTCGAGTTTGTGGATGAGATCGTGGGGGGCTCGATACCGCGCAACCTGATTCCGGCCGTCGAAAAGGGCGTGCAGGAGGCTCTCTTGCGCGGTCCGCTCGCCGGCTACCCCGTAGTGGACGTGCGGGTACGTTGCATCGATGGCAAGCATCACCCTGTCGACTCGAACGAGATGTCGTTCAAGCTGGCCGGCTCGTACGGTTTCAAGACGGCGGTCGAGCAGGCGAGGCCAACACTCCTCGAACCCATCATGGACGTGGAAGTGTCGGCGCCGGACCAACACGTGGGGGACGTCATGGGCGACATCTCGCAGCGTCGGGGCAGAGTGCAGTCGACGGAGGCGCGCGGTACGAGTCAGACCATCCGGGCACAGGTGCCGATGGCAGAGATGCTCGAGTACGCCAGTACGCTCACCAGCATGACCGGGGCAAAGGGCTCATTCCACATGTCCTTCTCCCATTACGATGAAGTACCCGCTCAGTTCCGAGACCGCGTGATTGCCGAGGCGAAAGCGCGGCAGGCCGAGTCCCAGTGAAAATCCGCCTCACCGTCTCGCCCCAAGCCGAACGCTACGTGCGTCGCGACGGCCCGGTCGAGGTGCGTCGCATGGCGGCTCGGGGCGCTCTGCCTCTGCTGCCGGCGGAGCTGGTCACCGTGCTGTTCGTGCTGCTCCATGATCCCGATGACGAGACCAAGGCGCGGGCGCGGGACAGCCTTGACGCCCTGCCGCGGTCCATCGTCGTCTCGGTACTGTCCGGACCTGCGCATCCGTCCGTGCTGTCCTATCTCGGGCGAGCGCATGCCAACGATGCCGAGCTGCTCGAGAAGCTGGCGCTCAACCCTGAGGCAGACGACACCACCATTGCGTGGCTCGCCTCGCTCCCTCACAAGCGCATCGTCGACATTGTCTCGAATAACCAGCAGCGCATGCTGCGCTGCCCCGACATCGTGGAAGCGCTCGGCTCGAACCCCCTCACCGGTCGCTCGGTGATCGACCGCATTCTGTCTTTCCTCGGGATCCAGAGGGGCAAGGCCGAGGAGCCCGACGAGGGGGCGCGCGAGGGCGAGGAGCTTCCGCCCGGCGGCGAGGTGACCGACGAGGCCGCACTCGCGGCTCTTCGCGCAATCCTCGGCGACGATGTCGGTGACTTCGCGAAGGAGCTGCTCGAAGAAACGGGTGAGCTCGATGAGTCTCAGCGCGGAAACCTATTCGCCCTGATTCAAACGCTTTCCGTCTTTCAGAAGGTGAAGCTGGCGCGCATGGGAAACAAGGAGGCCCGAGGCCTCCTGATCCGTGACCGTAACAAAATTGTGGCTGCCGCCGCAATCCGCAGCCCGAAGATCACCGAAAACGAGGTCGAGAGCTTTGCCAAGATGCGTGCCTTGTCCGACGAGGTGCTCCGGATCATCGCCAGCAATCGCGAGTGGACGCGCAACTACACCGTCAAGGTGAACCTCGCGATGAACCCAAAGTGTCCCGCCTCGACTGCCGTCAAGTTCCTGAACTATCTCCAGGACCGGGATCTTTTGACCATCATGAAGAGCAAGGACGTCCCGTCGGTGATATGCACGCACGCACGGCGAATCCTGACGAAGAAGGGGAAAGTCTGATGGCGGAACCCGCTCCCGCGCAGCCGAACGTGAACGCACGGATTGTCTACTGGGGGGCGCCGGGCTCCGGAAAGACGGCCAACCTGCGCATGATTCACGCCAAACTCCGGTCCGATCACCGCGGAGAGCTGCGCGAGGTGCCGACGCGCATCGACCCGTCGGTGAGTTACGAGATGATGCCGATCGAGCTCGGCGAGATCGCGGGCGTCCGCACGCGGATCCAGATCATCGCCGTCCCCGGCGGTCCCGAGCAGGGTCCCACGCGCAAGCAGCTCCTCGACAAGGTGGATGCCGTCGTGTTCGTGGTCGACGCCCAGCGCGATCGCATCGATGCGAATGTGGCCTGCTTCGAGGAGCTGCGCCGCGCCCTCGCCGCCTATGGCCGCGCCCTTGAGAGCGTTCCGATGGTGATCCAGTACAACAAGCGCGACCTCGCCGATCCCTTTGCGCTCGAGGAGCTCCACCGCAAGCTCGATATCCGGGGCGCCGGCGCATTCGAAGCCGTCGCCACAGAGGGGACTGGTGTGCTCCAAACGCTGACCACTGTCTCGAAGCGTGTGATCCGGGCTC
Source organism: Myxococcota bacterium (assembly GCA_035315025.1). Taxonomy (GTDB): domain Bacteria; phylum Myxococcota_A; class UBA9160; order UBA9160; family UBA9160; genus UBA9160. The sequence goes on from DATFYN010000458.1 coordinate 8,050, forward strand.
GCCGCGGGCAAACCGCCGAGGCAGCGACAGCCTCGAGGGCACCCGCCGGGCCGTCGCGCGGCGCGGTCTCGGCTGCGGTGAAGGCGGCACTCCCCGCGCAGGCGCGAGAAGCCGCACCGCCGCTCAAGGCCGCATCGACACCGGCGGCGGTACCCCGCCCGGCGATCCGCACCCCTGCCACGGCCGCGGTGGAGCCCCCCGTGCGCCCGGCCCCTGCGGCCGCCGCACCCTCCCGACCGGCCGCCGTCCGGCCGGCGGGCCCACCGCTGCGCGGTCGGCCTGCGGCCGAGCTCGCCCCCGCGGAGTTCGCCCCGGCGGAGCTCGAGCCTGAACCGATGGGCACCGCGACGGTCGAGCTCGACGCCCGCGAGATCGCGCGCGCCACGGCGAACACGCAGGTGGCCCTCGATGAGTCATGGCCCGAGGTGAATGAGATCCACGCCGAAGCGATGGCCGAAGCGAACGCCGCCCAGCCGGCTCCGCTCATCATTGCCAGCGTGGGCCGCCCCGAAGCCAATGGCCCACGCTCGCTCGTGCTCCCGCTCGTCCTCAAAGACAGCGCACACCGCCGCCACTCGTTGCTGCTGACGATTCAACTCGACGCTCTTCTTGACGACGCGGACGACGGTGGATGATGCGGCGTCGGATCGGGATCTACGGCGCGAGCGATGAAGTGCTCGCTCTGCTGCCGCTGCTCGACGCGAATCCCGCGGTCGAGATCGCCGTCATTTTCGATCCCGATCCGGGGCTCGTCCGCGAGCGCCTCCGCGCACTTGGCTCCGAGCGCATGGAGTTCGTCGGCGCACGGCTGACCGATGACCCAAAGGCGCTCAGCACCGTGCAGCTCCACGCGGTAATCGACTCCGGACTCGAACCGAGCTTCGTGGAGCGGTTCCCCGACGCCGCGGCGCGAGGCGTACAGATTGTGGCGCCGCTCACGGCAAGGCTCCTTTTTGGCTACGGCGTCTCGGCGCGTGACCGCAAGGCGGAACTCCTCCAAGCGCTCCACGAGGTGGTCGAGTCCGTGAATCTCACGGTGGACGCCGACGAGCTGTTCGCGCGCATGCTGGAGATCGCCCTCGGTGTCACCGGCGCCGATCGCGGGTCCCTCATGCTGCTCGACCCGCAAACCAACGAACTCACGATCCGGGTGGCCGTTGGCATCGAGCCCGAGCTTTGGTCAAAGATTCGCGTGCCCCTCGGTGAAGGCATCGCGGGGCGGGTCGCAGCCGATGCCCGCGCCCTGCGCCTGCGCGGAAAGGCGGACCGACAGGCGTTTCGCATCGTGCGCGAGCGCCTCGACGTGGAGAGTGCGCTCAGCGTCCCTCTTGTCCACCAGGGCAAAGTGCTGGGTGTGCTGAACCTGCACCATGGCACTCGTCCCGACGTTTTCGCCGATGCCGACCTCGAGTTCGTGGAGCAGCTCGCCCACCTGGACGCCCAGATCATCGCCCGCGCCCAGGAACACGCGGCGCTCCGGGACCAGGCCGTACGCTACGCAGCGGTGCGTGAGGTTCGGGAGATTCTTGGCGGACGCGCACCCCTGCTCGAGCGCCTCACGCGTCTCTGCAAGGTACTCGCAGCGCGCGCTGGCAACGGCATCGCCACCGTCTATCTCCATGATCCTGACGACAAGGAGCTGCGTCTGGCCGCAACCTCGCTCTCGGGTGGCGGCTTCGGAGGTGAGTACCGAGTGACTCTCGGGCAGGGCATCGACGGCCGCGTAGCCTCGGACGGACGGCCCGCATTCTTGCGGAGCGCGGGCGATGCGCTGGCCTTCGCAGCGCTGCCGCTGCTCGCCGGTGAGACACTCGTCGGAGTCCTCTCGGTCCAGGCCGGGAGCCCGGCGCCTCGCGGGCGGGCCGCGGAGGAGACCTTGCTCGAAGTCGCGGCGGCGGCGGCGGACGAGATCGCCCAGGCCGAGCGTGAGGCCCGCATGACGGCGCGAGCCACCCAGGTCTCCGCGATCAACGAGACCGGAATCCGAATGATCACTGCAACGGATCCCGCCGACGTCGTGCGTCTTGCGACCTCCTCGGCGGCGATGGTGCTCGAGGCGGACCACGCCATCTTGCGGCTCCAGGATGACACCACCGGTCGCTTCGTGATCCGGTCGTACTTCGGCTCAGCCGACGGGCGACTTCAGGAGAAGCTTTTCCGCCTCGACAAACGCGTGTCCGTGGATGCGATCAAGCGACGAACCGCCTTTGCGGTGCGGGACGTGACAAGCGATCCGGCGCTCGAAGCACTCGGTACGGGCGTTCGATCCCTCGTGGCAGCGCCCCTTAAGCGGGACGGTCGCGTGATCGGAACCATGGCACTCTACGACAAGGTCGCGGCGGACCGATTCAGTGCCGGTGCGTTCAACGATGATGACCTCGGCATCTTCGCAAAGTTTGTTTCGTACGTGGAGAGAGCCGTCGCGAACGCGATTCTCTATGCACACACGCGCCAGCATAAGAGTTTCGACGAAGACACGGGCTTGCCGAATGCGGCGTATCTCATGAAGCGGATCGACGAGGAAATCGCCCGTGGTTCGGGTCGCTCGGGTCGCTTTGCCATCGCCACCTGCCGCATCGAGAATCTAGAAGCGATCGTCGCGGCCGCGTCCCCTGGACATTCACTACGCGTCGTACGCCGCGTCGCAGACGCCCTGCGAAGCCATGTCCGCGACTTCGACGTTCTCGCGCGCACCGCCGACGGTGAGTTCTGCGTGCTGATGCCCGAGCCTGGTCCGGCCCCGGACGAGCGCCTCGCAGAACTGGCTCGAAAGGTGGCCGATGACGTTCGCAAGGACGATCGCGTGAACGAGCCCGTCCGGGTTGCGCTCGCATTCGGGCTCGCGGTCGCGGGGGCAGAGGGTGACGGGCGCGACGCGATCCTCTCCCGCGCTCAGGCGGAAAGAATCCGAATGGTGTGAGCCCAGGCTCCCGGTTCGGCCCTTCCTCCCTTTTCCGAGCCCCTCACAGCAGCATCGAGCGTCGGGCCGTACGGAGACGCTTCCTGGGCACGGATGCCCGACAACAAGCTCCCTCATACACGCTCTAGCAGATCGGAGAGCGCGTGCGCCTTTTCGCCGAGAGCCTCGGCCACACCCTCACAGGTGATCTCGCCCCGAAAGACGTTGATGCCGAGGGCAAGGGCAGGATCGCGCCGTACAGCCTCGACGACGCCGAGCGTCGCCATGCGTTCGGCGAAGGGGAGAGTCGTATTGGTGAGGGCAAAGGTCGAGGTACGGGGGACGGCACCGGGCATGTTGGTCACGCCGTAGTGGATCACCCCGTCCGTGACGTAGGTCGGGCTCGAGTGGGTCGTGGGGTGAATCGTTTCAATGCATCCCCCTTGGTCGACGGCGACGTCTACGATCACCGAACCGGGCTGCATCGCAGAAACCATCTCCCGCGTGACGATGCGCGGGGCGCGCTTGCCGCGGACGTACACCGCTCCCACCACAAGATCGCTGGTTCGCACGGAGCGCTCGACGTTCGCGGGATTTGAGTAGAGGGTGTTGAGGTCGCCGGAGAAGATGTCGTAGAGATAAGTCAGTCGCTTGAGATCCACGTCCAGCACGTCGACTTCCGCACCGAGCGCGTGGGCGACGCGTACAGCGTTGATGCCAACCGTGCCTGCTCCGATCACGGTGACGCGCCCGCGCAATACCCCGGGAACACCACCCACGAGAAGACCCTTCCCGCCCCGATCTTTCTGAAGGAGTGTCACCCCAATTTGCACAGCGAGACGCCCCGCCACCTCGCTCATCGGCGCCAGCACTGGGAAGGCACCATCGGGGTGCTGGATCGTCTCGTAGGCCACTGCCACGACGTCTGCGCGACGGAGCGCGTCAGCCAGGGCGGGCGCGGCTGCAAGGTGGAGGTAGGTGAAGAGCGTCTGACCGGACCGCAGGCGCCGGATCTCGGTGTCATTCGGCTCCTTCACCTTGATCACGAGGCCTGGCGACGACCAAGCCTCCTCCGCGGACACAATTCGCGCGCCGGCACGCTGGAAGTCCGCATCGGAAAGGCCGCTCCCTGCCCCGGCGTCGGCCTCGACCACCACCTCGTGACCCGCGGCCACGAGAATGCGGACCCCGTCGGGCACGACGCCCACCCGGAACTCTTGGTCCTTGGTCTCCCTCGGTATGCCAATTTGCATGGATTTTGGTTTCTAATGCTGCCGCAGGAGCGGGCAGGCCGCGACCAGGCGGCCCGGGCTCAGGGCTCGAGTCCAGGTGCGCGGAAAGTCGTTGCGGTCAGTGAGAGCACCCCCCGGCCGCCGGCGGCGGACCAGCGCGACAGGCACGCGTACAGCAGGGCCTTCGATACCGAGTAGCCCACAACCCGTTCGCGGAATGGACGTATCGGCGAAAGTCACGTCCTCGAGGGCTCGACTCGCCTGGAGAAGGCCCCGCATCTGGGTTCCCGCGGAGGCTCTCCGCTGGACCGGGCTCTAGGCCGCAGATCCGGCTCTCTCGCCGCCATTTAAGGCGCCTTCCGCCGACGCCCACTCCAGCCACTCGGCCAGGACGAGCAATGCCCAGAGGAGTCGAGCATGGTCCGCTCTGGAGCTGCGGTGATCGCATAACAGGGCCAGCGCTCGCCTGCCGTCGAGACCGAGCAGCTCGAGCAGGCCAGCACTCAGGCGCTTCTCCGCCCAGTCGAATAGAGGGCGGCGCAGCCACCCGGCGATCGGCACCGAGAGCCCACGCTTTCGACGGTAGACGATCCGGCGCGGGAGGTAGCGCTGCGCATAACGCTTCAGAAAAAGCTTCGTCGAGAGTCCTGCGACTCGGTGTTCCACAGGAAGGGATGCGGCGAACTCGAGCACGGCGACGTCGAGGAACGGCGCACGAAGCTCCAGGGCTGAAGCCATCCCCGCGCGATCGGACTTCGTAAGGAGGCCCTCCCCGAGCGCCACCTCAAAGTCCCACTGCTGAGCAAGATCGATCGCACTCCCGACCTTCGAGTCTGTCTCGCTCGTTCGTGGCAGCCGCACACCGATCGCCTCGAGGATGGAAGCGTCCGCGTGCGAAACCCAGGACCGATGCCGCACCATCCCGGGCAAGCTCTCGCCGGCGACAAACCGCTTCAGCAGAGAGGAAAGGGTCACCTTCTTTTCGCTCACCGGAATCCGATCGACGAGCCAGCTGATCCCACGCCGGACCCGCAAGGGCAGCCGGTGATAGCGCGGCGCGATTCGCGCTCCGGGGTACGTCGGATACCCGCCAAACAGTTCGTCAGCGCCTTCCCCCACGAGCGCCATCGTGATGTCGCGGCGCGCGCGTCGCGCGAGGACAGCCGTCGGGAGCCAGGCCGGGTCGGCGAGCGGTTCGCCCACGCCTCGCACAAGCTCCGCGATCGACGCGGGCACTTCTTCGGGGCGGACCCACTCGGACACAAGCTCCATGCGGAGCTGGCCTGCAACTTCCTCGGCGAAGGAACCCTCATCAAACGATGCATCCCCGAATCTCACGCAATAGCCCGGGAGGGATCGCGTCGGGTGGAGGGAGCGTGCGACTGCCGCCACGAGGGACGAGTCGACCCCGCCGCTCAAGAAGACCCCGAAGTCCACGTCGACTTCGGTCTGACGCTGCACCGCCGCCCGGAAAATCGCGTCAAAGCCGTCGACAGAGGGGACCCGCTTCGGTGTCGTCGAGAGGTTCCAGCGCCAATAACAGCTTTCCTGAACTCCCGCCGAGTCGGCCACCAGGAGGTGCCCGGGGCGAACCTTCTTGATCCCAGCGAACGCGGTCTGTGGAGCGGGAAAGTAGCCGAGTTGCAGGTAGTCACGCAGAGCGGTGGGAGACATCTGCGGCTTGCGCGGTTCCGCTGCCGTGAGGGCGCGCAGCTCGCTCGCAAAGCGAACGCCGTCACCCGTGGTTTCGTAGAAGACAGGCCTCTCACCGGCTCGGTCTCGGGCCAGGACCAGCCGCTCGCGGTCAGCGTCCCAGATTGCCAGCGCGAAGGCCCCGATCAGGCGCTCAACGAAGGCGTCACCGAGCTCCGCATAGAGCGCCGGCAGGATCGCGACGTCCGATCTCCCGGGGACGACACGCCCGCGTCCGGCCAGCCACTCTCGCAGCTCTTGATGGTTGTCAATCTCGCCGTTGCAGACCGCGATGATCCCCCCCCCGACGATGGGCTGGATGCCATCGCCCGGAGCGCGGATCATGAGGCGGGTTGCACCGATCGCGGCGTGCGTAGTCTGCTCCAAGCCGGAGTCGTCCGGGCCGCGATGGAGAAGCGCAGTCAGCATACGCGAGACTTGAGGCACCGCCGTGTCACCCAGGTCGCATCCAAACCGAACGACTCCGCAAATACCGCACATGTCAGGTGGGCACGGCCAAGTCAAAGCTCCAAGATCTCACACACACCCCGCCATCCCTCGCCGGCCCCCTCAGGTGACCGTCGCGCAAATCGCTACGCAGTCGCTTTCGCCTCGAGTTCCCCCCGCCCAAGTCTCCAGCGGCTTGATTTGCCAAGGCCTGTAGAACAACCTTTGGAGATTGGCGAAGGACTGGCGCAACCCCAAGCAGTCTCCAGCCAGGCTCTTCACCTGAGCTTCACAATAGCTCGTTGTTGCGAGAGGCCCGTAGCGAGCCATGGCGACGCGCGCCGACAAGGTCTGGCTCCTCGCCGCCGTTGCTGTCGCGACGGTCGCGCTGTTCTGGCACTTGGGCGGATACCCCCTCGTCCAGCCGGACGAGGGCCGGAACGCCGAGGTCGCGCGGGAGATGGAGAGCTCGGGATCCTGGCTGATCCCCACCTTGAACGATGTCCCCTATTTGGATAAGCCCGCCTTCTATTTCAAGGTCGTGGCGCTCTCGATGAGCTCGTTCGGGGAGTCTGAGTGGGCGGCGCGCCTACCCTCTGCCCTGTTTGGCCTGTGCACGCTTGGCCTTGTCTACGGCCTGTGCCGGCGGCAGTACACGGCCGAGCGTGCGGCGATGGCCACCATGATGGTTTCCACGAGCCCTCTTTTCATCATGTATTCGCGGCTCGTGATCTTCGATGCGGTGCTCACGTTCTTCATCAGCGCCGCGATCCTGGCCGGATATTGCGCAGAGATGTTTCCCGGCCTGCGGCGCCCACTCTGGCATGCCGTGGGTGCGGCGGCGGCCGGCATCGCGACACTCGTAAAGGGACCGGTAGGCTTCGTCGTTCCCGCTCTCATCTTGAGCGCGTTCTTCCTGTTGGAAGGCCGGCGAGACGCACTTCGGAGGCTCTTCGCTCCGTGCAACCTCGTCGTGTTTGGCCTGGTTGTTCTTCCCTGGTTCGTCGGTGTTTCCTACCTCTACCCTGACTTCCCCTTCTACGGCGTGGTCCACGAGTCGATCCTTCGCTTCACCACGGACGAGTTTCACCGCGACCAGCCCATCTACTTCTACCCAGCGGTTCTCCTCGGTGGATTCTTTCCCTGGAGCCTTTTCCTGGTGGATCCGCTCCTCGGCGCGTGGCGCGCGTACCGGCAGCTCGAGAGCATCGAGCGCCTGTGCCTAATTTGGATCGCTGTGGTCCTCATTTTCTTCTCCTTCTCCCATTCGAAGCGGCCTGGATACCTCCTCATCGTTGCGGTGCCGATCGCGCTCCTGGCCTCGCGCTGCTTCGAGGCGGCGCTGTACCAGAACTCGCGCGCCGCCATTGCCAAAGCCCTCGCGCGCGCGAGTCTCGCACTGGGAGTCTTCTCACTGGGACTGGCAGCTGCGCTCGTCCTCGTCGCCTCGGTTCCGCAGCTCGGGCAGGCCGCAGCCCAGCTCGACGCGATGGTGGCGGAGGAGCTCATCCAGCGCTCGGTCCTCCTTGTCGGATCGTTCGTCCTGGCGGCGGGTCTCGCGATCGGTGCGTGGCGTACTCGGAGCACACGGATTGCATTCGCGGCTTTCACCATGCTACCGCTGGCCATCGTTCTCATCGGGTTCGGACCGTGGGCGCGCGTGGCCGAGCGGCGCTCTGCCCGGACACTGGCAACGGCGGTGGACTCGCTCGCGCAGGGGGCAGAGATCGTGTGCGTGCGATGTTTCCCGATCTCCCTGCCCTTCTATCTCGGGCGAACGATCACTGTGGTCACGGAAACGGGCAGCGAGCTCTCGAGCAACTATGTGAAGTTTGCACTCGAACGGGGTGACCCTTGGCCGCGCAGTCTAGTGCGCGGAAGCGAACTTGAAGCGCGGGTCGCCGAGCGCAACCGTCCGGTGTTCCTGCTCGCTGACGAGTCGGGCCAGCCTGAGCTCGAAGCGCTCGCGAAAAAGTACGGCGCGTCTGTGGGACCGGTCATGCCGGGCTACGTCGGAGCCAGGATTCCGATTGGAACCGTGGCTCCCTAGCCGGCTCCCGCCTTGGTGAGGCCTCGGTAGGCCTCGATCAGCACGTCCGCAACCTCGGGGCGCAGGATCCGAGGATCAGGCCGTTGTCCGTTCTGGAGCTGCAGCCGCACTTGGGTACCGCTCACCGTGACCGGCTTTTCGTTCGGATGGTTCTCGGTGAGGTCCACACGCCCCAGCGACTCGTAGTACGCGGCGAAGCCGATCTTTACGGGTCGGACGTGGAGCTCGCCTTCCAGCTCATCAAAGATCTGCTGTGCGTCGAAATCTCCCCAGATGGGCTTGCCGTCGTCGAACGGTGCGTCGGCGTGCTTGCGGCCGATCACCAGATGGCTGAAGCCGTAGTTCTGGCGATAGATGGCGTGCATGACCGCTTCCTTCGGCCCGCCATAGAACATTCTCATGTCAAGGCCGATGAGCTCGAAGACGTCCGCCAGGTCGTAGCCGACCGACTCCCAGAGCGCTGCGTCCTTGTCGCCTTCGCCGAGAAGGCGGCGATCATGAAGCATGCGGTAGGCCCGCATCCGGATGGCCGCCGGAACGTCGTCGCCTTTGAGCTCGCCGACCAGGGGGTTCAGGACCACGCCAGTGAAATAGCCGTCTCGGGTGAGCCGCTCCGCGCCTGCCACCAGCGCGTACTCATGGGCGCGGTGTAGGGGATTGCGTGTCTGGAACGCGAGTGCGCACTCCCACTTGCGCTCGCGCACCAGTGCCCGCACGAGGCGGGGCGACATCATGTACTCGCCATACTCCGGGTGCAGGGGTTGGGGCAGTGCTCGAATTCGTCCGCCCGCAAGCTTGCCCCGTGGATCGTCCTGCACCATGCGACCTCCGGGATGGTCGAAGCGGTCCGTTCCATAGACGACCCTCACGTATTTGACTTTGTCCCAGGGGTAGATCTCCACTTCATGGAGGATCGCGACGATCGTGCCTTCCTCGCTTCGCAAGGCAGCCGACCCGCCACGGCGCAGAGTACGCGCCTCGTCGTCTGCGACAGGCAGCGCGATGGGGATCGTCCAGGCGTAGCGGCCGCCATCGGCGCCGTGGATCGAGCCTTTGTCTAGGACGCGGTGCCACGTTTCCGCATCCATCGGCCCTTGCAGGGGCGAGAGCGCGCCATCTGAGAGTCGATAGACGGTGGACAGATCGGCCTTCGTGACGCGCAAAGAGGGGAGCCCCTTAGCCTCCGTGAGGAGGAGCTTGCGCTCTTTGAGGGGAACGACGCGGTCCACGGGCTCGACGAGTCCGCCGTGCACGGGGACCAAATCCTTGGTGTTACGCTGCGTCGACATTTCGGATCAGCTCCTGTCCCCTCCGCGTCCTCCCGAAGAGAGCGCAGACCTACCAAACCGGCCAAGGACCGTCACCGCCCTCGAGCAGCGCGCGGTCTCCCGTCCCATCGATGCGCCGCACACGCAGGTAGCTCCGCCCCTCAAGCTCGGAGACATAGGCTACGAAATTTCCGTCCGGCGACACGGCGGGGTGGAGCTCATCTTTCGTCTCCGTAGGTCCGGCACCGATGGGAAGCTTTCCGGATCCGTCGGGTCTCATCTTCCACAAGTGATGTTCTCGCCCAACCTGGGCGCTGTAGACGATCCACGTGCCGTCTGGCACGAAGATCGGGTCGCGCCCCTGGCCGAGTGTCCGCGTCACGGGGTCCTCTTCTCGCGGGTCAAGGCTCATGATCTCGTCGGCACCCTCCTTGGTACGGCCGACAAAAACGACTAGGCTGCCATCCGGAGAGAAGACCGGAGTCCCATCGGCCGGTCCCCCCGTCAAGACGCGAGGCGCGCCTGCGCCGGGGGACTGCAGGAAAAGACGCATGGTCGGCCCCGCGTCCGTGACTCGGATCGCGCTGTAGACGAGGCGTCCGTCGCTCGCGAGAGCGGCCGAGATCGTGAAGACGTCTGGAGGCGTGAGGGGCTGGAGTCTGTTGCGGCCGATGTCGAAAAGCATCAGCTGCATGGACTCTGCCCGCCGGACCCGGAACACGAGCTGCTGGCGGTCGGGCGAGTAGGCGAGCGGCTCCGCCCCCTTTGGCGCCGGGTCCAGCACTTTGATTTCGCCCGTGTGAGGATTGAGCAGCGAGAGATGCCCGGAGAGATCCGCGAACTCTGCATGCACGTCCTTGCCAAGAGTCTTTTGTAGGTCGTTCAGGCGCAGAAATCCGCTCGGCGTGCTCGAGCCCTTGCCGCTGGCCTCGTTCAGGATCTCGGCGCGCCGTCGCGCTTCATCCGCCGTCCGGTGCAAGAACGCAAGCGGGCTCTCGGGTAGCTCTTGGGTGCGGATTCCCCCTGCACACGCTCCCTCGAGAAGAAGGCCGGCCGCGGTCATCGCGGCGAACACGCGCTTGGGCACGATCACGGTGCCCCCGCAACGAGCAGGCTGCCCCGGAAGCTTCCTGTGCGTCCATCGCGCTGGAAGATTCCTTGGCCGATCACACTGCC
>DATFYN010000459.1:0-2053 GCA_035315025.1 Myxococcota bacterium
TTGCGGGCGGATGCTCTCCCTGCTCGCGATCGCTCAAGATGAGGCGATCAAGTCAGTCAACGCCGGTGTCGTACGCCGCAACATGGGTGCAGCCATGGCCACTCCGGGCCTCGTCCTCGGTCGCCTCCTCCGCGCGGCGGAAGTCGGACACTTCGCGAAATTGGAAGGCGATGTCCAGACGTTCGTGCGCGATGAGTTGCAGAGCATCTGCGTGAGCATGGGCGACCGGATCCCCTCGAAGCTCGACCTCATCCGGCAGAGCGTCTTCGCCTTGGGCTTCTACCAGGAGCAGAGCTTCCTGGAGGAGGCCCGGAAGGCGATTCGGAGCCACCGTCTCCACCGGAGTGATCAGGGCGATTGGATGGCCAGCCAGCTCGAGGTGCGGGTTGCCAACGCGCTCGCAAGGGCGGGGATTCGGTACGTCTACGAGGTCCGCTCCATCCTGAAGTCCGGACAAGAACGCTGGCCCGATTTCTTCATCGAAGGAATCGTTCGCCAGGAGGATGTCTACCTGGAAGTGCTGGGGTACTCCTCGCCGGAGTATGACGAACGCTGGAAAACCAAGGTCGAGGCTTACGAGCAGGAAGGGATCACGCCGACGGGGGGCAAGAACGGCCGCTTGGCCATCCTGGACTGGCGTGACAGGTGGGGGCCGAATCCCGAAAAGTCGCCACTCTATCCGTCTGACAAGGACGTGATCGAAGCAGTCCGCCCGCACCTCCCCTTGCTCGCCACTGCAGAACGACAAACCACCGATGATCAAACATCCAACCCCGGAGGATCGACCGATGAATAATCCGATCGCGAACCGTTACGACATCGTGTATTTCTTCGACATCATCGACGGCAACCCGAACGGGGATCCCGATGCTGGCAACGTACCGCGCATGGATCCCGAGACCCTGCAAGGCCTCGTCACCGATGTCTGCCTCAAGCGTAAGATCCGCAACTTCGTCGGCCTCACCCATCGGGAGCAACCTCCGTACGAGATCTACGTGAAAGAGCGTGCCGTACTCAACCAGCAGCATGATCGTGCGTGGCAGAAGGTCGATCCCAAGGCAACCGCTGAGCAGAAGAAGAAGCTCCCCAGGGATGAGGAGAAGGCACGCGCGCTCACGGCATGGATGTGCAAGAACTTCTTCGATGTGCGAGCCTTCGGCGCCGTCATGACGACCGACGTCAACTGCGGCCAGGTGCGCGGCCCCGTGCAGTTCGGCCTGGCGCGCTCGCTCCATGCCATCGTAACTCACGAGCACGCTGTCACTCGCTGCGCCGTGACGACTGAAAAAGAAGCCCAGCAGCAGGAGGGCGGCAACCGCACCATGGGCCGCAAGTTCACCGTCCCCTATGCCCTCTACCGCGTTCACGGCTACATCAACCCCAACCTCGCGGCCGGACCCAACGGCACCGGTTTCTCCGAGGATGACCTCGCGCTGCTGAAGCGCGCCCTCGACCAGATGTTCGAGTTCGACAAGTCGGCCGCGCGGGCCAACATGCGGCCCGTCGCCTGCGTCGCCTTCCGCCACGAGAGCTCCCTGGGCAACGCTCGCGCCGACCAACTCTTCGCCCGCGTCGTCTGCAAGCCGGAGGCCGGAGTGCAGCCGCTTACCGGGGAGGCCGGCGGCGACGACCGCCCGCCTCGATCCTTCGCCGACTACGAGCTGACGGTCAACGACGCGGACCTCCCCGCAGGCGTGACCGTCGAGCGCTGGATCGACTGGACCTGACGCTATGCCGTACGCCGACCGCGACTTCCTGCCGATCTCGGCCCTGCAGCACCTGATCTTCTGCGAGCGCCAGTGCGCCCTGATCCACCTGGAGCGGCAGTGGGCCGAGAACCGGTTCACGGCCGAGGGCGGTGTCCTGCACCGCAAGGCGCATGCCGGCCGCTCGGAGAAGAGGCCGGCCGGCTGCACCGCGCGTTCCGTTCCGCTGCGTTGCGCCGAGCTCGGTCTGTACGGCGTCGCCGACGTCGTCCAGACCCGCCCGGGCGCCCCGCCCATGCCCGTCGAGTACAAGCGAGGCAGTCCCAAGACGCACGACGCCGACCGCG
>DATFYN010000460.1:0-3124 GCA_035315025.1 Myxococcota bacterium
GTGACATTCGGAACGGTCATCGCGGGTTGGGGCAAGTATCTCGGTTTGGTGGAGCTTCAGCTACCTCGTGGTGTGGGCGTTTTTCGCCATTCGTGATGCACATCGAGATTTCATTCGTCTGCAGCGCAGCAAAACTGGTGCCGTTGGCCCCGACATTCCTTGAAGGCCTGGGACCCCACCGCCACCAGTTCTCCCAAGGGAACCCGTCGGTCCCGGCGAAACCCGCTCGACCGCACACATGCGTTCCCCGGCCACGCGACCGCTCCATGGCTTCGAGCGTTGCGGACCACACCACTTGATGGTCTTAGAGCCCCCCGCACGCTCGAACTCCTTCTCCTGGGGTGGCCCGCAGGAGCTTCGCTTGCAGTTGGTGCGCGAGATCGTCTCGTGTCGCATTCAGCGATGGAAAATTCGCACTTGACGTTTCCTGCCGGCTGTGGTTAGTTCTTGGTCGTTCATTCTAGAATGCTCAATCAAGTCTGGGAAGACGACGCCATGGACCACGACGCCTATCTCGACCGAGTCCGAGCCCTGATCCCCGGAATCCGCGAGCGCGCAGCCGCCTGCGAGCAGCTGCGCCGACTCCCGGACGAGACCTTCAAGGAGTTCCAGGCGACGGGCCTGCTGCGCGCCCTCCAGCCCGCTCGCTGGGGCGGCTACGAGCTGTCCCCCCTTACTCTGTATGAAGCGGTCATGGAGGTGGCCGCTGCCTGCCCGTCCAGTGCCTGGTTCCTCGGCGTGGTCGGGATCCACAACTGGCAGCTCGGCCTCTTTCCCGAGCCGGCGCAAAGGGATGTCTGGGGTGAGGATTCGAGCGTCCAGCTCAGCTCGTCCTACGCACCCACCGGCAAGGTGGAGCGGGTGGACGGGGGCTTTCGCCTTTCCGGCCGTTGGTCCTTCTCCAGCGGCTGCGACCACTGCCACTGGGTGTTCCTTGGTGGTGTCGCACCCGGCGAGGGCCCCGCTCCCGACATGCGCACGTTCCTCGTGCCCCGCCATGACTACAAGATCATCGACAACTGGCACGTGGCCGGGCTGGCCGGGACGGGCAGTAAGGACATCGTGGTGGGGGACGCCTTCGTGCCCGAGCACCGGACCCATCGTTTTGTTGACGCCTACAACCTCGCCAACCCGGGCCAGGCGGTGAACCCCGGCACAGCCTTCCGGCTGCCCTTCGGCTGCGTCTTCTCCTTCTGCATCTCCGTGCCGGCGATCGGCGCCGCCCAGGGCGCGCTCGATTCCTACCGCAGCTACATGCGGGAGAAGGTCGCGGCCTACGATGGGTCGAAGGTCGCCGACGATCCCTTCGCGCAGCGCCGCCTCTCGGAGGCGGCGGTGGAGATCGACGCGGCGAAGGCGGAGGTTCGCTCCACCTGGGAGCCGATCTGGGGTCTGGCGGAGAAGAGAGAACCGATCCCGCTGGAGCTGCGCGCGCGGGCGCGCTGGGCGGCGGCCAACGTGGTGCTGAGGGGTGTCCGGGCCGTCGACCTGCTGTTCGAGGCGAGCGGCGGCCGGGCGCTGTTCCTCGACAACCCGATTCAGCGCTTCTTCCGCGACGTCCACGCCATGCGGGCCCATGCGCTGAACAACCCGGACAAGGCCTCACAGACTTTCGGGTTTACCGAGCTGCACCCAGGCCAGGCGCCGCCCGAGTTCTTCCTCTAGACCCACAGGAGCGAAACGATGCCTGCCATCGCACGACTGGGCTATCTGGGCTTCGAAGCGAGCGACCTCGGCGCCTGGGAGCGCTTCGCGCTGGAGATGATGGGCGTTGGCCTCGCCGAGCGGGGAGCCGACGGCTCCCTCGTCCTGCGCCTGGACGACCAAGCCCAGCGCATCGTCGTGCATCCGGGAGCGGCAGACGATCTGGCCTACGTGGGCTTCGAGGTGGACAACCAGCACGCGCTGCGCGCGCTTGCCCAGACGCTCTCCGCTTCCGGCTGCAAGGTGACGGAGGGAAAGCCCGAGACCGCCCGGGCTCGGCGGGTCGCGCAGCTTTTCGAGCTCGAGGATCCCAGCGGAGTCTCGGTCGAGCTCTTTTGCGGTCCGGAGCGCGCCGACGGTCCCTTCCACTCGGTTGCGGTGCCGTCGGGCTTCGTGACCGGCGACGAGGGGCTCGGGCACCTAGTGCTCGTCGCCCGGGATGCGGCGGCGAACGATCGGTTCTACGGGGAGCTCCTCGGCATGAAGCTCTCGGATCGGATCCACACCGAGCTCGCGCCCGGCCTCTCGCTCGACATCACTTTCCTGCACGCGAACCCGCGCCACCACACCGTGGCCTTCACCCAGGCCCCGCTGCCGAAGCGCATCCACCACTTCATGCTCCAGGTGGGCGCGCTGGAGGACGTCGGGCACGCTTACGACCGCTGCCTCGACGCCGGCGTCCCGATCGCGAACACGTTCGGCCAGCACCCGAACGACGGGATGTTCTCCTTTTACGCAAGGACGCCCTCGGGCTTTTTGGTCGAGATCGGTTGGGGCGGCCGTAAGGTGGACGACGCGAACTGGGAGGTGCGTACCTACGATCGCCTTAGCACCTGGGGGCACCGTCCACCCGCGGCGCCGAGGGCCTGAGATGCGCATCGGCTGGAACGGCGGCGGCCACCACCGGAACCTCGAGGCGATCCGCGACGAGGCGCGGCGTGCGGCGGAAGACGGCTTCGCGAGCTTCTGGCTCTCGCAGATCACCGGCCCCGACGCTCTTACGGCCCTGGCCGTGGTGGCTGCCGACGCCCCGGGGATCGAGCTAGGAACGTCGATCGTCCCGCTTTACGGGCGGCATGCGATCCCGCTCGCCCAGCAGGCGCTCACCGCCCAGGCCGCCACGGGCGGACGCCTCGTACTCGGAATCGGACCCTCCCACAAGCTCCTCGTGGAGGGAATGCTCGGCGAGTCCTACGACCGGCCCTTCACCCGCACCCGCGACATGCTGCGCGCCCTGCGCGGCCTCCTCGCGGGAGAGGCCGTCACCATAGAGAGCGAAGAGGTCGTGGCGCGCGGCCAACTCGCGATCGACGCACCACCCTGCCCGATCCTCGTCGCGGCGCTCGGCCCCCGCATGCTCGACCTGGCGGGACGCGAGGCCGACGGAACGACGCTCTGGATGGTGGGCGCGCGGACCGTC
>DATFYN010000461.1:0-27504 GCA_035315025.1 Myxococcota bacterium
ACCCGTCCTGGCCGGTGGTTCTCGACTCCTCGCCCTTACACCCGTCGCTCCTCGGCCACAGGTGATTGGAACGGTGCTTCACCTCGGCATGGGATGCCTCGAGGCGAGCGGCCTTCGGGCCCGGGACGACGGTCCGCTCGAGCTCACGCTGCGACTCCCCGGTCCGCGAAGCGGTGGGATCTGGATCGCCGTCCCCGGTGAAGGCGCCGCACGGCGGATTCAGGTGTCGTTCGAGGACGCGCTCTCTCTCACGGTGCCGCTCGCGCAAAGCCCGAGCTAGCGATCGGGATCGCTCTCGCGAAGTTCGGCATCGAGGCGCCGCTCAAGCTCGGGATCCACGGGCCGCAGGCCGCCTGGAGGGGGAGAGGTCCGGGCCGATGGGCGGGTCTGGCGGCGCAGGAAATAGACGAGGAGCGATCCGCCGGAGAGAAAGAGGACGACGGGGATCACGTAGGCCGCAAGGCCGAAGCCGCTGGCACGCGGCGATTGCAGGATCACGTCGCCAAACTGCGTCACCAGCTCCGTCTCGACGTCGCCGCGTGAGCGCCCGATCCGTTCCTGCTCGCGGATCCATCGCTGGAGCTCGGCCGCCTGCGGACTCGGGCAGTCAGGAAGGGTTCGCCCGGGACAAAAGGGGCTCATGAGCTGATGGGAGAGATCATAGGCCCAGCCCGTCGGGTTCTCGGGGCCGCACGCGCTGGCGAGCAGAACCGCCCCGGCAAGAAGACCGGCTGCGAGACTCGCCCTCACGCCGACACCTGGACGGGCGGAGCGAGAAACTCCGCCACGCGGGTCGCACGCGCTGCGAACTTGGCGAGGCGCTCGCGGATGGCCGCGCGCACCGACTCGAGATCTTCGAGCGGCGGCAGCTCTCCTTCGGCGGGAGCCGCCCCAAACCGCATCAGATGTGCCAGTCGAGCTGCGCCTGCGGCCGCTCCGGAGGCTCGGCCGACTCGCATCCCTCGCGGGTCCCCACCACCTGGGCCGGTGGCTCGATCTGCACCTTCGAGCAGGCAGCCACTGAGGAGGTGAGCCAGACGTTGCCTCCGATCACGCTGCCCCTCCCGATCACGGTGTCCCCCCCGAGGATCTTCGCGCCGGCATAGATCACCACGTCGTCCTCGATGGTCGGGTGACGCTTTTGCCCGCGGATCGTTCTGCTCTGCACCGCCAGCGCACCCAGGGTGACCCCCTGATACAAACGGACCCTTTCCCCGATCACGCAGGTCTCGCCGATCACGACTCCGGTGCCGTGGTCAACGAAGAAGCGCCGGCCGATGCGGGCGCCGGGATGAATGTCGATTCCCGTCCTTCCGTGCGCATGCTCGGTCATCATGCGCGGCACCAAGGGAACGCCGAGACGGTGGAGCTCGTGGGCGAGGCGATACACGGCAATGGCGTCGAGACCCGGGTACGAGACGAGGATCTCCGCATAGCTCGTCGCCGCGGGGTCTCCGTCGAATGCAGCCTCCACGTCTTCCGCCAAGAGCTGACGCACGAAGGGAAGGCGGCCCAGGAAGCGAGCGGCGATCGACTCCGCGGTCCCGCCTTCGGGCAGGCTCAAGGTACGCAAAATGCGCTCGAGCCGTTCGGCCACGTTCGAGACCTCGGCGCGCAAAGCCGAGCGATCGCGTAGGTAGAAGACGATGTTCTTTGCGCGCTCGGTCCATGCGGTGACCTCTGCGCGCTCGGGAAAGCCTTCGCCCAGGGCCTTGGTGAGGGCGTCCGCTCCGGACACAGAGAGCGCCGCAATCGTGGACTCCAGGGTCTCCTCGGGTCGCTCGGGGTCCATGGCAGGGTCCTCCATCCGCTCCCCCAGGACGGCCGAGAAAAGATAGCGCGGGGGCGCCTTGGCCCCAGGCAGCTCCGTGATAGCGTCCCCCCGGCATGAGGCGCCGGGAGTACAGCGCAGGTGGCGTCGTGCTGCGCCGCGTCGAGCGGGGCCTTGAGGTGGCGCTTGCCGAGCGCACCGACCGCAACACGGCGGAGCGTTCGGTGTGTCTGCCGAAGGGGCTGGTCGCTGCCGGGGAGTCGTCGGAGGAGGCGGCGCTGCGCGAGGTCGCAGAGGAGACCGGACTTGGCG
Organism: Myxococcota bacterium; assembly: GCA_035315025.1. Lineage (GTDB taxonomy): Bacteria > Myxococcota_A > UBA9160 > UBA9160 > UBA9160 > UBA9160. The sequence continues at coordinate 2,084 of DATFYN010000461.1, forward strand.
CGAGAATCCTCGAGAGGCTACCGGAGGTGCGGTATCGCTATGTATCCGCGGTGGACGGCGCCCTCGTGGCAAAACGCGTGCAATTCTTCGCCATGGCTTGGGAAGCAGGCGAGCCGCATCCCGCCGACGGCGAGATGGATCGCGTTTCTTGGTGCGCCCTCGAGCGGGCACCGGCGCTCCTTCGCTACCAAGGCGAGCGCCGAACCGTCGAGGTTGTGCTTCGGCGCGCGGCGGCCCTCTCGCCCTCGCTCGCACCGGTTATAATCGACCGGCGACCCTCCGCCTGATCCGATCCGAACGGGCCCCCCTCCACCGCCCGTTCCGCCGCCGGCCTTGCGCCGGCCTGGAGCCGCGTGGCCTCCGTGTTCAGCCATTCCCGACTCTCGAGTTTCGAGAAGTGCCCGAAACAGTTCTATTTTCGCTACGTCCTCCGCGTCCCGGCGGAGAGCGAGTCGGTCGAAGCCTTCCTTGGCAAGCGCGTGCACGAAGTGCTGGAGAGGCTCTACCTCGTGGTTCGCGAGGGGCGCGTCCCTTCGCTCGATCAAGTCGTTCGGCGCTTCCAGGCCAACTGGGAGGAGGCGTATGACGCCGAGCGCATCCGGATCGTGAGAAGCGAGCTCGATTCCACCTTCTACCGTGAAATCGGTGTGCGCTCGCTGCGCAATTTCTACCGGCGCTGCTACCCCTTCGACGGCGAGGAAACGCTCGGGATCGAGGAGCGGGTGAGCTTCGCCCTGGACACGGCGGGGACCTACCGGGTGCAGGGGGTGATCGATCGCCTCGTGCGGGCCCGCGATGGCGCGATCGAAATCCATGATTACAAGACGGGCCAGCGGGTCCCGCCCCAACGCGCGCTGGACGAAGACCGGCAGCTTGCGCTCTATCAGCTGGGCCTCGCCGCGCGCCTCGAGGGCACCCCCGAAGTCCGTTTGGTCTGGCACTACCTCGCCGTGGACCAAGTGCGGGTCTCGCGCCGCAGTGCGGAGCAGCTCGAAGCGCTGCGGGAGCGGACGATCGGGCTCATCGACTCCATCCAAGGCGAGCAGCGCTTCGAGCCGCGCCCGGGGCCGCTTTGCAGCTGGTGCGAGTATCGCGAGCGCTGCCCAGTCTTTGCGCCCGAAGTGCAAGCGGATCGGCCCAGCGAAACCGCCCTCGTCGGCACGGAGATCCCCCTCGCGACAGCCGCCCCGCCCGCCGCCCAGCCGCCGGCGCAACTGTCCTTGTTCGGGCGCTAGCGCTAGCGTCGACGCCATGGCTCTGCGGGTCGAGCGCATCCCGACGCTGCGGGACAATTACACCTACCTCCTTGTGTGTGAGGCGAGCGGCGAGGCCGCCGTCGTCGACGCGCCGGAGGCCGGTCCGGTTGTGCGCCGGGTCGAGGCGACGGGGGCGCGCGTCACCAAGGTCCTCTCCACGCACCATCACCCCGACCACAGCGCCGCCAACCCGCAGCTGGCCAAGCAGTGGGGTGTTCCCGTCTACGGGCACGCATCGGACGCGGGACGTTTGCCCGGTCTCACCGACGGCCTGGAGGAGGGGGACCGCGTCGCGGTCGGCCGTGAGACGGCCTACGTGCTCCACATTCCCGCGCACACGCGCGGCCATATCGCCTACGTCTTCGAGGCCGCTGGGGCTCTCTTCTGCGGAGACACACTCTTCGCGGCGGGCTGCGGGCGGCTCTTCGAGGGCACGCCCGAGATGATGTTTCGCGCTCTCCACGAGAAGCTCGGACGCTTGCCCGGCTCGACGCGTGTGTACTGCGGACACGAATACACCGAGAGCAATCTGCGCTTCGCTGCGCAGGTGGATGCCGGAAATCTCGCCGTGCAAGAGAAGCTCAAGCGGGTTCGTGCGGTCCGCGCACGGCGGGCCGCCGATTGGCACGACGCGGGCGAAGAGGAGATGACGGTGCCGTCGACGCTCGACGAAGAGCACGCGACGAACCCGTTCTTGCGCGCACGCGACGCCGCCGAGCTCGGCCGCCTTCGCGCGCAAAAGGACGTGTTCTAGGCCCGGCCCGGGCGTCCGAAGATCCCACCGAGTCGACGCAGCACGTCCCTAAATCGATCCTTGACGACGGTCTCGGCCCAGGTGGTGATGCGGTGGATCACCACGAGGGCGTCCCCCTGGCCGGGCCAGTGTGAGCGCACGACGTCCGGGTGCACGTCGTGCAGAAGCCGCGAGAGCGTGGCCGCGACCACAAACAGGTCGTCGACCAAACCGATCGGCCCGAGCAGAATCTCAGGCAGCAGGTCGATCGGCGAGAGCACATAGCCCACACCGAAGAGCGCGAAGGCCTTCGCACGAATCGGCACGCGATCGTCGCGCAGCAGACGGCTCATCAACACGACGGTGTCGGGCAGGAAGAGCAGGAGGTCGCCAAAGCCGGAGTTCGAGCGTGCTCTCGGCGCGATCACCACGGCGCGCAGGCGGTCGTAGAGCCTGCGCTCCCGCGGATTGAGCTCGATCACGATGGGCTCTTCGTCGCGTCTTGCCTGCATGTCCGGCGGCCTCACGCGACGAGCCCTTCGCCGCCGTCGACCTGGATCACGTTGCCGGTGACCCAGCCGCAGCCCGGGGCAGAGAGCGCCACGAGCACTTGCGCGACGTCCTCAGGCGTGGTGAGCCGCCCGCGCGGGTGGCGCGCGAGCGCCATCTCTGCCATCTCCTGGCTCCCGGGAATCTTGGCGAGGGCCGGCGTCTTTGTGACGCCCGCGCAGAGCGCATTCACCGTGATCTCCTCAGGAGCGAGCTCCACTGCGAGCTGGCGCACGAGCGCTTCGAGGGCGGCCTTCGCGGCGCCCACCGGGCCGTAGGAGGGCCAGACGCGCTTTGCGCCTTCACTCGTCATCGCGAATACGCGTGCGCCGCGCTCAAAGAGGCCTGCCGCCACGATGGCTTCCGTCCAGTGGACGAGGCTCGTCGCCATGACGTCCAGGGTCATCGCCATCTGCGCCGGCGAAACCGCTTCTTTGGCAGAGGGGGAGACGAGCGGCCGCAGCGTGCCGAACGCAAGAGAATGGAGCAGCACGCGAACACGGGGGCCGGAGCCCATGGCCTCCGCCATGGCCGTGACGACGTCGGCCCGCTGCGCGGGGTCCGCTGCGTTGACGTTGAAAAGGTGCACTCGCCGGCCGCAGGCTTCGATGTCCTTCGCCACGGCCTCCGCCAGGGGCTGCGTGTTCTTTCGATCAAGGTGGACCCCGACGACGTCCAGCCCCGCCGCCGCAAGGGCGCGGGCCGCGGCGGCTCCAAAACCGCTCGAGGCGCCGAGTACGACGCACCAACCCGGCAGCAGCGACATCGAGCCCTCCTCCCCTCTCGTCGCAGATCTTCTCACGAACCCGCCCTAGCGCCCAGCGGGAGCGCGCTCGACGAAGTCCAGCACACCCACGAGCGGCCGGCCGTCGGGCCCCTTGCTCTTCTCTGCGGCCGCGTCCTCGAGGGAAAGCCCGAGAAGCGCCGCCACCGTCGGTGCGACGTCGATCTCCCGCATCCGCGCGATCCGCACGCCGGGCCGCACGCCCGCTCCGAACGCGACGAAGCCAGGCGCCATCACGACCTGGTGAGGAAAGTAGCCAGCGCCTGCGCGCTGCGCCGCGGCGTGGAGGAGCGGCCCCGAAACCGCCACCCCGAACTCGTAACCCAGCGTGGCCTCAAGCCCGAACCAGGCCTCCGGATCCGCGCCGTTGCGCAGCATCTCGTCGGCGCTCACGATGCGAAAAGCGCCGGTCTGGGCTGCCGCGTCGCGCAGCACCTTGCGCGCCAGCACGGCGTCCTCCTCCTTGCGCGCGTAGACGAACGCGGCTCCGCCGCTCGGCCGGACATACGCGGACCAGCGGGTCGCCAGCGACGGCTCAGCCGGGTTCGGGATGAGAAGACCGGCTTCGGCGAGCGAGACATTGGGTTCGAGCACGCTGTGCAGGTCGACGGCCCCGTGGTCTCCGACGACGAAGATCGCCGCCGAGTGGCCCGCGGTCGACGATTCCACGCATCCCACAAGGCGACGCAGCTCGACGTCGGCCGCGGTGAAGGCTTCGTGCGCCTGTGGAGAGGCGGGACCCTCGTCGCGGACCGCGGGCCAGGTCTGCGAAAGCCGTACGAGCAGCAGGTGGGGTGGTGCGCTCGACCCCAGGACCGCGCAGGCAAGACCCACGAGCACTTGATCGCGCTCCGCGCTTGCCGCAGCGACAGTGCGGCTCGAAGCGCCTTGACGGTGCGCGAACTCGAGGAGAGCGGGGGTCGTGGAGGCATCAAGAAGTGCGGGCCAGCCGGCCACGGCCGTCGGGAACTCCTCCGGGAAGAAGTAGTCCACGGGCAGGCCGAAGCTCCCCGGCCAGCCGAGGGCGGCGGTCCGAAGGCCCCGGCCTTTAGCGACGCTCAGCAGCGTCGCCCCGTGCGGTGCCACCGCATCCAAAGGCGTCGGCACCGACGCCCCCTCTGCGCGCAGCACGAGCTCTCCCGTGACACCGTGATGCGAGGGAAGGCGCCCGCTGAGAAGGGTGGCGTGCGCCGGCAGCGTCGCCGCGGGTGCCACCGACTCGACGCGCTCGGCCAGCGCCCCCGCGGCTGCGCGCTCCGCCAGGAAGGGCATGGGCGGGTGCTGCCCCCCGCTTTCGAGGTAGGCGCGAGGGGTCAGGGCGGCGATGCTCACCAACACGACGAGCTGCGGCGGACCAGTGCGAGCTGCGGACTCCGCGTGCTGCGGGTGCTCGTTGTGCTTTACGGCGACCGGGCCCTCGGGCGTCATGCGCAAGGTCACGCAGCCTGCGAACGCTGCGACGCCGAGTGCGACTGCGGCCACAAGGCCTCGGCGAGGCGTCATGCCGCCTCGTGCCGAAAAGCAGGATTGGGAGAAACGCTCGGTGATCTGGGAATCGCTGCGAGAGGGAAAGGCGCGGCGGCGACGGGGGCCCTGACGCTCGCGGACGAGCCGGCACGCAGAAGCGCGCGCTTGCGCTCGAAGACGCGGCCGCTTTGTGCCCGGCTCCCCGCGGCGCCACGCCCGGGATTCCGGTTCACGCTCGGACGGCTCGGCATGCCTTTCCTCAGTGGAACACACCCTTGCGCTCACGGCGCCCGCGCTCGAGCAAGTCGGAAATCGCGCGCCTTACCTCGTCCACTTTCTCCTCGATCGAAGCGTCTTCGTCCGTCGGCGTCCCTTCGAAGCGCATGGGCTCACCAAAGTAGAGATGGTATTTCACGGGAAGCGGCAAGATGCCAAGCGGCCCAAGCCACGGGAAACCCAGCGTGAGCGGAAAGGCCGGCATCCCGAACAGGCGACCGAGTCCCGGCAGGTTCGTGAGGCCCGGCTGCTGTTCCTCAGAGCCCACGATCCCCACCGGCACGATGGGTGTGTCGGTCTCGAGCGCGAGACGCATGAAGCCAAGGCCCATGCGCTGCAATCGATAGCGCTCGGAGAAGGGTTTATTCATCCCGCGCACGCCCTCGGGGAAGACCATCACACACTCGCCAGCCTCGAGCATCGATACGCAGTTCTCCGGCGTACCGACCAGCATCCCGCCCCGCGCTGCCACGACGTTGAACCAAGGGATGCGCGGGATCCAGAACTCGCCCATGGCACGCACGATGCGCGGCGGCTCGGCGTCAAGGAGCATGGCCATCGCGAGCATGAGACCGTCAAAGGGGAGCTGCCCTGCATGGTTCGCGATGAGCAGGACGCGCCCTTGCGGAACGTTCTTCAAGTCGTGGCATTCTGTGCGGAAGTAGTAGCGGTAGAGCAGCACAGAGGGCAGGGAGGAGCGGCGGATCACGTCGGGCTTAAAGCCGTAGGGATCGAAGCCGAACTCGTTCACATGGGTGGGAAGTCGGCCGACGCGCGCGTCGATCTCACGTTCGATCTCGCGCAGGCGCAGCGGAACAAGCGCACCCGCGAGATCGGAGAGCGCACCCATGATCCCCGTGCGTCGCCGCGCCATCATCGCCTCACGCTGTGGAAGATCTCCTCGAGGCCGAAGAGGCAGCGGAAGTTCGTCGCGTCGACGAAGCGTTTGCCGGAGAGTGTCACCGGGTACTTCAGGTAGTCGATCGCACCGGGGGGGTAGGGCCAAAGCCCCCAGCGGAAAAGGCGCTCGAAGATCGGACGAACCAGGGGTTCAGGAAGGGGGATCGCCGTGTCACCCGTCTCGCGAATCGCGGTGTGGAGCGGCACCGCCCCCGGCCCCGCCACGTTGAAGACGCCTTGGAGACCGTGTTCGAGGGCCAGCGCGATGGCCTCACACACGTCTTCTTCGTGGATGAACTGCATCATCGGATCAAAGCCCATGATCGTCGGCACACGAGCCTGGCGCAGGTATTCCCCGATCATCGAGTGGACGAAATATCCAAGGACGTTCACGGGTCGGAGCACACTTGTCCGGATGTGCGGATACTTCCAGATGAAAGCGGAGGCCAACGTGTCGAGCTCCACGAGATCCCGGATCTCCGGATAGGAGCGACTCGCGGAGAGGGGCTGGTCCTCATCCATGTAGAAGGGATTCTCGGCGAATGCTCCGTAGACATACCCGCTCGAGAGAACGACCAGCTTCTGGACCCCGTAGTGCGTGCAATGATCGAGCAGCTGCTTGGTCCCGCGCACGTTCACGTCATGGCGTGTTCGCTCGTCGCCCCGGAAGTGGCGGATAAACGCCATGTGGACGATGGCCGTCGGGAGCTCCGTCCGAATCACGTCTTCGAACTTCTTCTTCCGCAGGTCGACGACGTGGACGTTTACACCCCGAGGCTTTCCGTCCCAGGGCACGCGGTCCGCTCCACAGACCTCGTAGGTCTCCTGCAGGCGACGGGCGAGAAGCCTTCCCTGGCCACCCGAGATCCCCGTGATCAGAACTTTTTCCATTGCGGCTCCAAGGGGTTGGACACGAGGGTAGTGGCTCCGCGGGCCTGCATCTACTCTGATTTCCCGGCGATCGTGGTATAAGGCGGGACCCCGGAGGGAGACGGCGTTGGAGCCTTCGGCGCGTTTCGAGGAGGTCAAGATCCCGCTTGGCGAGGAGGTGGGCGGCGTTTCCGCAGTTTCCGCCATGATCGGGATGCCGGAGTGGTGGCCGACGGGCTCTCGCGTGGGGATCGTGCTGGCCCATGGCGCCTCCGGCGACTTCAACGATCCCCTCTTGGTCGACCTTCATCAGGCCCTGACCGCGCGCAAGTATCTGACCCTGCGCTTCAACTTCCCGTTTGCCGAGGCGCGGCGACGCCGGCCGGACGCGCCCGCTGCCCTCGAGCGGGCGCTGCGCGCCGCGGTGGCGGTGTTCGCCCGAGATCCGACGGCCGCACCGGCTCACCTTTTTGTCGCGGGAAAGGGCCTCGGAGGCCGGGTGGCGGCCGACGTCGCAAGAGCAGGGCTGCGCGTCGATGGGCTCATTTTCCTCGGCTACCCGCTCACCGCGCCGGGAGATCCCAAGCATGTGCGCGTCGAACACCTCTACCGGATCGTTTCGCCGATGTTCTTCTTGCAAGGCACCCGCGACCGAGGCTGCGATGTCGACGTCCTGCGCCGCACGCTGACGCGGGTGGGCGCACCGACCTCGCTTCACGTCGTCCACGACGCGGACCAGAATTTCAAGGTTCCGCGCAAGAGCGGACGCAGCGACGCGGACGTGCGAGGGGAAATCCTGGGTCTCGTGGACGCGTGGATCCACCGCGTTCTCGGAGAGTAGCCGTGCCGGAAGGCGAAACCGAGGGCAGTCGCCTTGTCCGGGCAGCCACCTGTGAACCCGCTTTTTTCGCCGAGGTGGCGGCGGACGCCGGAGCGACCCGCGGCGCGCTCCACGTCGTCTTTGGGGTTGCCCTCGCCGCCGGGATCGGCCACCTCCCTGCGGGAGGCCTCTCCGGCCTGCTGGCCGGCGGAGCGCGCTGGCTCTTCGGGTGGGTGGTATGCCTTTTGACCGTGCATCTCGGCGCGCTTGCGCTCGGTCGCCGGAGTGACCTCGGCCGCCTGTTTCGGTCCCTCGGCTATGCGAGCGCCCCCTTCGCGCTCGCGGCGCTCGAGTGGATGCCGCTCCTCGGTGCGCTCATCTGGCTCGCCAAGTGGGGGCTTGGATTCTTCGCCTTCATGACGGGCGCACGCGAGGCCCTCGAGCTCGAGAACGCCTCGGCGGCCCTTCTTAGTGCCGTGGGCCTCGCCCTGGCAGCCCTCGCTCTCCATCTCCTCTAACTCTTCCCACGAGCCTCTCGGTCTCGCTGCTACGATGCGGGCGTGAAGCGCCCGTCTTCGGATCTCTATTTCCGCCAGGAGGCGGTCGGCCAGATGGCGAACTTTGCCTATCTCGTCGGCAGCCGAAGCACGCGGCAAACGCTGCTCGTCGACCCGGCCTGGAGCGTGGACGCGCTTCTCGAGCGGGCGGCCGCGGACGAGATGGAGGTCGTGGGAGCGCTTGTCACCCACTACCACCAGGATCACGTCGGCGGATCCCTCTTCGGCCACGAAATCGAGGGGGTGGCGCAACTGCTGGCGCGCAAGCCTGTCCCCATCCATACAAACGAACACGAAGCGGAAGGCGTTCGCCGGGTGACCGGGGCGTCGACCGGAGACATCGTGCGCCACAGCGCAGGCGAGGTGATCGAGCTCGGCCCGATTCGGATCCGCCTGCTGCACACGCCCGGGCACACGCCCGGCTCTCAGTGCTTCCTGGTCGAAGAAGCAGATGCTCCCGGGCGCCTAGTCTCCGGGGACACGCTCTTCCTGGGAAGCTGCGGGCGAGTCGATTTGCCTGGAAGCGACCCGGAGGCGATGTACCGGAGTCTCAATCTCACCCTAAAGCAGCTACCCGATGAGACGCTGCTCTATCCCGGGCACATGTACGCCTCGGAGGCCTCCTCGACGATGGGAGAGCAAAAGCGCAGCAACCCCTTCCTGCGGGTTGCAACCCTGGAGCAGTTTCTGAGCTTCGTTGGGTTCTAGGGAGACCTTGCGGGGAACCCTACTTCTTCGCCCCCTCTTCCTTGGCCGCCACAATGATCTCGCCCTCGAGCCGCGAGCGCGCCGAAGCCGCATTGCTCCCCGGGTTGGGACGGCGCACCATGTACTTGTAGCGCCCGGGCTTGAGCTCGCAGAAGCTTGCGAACTCGCCCGCGTGGATGTCGCCCGAAACGATCTCGGCGTCCTTGATCGTGAAGTTCACGAGGCTGTGGCAAATCATCGACTTCGCCGTATCGCGGTCGAAAACGATCTGGGAAGGGATCTTCGAGTAGCTGAGCCACGCCACGTGCTCGCCCTCCGTCAGCTGGACGAGGCGAGGATTGAGCGCTTCGTCGGCGATCAGCACCACCTTTCGGGGAGCCGCCATGGCGGTCGGGTCGAGCTGCGGGACCTCGCTCGGTGAGGTGTACGGGATCTCCTGGGGATGGTCGTCGGCGGCGCGCACCACACCGGGCGCAGTCGCGAGGATCGCCAGTCCCGCGACCGCCAAGGCAGAGAGGAGCCACGAGCGCAGTCCCGACGGAGCAATTACGTGCTGCATCGCGATACGGAGCCTCCTGTCGGGGTGGCACTCGAGTGACACTCCGATTTAGTGTGTCGGTAGCCGCACGTTATACCAGACAGATTAAGGCCTTGAGGGGCAATTGTGCGCCTTGCCCGGGGAGCCGTCGAGGTGTCCGGTCCTCCCCCCGCAGCGCCCCGAACCCGAGGTCGTTCGCGGGGCCATTGGTCCGCTCGAGGGCGATCGCAACGCGGGTGTCGCCTCGACAACGCGTGCGAAGGATTGGATCGGCCTCGCCTGCACCGCCCCTTCGCGCGGGGCGCTCCTTCGTTTTGGCTGGCGCAGGTGCCATAAGCTCCGGGGACCGAACCGGTTCGGGCGGCGCGACTCCGCGGCTCCCGCCCGGATGGCTTCAGGGTGCGATCAGACCTTCCCGGATCGCGACGCGAACCAGTCCCGAGACTTTGTTGACTTCGAGCTTGCTCATGAGGTGAGCACGGTGCGAGTCCACCGTCCGCACCGCAAGGGAAAGCTTTACAGCAACCTCTTTGCTCGACAGGCCTTCCGCGATCAGCTGAAGCACCTCGCGCTCCCGACAGGTCAGGCGAGAGACGGAGAGATCGCCGTTCGTGCGCGGCTTGGCCAAAGCCTCAAAGAGGCCGGCTGTCGCCGACGAAGAGACGTAGCGCTCTCCTCGTTGAAGGGCGCGGAGTGCGGCGAAGAGCTCCTCCTGCGACGACTCCCGCGAGAGGAAGCCGAATGCGCCGGCCCGCACGATTTCGTCGATTGGGATCGGCCGCATGTGCGTGCAGAAGATCAGCACCTTCGCGGCCGCGCCTTGGAGCATTCTCCGGGTGACCTCGAGGCCGGAGAGCCCGCCAAGCCAACTGTCGACGATGGCGAGGTGGGGATGCGAGCGGCTCGCTTCGGCGACGGCTTCGTCCGCGTCGGATGCCTCGGCGACGACGTGGAAGGTCTCGTCTTGCTCGATCAGTGACCGCAGCCCGTGGCGAAAGATGTGATGGTCGTAGGCGAGAAGGACCCTGGTCATCATCGGTCGAGACATCGCTCTCGTTGTTCAGGGGACAAAGCCGGCCTCCGCGAATCTGTAACGCTTCTTTATCAGATTGGTACACATAGATCAAATTGATACACCTTTCGGGTTCCCCCTATTGCCTAGGAAGGGCGCACGCACCCTGCCGATGGAAGCGTGCGGGCGCGCCGCTTTCGTGGATCGGCCCCCCCGAAGCCCAGAGTGCTCATGGGGCAAGCCGGAGATCGCCACGCCGCGAGCGGTGCGGAGGTTAACGGCCGCCCCCGAGCGAGGCGCGAGATCCCTCCCGAACACCGAGTTCGCGGATCATGCGCACGAGATTTGAGCGGTGCACGCCCAGACGCTCCGCCGCATGGGCGCGGTTGCCTCCGGCCTCCTCGAGAGCCTTGGCAACGAGCTGCGCCTTGAAGTGACGAACGGCGTCGGCATAGTGGCCGCCTTGGGGCATGGTCCCCTGGAGCATCTTCGGGGAGAGCGCTTCCGGGGTCACAAGAGCTGCCGGACCGAGCAGCGCATAGAGCCTTTCGACTTCGTTCTCGAGCTCGCGCACATTGCCGGGAAAGTCGTACGCGCAGATCCGGACCACAGCGGCGGGATCGAACCGCAGGGGCTCGGTGCGAAGTCGCTCCGCCACGCGCGCCGCGACATAACGCACGAGCTCCGGGATATCGTCCTCGCGCTCTCGCAGCGGTGGAATCACGATCGAGAGCACATCGAGGCGATAGAAGAGATCCCTCCGGAAAGCTCCGCTCCGGACCGCCGATTCGAGATCGTGATGCGTCGCGGCGATGACACGCGCGCGGGAGTGCCGGACCTCGGTCTCGCCCAAGCGACGGAACTCACCGAGCTCAAGGAAGCGCAGGAGCGCCCCTTGCAGCGCAGTCGGCATGTCCGCGATCTCGTCGAGAAACAGCGTTCCACCGTCGGCGGCTTCGACGAGCCCAGCCTTCGCGCACGAGGCGCCGGTAAACGCGCCCCGGGCGTGCCCAAACAGGGCGCTTTCGAGAAGAGTCTCCGTGAAGATCGCGCAGTTGACCGGCACGAACCGGCCCGCCGCGCGCTGGCTTCCGGTGTGGACGGCCCGGGCCACGAGTTCCTTGCCGGTGCCGGTCTCCCCGCGGATCAGTACCGGTACGTCGCTTTCCGCCGCGCGGCGCGCGGCCGCGCGCAGCCGACGCGCGGCCGCGCTCGACCCCACGAAGGCATCAAAGCCGTAGCGTTCGTCGAGCTCGCCCTGGAGACGGCGGTTCTCGCGCGTAAGCTTAAGATTGCTGGCCGCAAGCACCTTATTCTTTTCTTGGAGCACCTCGATCAGATGCGAATCGGACTCGCGCAAGCGCGTGACGACCGTCCGGAGCAGATCCAGGACGGCCTCTGAATTGCGGGTCACCGCTTCCATGAAGGCGTCGCGTGGGAGCCACAGGGCAATCACGGCCGTCTCCGCAAAGGCACTCGCGGAGCGCGGACCATCGTCGAGGAGCGCCATCTCGCCGATCCAGTCCCCATCCCGTCGAACAGCGATGACTCGCTCCTCGCCTCCTGCGAACTGCTTGCGCACAGCCACCTGCCCGGAGAGCAAGAGGAAGACGCCGTCCGCCGGCTTTCCTTCCTCCATGAGGCATGACGCTGGGGCGAAGCGCCGCACTCGGCCGCGGCTCGCCAGCCGGTCGAGTTCGCCGAGCGGGAGACGTCGGAGGGCGGGGGCGAGGCGCATGCGATCGAGCAGGGCGAGGTCGTCCATCGCGCTAAGTGTATCAGTTTGAGACTGCCTAAGAATCAATTAGATGCGCCCGGGGGACGGAAATGAGATTCCACGCCTCTCAAGGCGCCAAACCAGCTTCTCCCTCAGGAACAGATCTTGCTCTTGCTTTGCGTGTGTCCTCGCCTCGCGCCCTGGCTTTTCTTTTTCGAGAGTCCAATCGGACCCTTTGGGCGGGCGTCGCCTCTGGCCTGCTCCTCGCGCTCGCTCTCGCGGCCCGCGGCACCGGCCCGCTCGCCTTCGTGGCACTCGTTCCCCTCCTCGCCGCGCTCGACTCTGCTCCGCCTCCGCGTTCGGCCATGCGCGCCGGCTTTGCCTGCGGGCTCGTCTTCTTCCTGCTCAGCTGCGCGTGGGTACCGTTCGCCGGAACGGGAAGGCTAGGACTTGTCCTCGTGTACCTGGTCTTTGCGCCGGTGCTCGCGCTTCCTGTGGCAGGGTTCGCGCTTGCGGCGGCATGGCTCCGCCGCTTCGGACGCCCGACGCTCCTCGTCGCAGCGCCCGCCCTGTGGGTTACGACCGAGCTCGCGCGGTACTCAAGCGAGCTCGGAAGCCAGTTCCATCTCGGTTACGCGCTCGCCGATCATCCCGTGTTGATCCAGCTGGCCGCCCTTGGCGGCGTGCACCTGGTATCGCTCTGGATCGTCGCCGTGAACGCCACGCTCGTGGGAGTGGCGTTGGCCCCGCGGCGCGTCTGGCCGGCTCTCCTCACGCTCGTGGTTCTCCCGTGTGCATTCGGTGCCGCAGCATCGCGCGCCGCCCCGCAGCCTACTCCTGAGCGGCGCGTTACGGTGGCAGGGGTTCAGCCGGAAGTTCGCGCGCACGAGCGTTACGTGCCCGGGCACTTTGACGACCACCTGCGGGAGCTCCTCAGCCTCTCGGAGCGTACGCTCGGGGATCGGCCCGATCTCATCATCTGGCCGGAGTCGGCATTCGAGCGGCTCAGCCCCGCAGCCGGCGCTCCCTTTCTCGGGGCAATCGCCCACCACCTCGGTACGCCGCTTCTCAGCGGCGTCTGGCGTCTCGCCCAAGGCGAGGGGGTCTCGCTGCGCAACTCTTCTCTCCTTGCCACACCCGATGGCGCCGTCATCGTCGCCGCAGACAAGGTGAACCCGATCTGGGTGTTCGAGAGCGCCCCGCAATCACTGCTCGGCCAGCGACTCGCTGACGCTGGAATCTGGCCGGGGCGCTTTGCCGCGGGGGACATCCCCGACGTACTTCTCGTACCGCGAACTGCGGCGCCGATACGCCTTGGTGTTCTCGTGTGCGTGGACACGACCTATCCCGAGCTCGCCCGGGATCTGCGCCGGCGGGGCGCTGAGCTCCTTGTCACGATCGCAAACGAGGCCGACTCGGGGAGACTGACCAGCGCATTGCAGGCGCGGATCGCCCGGCTCCGGGCGGTCGAGAGTCGCGTACCTCTCGTTCGCGTCGCGAACACCGGCCCCAGCGAATGGGTCGATGCGCGCGGGCACGTTGTCGCTTCGATTGAGCCCGGCGTTTCACGAGTATGGACCGCGAGTCTTGATCTCGGCGAGGACGCGACTCTCTACACCCGCTTCGGCGACGCTCCTACATCTGCCGTGGCGATCGCAACTCCTGCTTTCCTCGCTGCGCTCGGCGTCGCGAGGCAAAAGCGGCGCGCGCTCCGAGGACGTGGCCGGACTCCCCTAACCCTCATCCAGGAGAATGGTCTATGAGATCTCTTTCCGATTCCACGCTTCGCGCCCTTGCCCGCAGGGCAGCTCCGGTAGTGGGTATTGTGGGAAGCGCACTCGGTCTGGCCGCTCCTGCAGCAGCCGCCGATGGATCAATGGCGGTCCGTCTCACGTACTATCAGCAAATCGTCGGAAGCCAACCGGTGGCGGCGCTCGAGTCCGCCTCCCCGGGACTCCCGACCAATCTTGCGATCGACAATAGTTCCGCGACGGTCGAATACCGACACACTGCGCAACCCGATGGATCGGTCCGATGGGACGTCCTTGTCCAAGGATTCCAGCGAAACCATGAACGCGTGAACGCGGTCTACGACATGGTGTTTGTGCTGCCTCTTCCAGTAGCGCCCTCCGGGGCCGCGGCCTTCACCCCGCTGGACTCGGCCATTGTCCCTCAGGTGGGCACTCAAACGGCTTCGCAGCCGCTGCTCTACGGCGGCGAGGAGATTGTGCTCAAGCGCAATGTCGGGCTCGAGAAATCCCTCTTGCCGGGCCTTGTGGGCGACCCCTCGCAAGGCAAGCTCCCGAGCCTCGCTGGGACGGGCTATGGCTACACACTCTGGGACGCGATTGTCCAGTATGATCCCAGCTACGGTCCTACAATACAGGGGTGGGCAAGCTTTCACTATGCCACCGCCACGACAATCAGTCCTCCGGTCCCATCGGACGCGCGAATGAAGGCGTATCTCATTACGTGGATCCCTACGCTGAACTCGAACATCCCCACGTACGCGGTGCGCATGGCCGTGCAGAACCCGAGCGCGCCGTAGGTGGAAAGAAGGTGGGCTGACGGATGAGCCAGGTCTGTGCGAAGTGCGGCGAACCGAACCTGCCGCAAAGAAGCCGATTTTGCCTGTCCTGCGGCGCACCGTGCGATCTCCCGCAGGAGCCCCCCAGCCCAGGCCTCGGCTTGGGTCCCTATACGCCCGCCCACTTGACGCGCGAGGTCCTCAAATCTCAATCGGCCCTCGAGGGTGAACGCAAGGAGGTGACAGTCCTCATCGCGGATGTCGCACGTTCGCTCGAGATGGCCGACGCGCTCGATCCCGAGGACGTGCACAGCGTCATGGACGGCTTCTTTGCAATGGCGGTCGAAGCCATTCATGCCGAGTGCGGCACGCTCAACCAGTTCCGAGGCGATGGATTCATGGCTCTCTTCGGTGCACCACGCGCCCGGGGGGATGATCCGGTCCGGGCGCTGCGTGCCGCTCTCGAGGTCAGCGCACGCACGAGAACGTACAGCGCGCGGATCCAGGCGCGGTTCCGGCTCCCCATTGCGCTCCGCATCGGCATACACACGGGCACCGTCTGGGTAGGCTCCATCGGGACAGATCTCCGGATGGACTACACGGCGGAGGGATCCACCGTGGGATTGGCAGCTCGCCTTGAGCAAGCGGCGGCACCGGGCGAGATCTTGATCAGTGAGGAGACCGCGCGCCGCGCCGGCCAGTACTTCGATCTCATCGATCTCGGTCCCCGTCCTTTGCGCGGGCTGCGCGACCTCGTGCGGGTGTATTCCCTGGCGGGTCCAGGACGATTCGAGACACGGATTGACGCAGAGAGATCGCGAGGGCTCACGCCGTTCGTGGGCCGCGGGAACGAGCTCAGCCTGCTCGTAGACGCACAGGCGCGCGCGGCGGCGGGCCGGACGGTCTTGGTGGAGATCTGCGGGGAAGCCGGGATTGGAAAATCGCGGCTCGTCCTCGAGCACAGAGCCGGCGAGAGCGCTCGGTTGCAGTGCCTCGAGCTCAGCTGTCGCGAGACAAACGCAAAGCGCGCCTTCGCGCCTGTGCTCGATTGCCTCGAGCGGTGGCCGGAGAGTCTTCCGGATCCCGGCGAGGCTCAACGACTGGCGCGCATCCTCGCCAACCCCTCCGCCAATCTGACGATGCAGCGAGCGCAGGTCATCGACGCGCTGCATGGCCTCTTCGTGCGCGCCGCGCGATCCACGCGCCTCTTACTTACTGTGGACGACCTCCAGTGGATGGATCCATCGACACGACTGTGGTTGGATGCGTTGCTGGCGCGCACACCGTCCGCCCCGCTCCTCGTGCTGGCGACCGCTCGACCCGAACATGAGTCGCGCTGGCCAGACGATGCGCAGGTGGAGTCGATCGAGCTTGCGCCCCTGAGAGTCTCCGAGGCAAAGGCGCTCGCGCATCAGATCGTGGCGGGGCTCCCCGACGAGAATACGTTCATTGCGCTCGCGGTGCAGCGCGGGGGCGGAAATCCGCTCTTCGTCGAGGAGGTGTCCAGGTCTCTTCGAGATGGCTCCGAGGAGCTTCGCCGCTCCGCGCGTTTCGAGATGGCGCTGCGTGGCGCGGCCGTCCGGGTACCGGAAACGCTACAAGGTGTAATCGCGGCACGGATCGACGCCCTGCCCGAGCCAGAAAAGCGGCTCCTCGAGGCGATGTCAGTGGTGGGGCTTCCCGTCGGGCTGGATCTCTTGCGCGCGATCGAGCCCGCTGCGGAAGGCGACGCCGCGCGAATGCTCGAGGACCTTTGCGGGCGGGGGCTTTTGTGCGTCGATCGCACCAAAGCATACGACTTCCGTCATGGGCTCGTCCGCGAGGTTGCATGCGGCCAAATCCTCCGATCGCGACGCCAGGCGCTTCACCGAAGCTGCGCCGAAGCCCTCGCCAGTCTTCCGGATTCCGAGAGCCCTCCGATCTCGTCACGGATCGGGACGCATTACGACCTCGCAGGAGAGCCGGCGCGAGCGCTTCCCTATCTATCGCGCGCGGGAGAGACGTATCTGCAGCTCTGCGCAGGGATCGAAGCGACCGCCCACCTGCAGCGCGCGTGGGAGTTGGTACAGGAGAGCTGCGTCGAGGACGCAGCAACTCGGGCGGCGGTCGGCCTGTCCCTCGTTTCTGCCTTCAATCTCGTCGATCGCACCGGGGAGGCAGCAGCCGTCCTTGAGACGTTGCAGGGTCAGGGGCTAGACGAACCCGACCGGCTCCGTCTGGGAAGTACGTATATTGAGGGCGGCTGGATCAGCTATACGAGCCGCAATCAGTTCGAGCGAGCCGTGACGCTGGTCGAGCGCGGCGTGGCTCTGGTGAAGAACCTCCCCGAAGGGCGAGCGATCGAGGGTCGGGGACATGCCTATCTCACGCGGCTCTACCAGCTTGACGGTGAGGTGTCGCGGTCGCTGGGCGCCGCACGCAGGCTCCACGAGCTCGCGACGGCGGCAGGAGACCGCTGCGGACGCGCCTATGCCCTCGCCAATCTGGCAGCGACCCACTGCGACGGCGGAGACATCGAACTCGCCGCTCAAACGATGGACAACGCCCTCGTCATCGCGCAAGAGAGCGAGAACGAACTATCCATCGGCCTCTGCCTGGCCTTCCAAGCAAAAGTTTGGGTGTTCCGAGGCGACGCGGAGCGGGCCCTCGCGGCGGCAGACTCGGCCTGGAAGGCGAGCGAGCGCGCCGGGCAGGTAGCCGGGCAATACATCGCAGCGACGTGGCGCGCCTACGCCTACCTCCTCCGTGATGAGCCTGTAAAGGCCGCTGCGGAGTTCGATCGGCTCGCGTTCCTCAACGCCAGCTGGCCCACCACCTTCGATCTTCGGGCTCGCGGTCGCCTCGAGCTCGGCCGCGCCGGTGAAGCCGTAGAACTCGCTCGCGCTTGTCTCGCACTGCAGCCCCCCCGGCTCGTGCGCGTGCGCGCGCTCTGCACCCTCGGACGAGCCATCGCGACCTCGGAAATGGGGGCGGTGGACCAGGCGGAAGCCGCGCTGTGTGAGGCCGTTTCCCTCTGCGACGCCCTAGGCCTTCGGCCCCAGCTGGCCGAAGCGCATCTCGCGCTTTTCGAGGTGTGTGTACTGCGCGGCGAACGAGACCGCGCCGCGTACTTCGCAATGCGAGCGGAGCACGTCTTCGAATCCTGCGGAATGCGCGTTCACGCACGTCGTGCTGCCGAACAGGGAGCTTGCATCGCTGATCCCTCGGACCCTTCGCGTGCGCTCGGCGACGTTCCGCCCGAAGACCAGTGCCACTCCGCGTAAGGGCGGACTTGTTCACAACACGCCCTTCTCCTGTGCGTGAGGAATACGGGTCCTTCTGAAAATTCCCGCGCGTCGCTCCCGGTCCGCTGCCGGACGTCGTGAGAGGAGCGGCTTCACCCGTCCTCTCGCAGTCACGGCCGATCGCAGGGACGCGGCATTTGCGTGACGTTTCTGGGCGCTTCGTTCACAGAAGCGCGCGCCACCCTACCTTGGTGCTCGATCGCTGTTCCCTCGGTGACTTGGGCCATCGTGTGTGGCTCACGAGCGCCGAAGGAGGGAGGAACGGATGTCCAAGAGACTGAGCGCGGTGGCTGCGTGCAGGAAGCTACTCATGTTGCTGGCTGTATCGATCGTGCCCCTAGGACTGAGTGGCGCCCCGGGGCACGCAGGCCAGAAATCAAGTGAGACAGCAACCCCGATTCGGCATCTCGTCGTGATTTTCCAAGAAAATGTCTCGTTCGATCACTATTTCGGAACCTACCCGAACGCACAAAATCCGCCGGGCGAGCCGCCGTTCTATGCGGCGCGCGGAACGCCGACGGTGAACGGCTATACGCCCGCACTCCTTACCAGCAACCCCAACCTAGACCCCGCCAATGGCGCCGGCGCCACCAATCCCTTCCGCTTGGATCGCACACAGGCGGTCACTTCCGACCAGGATCACGACTACCTGGCAGAGCAGCAGGCGTTTCACATGGGGCTCCTGGACCTCTTTCCGCTGTTCGTCGGTACCGCGGGACCGCCGCCGGCAGGGGGCGGGGTGACCAGCACCACTGGTCTTAACCTTGGCTATTTCGATGGCAATACGGTGACAGCGTTCTGGAACTATGCCCAGCACTTCGCGATGAGCGACAACTCCTACAGCACCACCTTCGGACCTTCGACGCCGGGGGCTCTCAACCTGATTTCGGGTCAGACCAACGGGGTCATCTCGACCCTCAACGGAACGGGGGACGAAGTCGACGGCGGTGCCGGATCGCTATCGGTGGTGGGCGATCCGGATCCGCTTGGCGACGTTTGCTCAAACCCGACGCGAAACCAGGTGCGGATGGGGGGAAAGAACATTGGCGACCTGCTGAGCGCAGCCGGCATCAGCTGGGGATCGTTCATGGGCGGATTTGATCTTTCGGCCAAGAATCAAAACGGCACAACGGGCTGCAAGAGGAGCTCGGCCGGCCTCGCAGGGACGACCAACGATTACATCCCCCATCACGCCTGGTTCCAATACTACGCCTCCACGGCAAATCCGACTCACACGCGGCCGGCCTCGATCTCCGAGATTGGACACGCGGGTCCGGCCAACCACGAGTACGATCTCGCCGACTTCGTAAGCGCGGTTCAGACCGGCCACTTTCCGGCGGTGAGCTTCATCAAGGCGCAGGCCTTCCAGGATGGCCATGCCGGCTACTCCAGCCCGCTGGATGAGCAGACCTTCGTGGTGAACCTGATCAATTTCCTGCAGAAACAGCCGGACTGGGAAAGCACGGCGGTCATCATCATGTACGACGACTCCGACGGCTGGTATGACCACCAGATGGGTCCGATCGTGAATCAGTCCACAGGTCTGGCGGACGCCCTGACGGGCCCCAACGCCTGTGGCAGCGCCAGCAATGCCCTTCCGGGCATCGATCCGGCCAACACCCATGCGCTCGGTCGATGTGGCTACGGGCCGCGCCAACCGCTCCTCGTGGTTTCACCCTGGGCACGGGAGAACTTCGTCGACCACACGGCGACGGACATGACGTCGGTGCTGCGATTCATCGAGGACAACTGGCTTCAGAGCCAGCGCATCGGCCAGGGATCCTTTGATTCCCTCGCAAGCTCGATCAACCAGATGTTCAACTTCGAGTACATCCGGTTCGACGGCACTTTGATTCTGAAGCCGGATACCGGAGAGCAGGAGAAGCAGGAGAAGGACGGGGATCGGGGCAAGGATCTAGAATAGTAGCGAGCGGGCGGCAGTCGCGCGCCGTTACGGATCGCTCGTTCCGGGAGTAGCCAACGCCCGGCGCCTCCAAGGGCCCGGGCGTTTGGCGTTCCTCGAGCCCTCGCAAATCCTCCGCTCGACCCCCGGGAGTGGCCGCGTGAGGTCGCGACTCGGCTCCGCTAGCGCCCGTGAATGAGCCGTTCCTGGCCGATCCAGAGCGGAGAGTGGGGAAGATCGATGAATTTCTTTTCGTCCTCAAGCAAGAGGAGGGACGCCCTCTGACCCGCAGGCGAGCGGATTGCAGCCTCCAGCTCCTCGCGGCTCCTCCACCACAGTTCGGCGATTCCGTCGTAAGGCTCGGAACTCCCCCGCGAGGCGCGAAGCGCATCGTTCATGGGATCCTCCAGAGTATGGAGTTGCACATACCGCTGGATTCCGAGCGCATCGGCGTGCTGGCGCACGAGCGGACCATGAACCTCGAACCAGTACTTCTGGAATTCCGCGCGGGAGAGCTGCGGGAGGCGTCGCAAAGGAAAGGCAAGTTTGATCATCGCGTCCTCGGGTGTGTAGCCCCATCAAGATCGGCGTGATCGTGCCCGGACGGGCGCGCCGCAAGCGTGCGTGCGCAGGCCTCGAGCTCGAAAGCTGTGCAGAGCCCTTTTTCGGCCAGCAGCCGCTCGAAGGCCACCTGCCAGCGGGCGTAGTAGCTCCAGCTCTCCTTCGCAGAGCCCTGCGCTTCCCACGCGCTGATCTCCTGGCAAAGGAGCGTGCGAAACTCCTCCCATCGGAAGAGCCCGGCCTCGCAGAGCGCGAGCGTGACGCCGAAGAGCCGGCTCTCCCATGGCGCTCCAAACACGAGCTCGCCGTTCCGGCGCGGCGGCGCGGCGGCACCGGTGAGGGCGACGGTCGGATCAGCCACCGGAGGCTTCGCTTCCCACACGCACCTTTCCAACGCCGATCATGGCGTCGCGGGTGACGAGCCGGCGGAGCTCGTCCTCCGAGAGCTTCTCCGTTCCCGCCGGCCGCTCCGGCAGCACGAGGTAGCGGACCTCGGAGCTCGAGTCCCAGACCCGCACCTCGACCTCCGCGGGGAGCTCGAGGCCCATCTCGCGGAGCACGGCGCGCGGCTCGCGCACGATGCGCGAGCGATAGGCGGGCGACTTGTACCATGCCGGAGGAAGGCCGAGGACCGGCCACGGATAGCAGGAGCAGAGCGTACACACGACCACGTTGTGCACGGTGGGTGTATTCTCGAGCACCACCATGTATTCGCCCTGGGGCCCGCCGAATCCAAGCTCGGCGATGGCGGCCGTGCCATCCGCGAGGAGGCGCCTCCTATAGGCAGTGTCCGTCCACGCGCGGGCCACGACCTTCGCACCATTTAGCGGCCCGACGTCCTCCTCGTAGTGGCGCACGATCGCGTCGACCTGCGCGGAGTCGAGGAAACCCTTCTCCCGGAGGAGCGCCTCGAGCGCTTCGACGCGGAGCGCGAGGTCCCGAGGGTCGCTGGACTCACGGTCGGCACCGCTCACGCGTGGGCATCCGGCTCGAGGTAGCTCTCGAAGCAGTCGAAGTACACCGAGCTGCGCGGCTCGGCGCTCTCGCCCCAGAGCTCGCGCCCTTCGAAGCGCACCGCGTAGACGGGCTGCGGCTCTTCACCCTGGCCGTGTGCGTTCGTGTCGGGGAACACGCAGGCGGGGTAGACGCGCGCTACGACCCCGCGACGCGTTCGAGTGTAGCCAGCGAGGCGCGTGTGGCCGGCGGGCTGGTGGTTGCGCGTTTGCACGCGATCGCCCACGCGGAAGACCGGTGAACGATCCACCGTGCGCAGGAAAGGGTGCTCGGCGGGTCGGGCCGGAGCGGGGAGCTTGGGCAGCGGCGTCGCGGCGGCCTTGTGTCCCGCGAGACGCCCGGCAAGCTCCCCGGGTCGGAGCACACCGCGCTCGAGGAGACTTTGCTCGAGCCGTACGAGCCAGCGCCCGTAGTAGCCGTCGCGCAGGTACGTCACAGGGTCGAGTCGCTCGAGGCCGTGGCGGCGCTCGTCGATGTTGGCGCCCAGGCGGAGCCCGGCGAGGAGCGACATCCCGAAGACACGCGCCTCCCAGCGCGCGTGGAAGACCGGTTCGCCCTTCTCGACCTCGACCCGGCCAAAGCCGTGCATCCCGCCCATGTCGTGAATGCCATTCACGCGGGATTTTCCTCCGTTCGGGGCGCCACAAGGCGAGCCCCATGATAGACGGATCCACGCTCACAGGGCGCAACTCCTCCTGGGCGACGGGCCGCGTGGCGCGCGCATCTCGGAATCCTCCGCGGACTGCACACCTCTCGATCCCGCTCCACCCCTCCGGCGAGGCGACGATGGGGAAGCCGGGGGGCCAGGAGAGGCCCGCCCTGGGGCTCAGGGCGAGGGCATGCCAGAGCAGCCAATCCGGACGCCAAGTCCGCTTCCAGCCGGTAGCGGTTGAAACGCCGAAAGCCGTCCGTTAGGGTTCGCCCGCCCTCGAGGCACCCCCGCGGTACCCAGCCCTGGCGCGCCGCTTCCCGGAGGCCCCGAAACTCAATGAAGATCATGGTCTGCTTGAAGCAGGTCCCCCACCAGGACGCACGCCTCGACGTGCGCGCCGACGGTGCTTGGATCCAAGAAGACAACATCAAGTTCGAGATCAACAGCTACGACACCTACGCGCTCGAAGAGGCGCTGCGCATCAAGGACGCCGGACAAGCAGAGGTCGTAGTCGTGTCGATCGGGCCGGATCGCGTGACGCAATCCCTGCGCACGGCCCTCGGCATGGGCGCTGACCGGGCGGTCCATGTGAAGGACCCGGAGGCCGACGCCTCCGACCCGCTCGGTGTGGCAAAGATTCTCGCCGCGATTGCCAAGGCGGAGAATCCCGATCTCGTCCTGATGGGGCTCATGGCGGAGGACGGCAACTCCGCCGCCGTGCCCGCGATGCTGGCCGAGCTCCTAGGCTTCGCCAGCACGACGAGCGTCATGAAGGTGACGCGCAGCAACGGCACCATCCGGGCGGAGCGCGAGCTCGAAGGGGGCGCCCTCGAGGTCGTGGACCTCACCGGGCCGAGCGTCCTTTCCGTCCAGACCGGGATCAACCAGGTCCGTTACGCCTCGCTGAAGGGCATCATGGCGGCGAAGAAAAAGCCCATCGACACCAAGTCCGTCGCGGACCTTGGGCTCTCGGGCAAGGTGGGTAGCGCAGCGGCGAAGATCAAGATCGAGAAGATCTATCCGCCGCCGAAGGGCAAGGGCGCGGAGATCGTGACAGGCTCGACGGACGAGATCGTCAACAAGCTTGTGGGCAAGATCAAGGAGCTCGGGCTGCTCTAGCCCGTGGAGTAGGGACGCATGGCCAGCATTCTCGTCGTCGCCGAGGTTCAGAACGGGAAGGTTCGCGAGTCAAGCTACGAGCTTGTGAGTTTTGCTCGCCGGATCGCCAAGGCCCAGGGCTCCGAGGTTCGCAGCCTCGTTGCGGGCAAGGGCGCCCAGGCCGCGGCCGAGGAGCTGGCGAAAAAAGGGGGAGGCGAAGTCTACCTCGCCGACCATGAGCTGCTTGCGCACTACAGCGTCGACGCCTTCAACAAGGTGGTCCGCGCGGCGGTCTCGGCAGCTTCCCCGAGCATCATCCTCTTCTCGCACACGCCGATCGGGTGGGACCTCGCGCCGCGCATCGCCGCGGGGCTCGACGGCGCGTTCGTGAGCGACTGCTTCAACATCGAAGAGTTTGGCAAGCTCGTGTTCCTGCGGCGCATTTTCAATGGCAAGCTGGATGCGCGCTTCGTCCCGACCGGCTCGCCCGTCGTCGCAACGTTCCAGCCGGGCGCAACCTCGCCCTTCGAAGGCGCTGCCGACGGCAAGGTCACGCCGCTTCAGGTCGCGCTCTCGCCGCAGGAGCTGCGCGCGAAGTTCGTCGAAGTGCGCACGGCTCAGAAACAGGGAGTCGACCTCTCCAAGGCCGACATCATTGTTTCTGGAGGCCGCGGCGTCGGCGCTCCCGAGAAATTCGCGGAGGTGGTTCAGCCCCTCGCCGATGCCCTCGGGGGTGCGATGGGGGCTTCGCGTCCTGTCGTCGATGCCGGCTGGCTTCCGCACGCCTACCAGGTCGGCTCGTCGGGGCAGACGGTCACGCCAAAGCTCTACATCGCCGCCGGCATTTCGGGAGCGATCCAGCACCTCGTGGGGATGAAGAACTCGAACTTCATCATCGCAATCAACAAGGACGCCGATGCTCCCATCTTCGAGGTGGCAAATCTTGGGGTCGTGGGTGACTTGTTCGAGATCGTGCCCGCACTCACGAAGGCGGTGAAGCAAGCGAAAGGCAGGGCGTAAGGCCGCAAAAGCTGGTTGACACCCCACGAGCGCGGGGGTACTAAGCCGGTACGCGCCTTGTCCGAGCTTCAGATCGCACGCTGCCTCAGGACACTACAAGCCGGCCGATCTCGTCTCCCCCCCCGAGACCGATCGAACTTCACGGCCAGGCGCTCCTGAGGGGTGGTCTATTCCGCGTCGTATCGCCTTGATCAACGAGAAGGGTGGCAGCGCCAAGACGACGCTCGTGGCGAGCTTCGCCGCGTATCTTGCGCTCGAACGCGGGCGAAAGGTGCTGGCGATCGACATGGACCCCCAGGGTCAGCTCGGCAAGGTCTTCGGTATCGAGACGAGGCGCACGCGCCGCTCCGCCATCGAGCTCCTGGTCGACTCTGCGCTCGGAGACCCGCTCGATCGCCCGGGACCCATGCAGAACCAACCGTTTGATACGGCGCCGAGCGAGTCTCTAGGACGGCTCCCCGTCATAAAGACCCGGATTCCGGGGCTCCACCTCGTCGTGGCCAACAAGTCACTCGCTCTCTTCCCGGCATGGGAGGGCGGGGAAGCGGATCCGACGGCTCGCCTCGATTCCGCCCTGCGGCGTGCTCCCGAGCTCGCGGATTATGACTTCGTCTTCTTCGACGCCCCGCCGTCCTTCGGCCCGCTCACCCTGAACGTGCTGCGCGCCGCGGAAGAGCTCGTGGTGCCGGTTCCGCTCACCTACCTGGCACTCGACGGCTGTGCGGAGCTTACCCGCAGCGTCCAGACGCTTCGCCTGCGCTACGGCCACTCCTCCCTTCGCATCACGATGGTGGTGCCCACCTTCTATCGTCGCACGCGCCTCGCCCACGAAGTGCTCGAGCGCCTGAAGGCGCGCTTCCCAAAGGAAATCGCTCACACCGTGGTCGGGTTTCACGTGAAGATCGACGAGGCACAGTCGCGGGGCCTTTCGATTTTCGAGTATGCGCCGGGCGATCGCGCCGCGCGGGCGATGGCCGCGCTCGCCGAGGAGCTCGAGCTGCGCGGTGCGACCGAGGGCGGGGCCCCGGCGTGACGCCGACGGAGCCGCTCTTTCTCGATGGTGTGCGGAGCGAAGTGGTAGAGCCCATCATGGGCCCCCTCACCGCTCTCGGCACCGATCCCTTCGAAGCGGCGGAGGTTGCCGAGGATCCCTTCTCGGAGCGCCTCGAGAGACT
>DATFYN010000462.1:0-2967 GCA_035315025.1 Myxococcota bacterium
CGCTCTCGGTGCCATACGCCAGCGCGGCAATCGCCTGGGCGCCGCCCATCTTGAACACGCGGTGCACGCCGGCCACGCGTGCGGCCATCAGGACCTCGGGCGCGAGCCTCCCGTCCGGGCCAGGCGGACTCGCCATGATGATCTCGGGCACCTCGACGACCGAGGCCGGCACGGCGTTCATGATCACGCTCGACGGGTAGACGGCCTTGCCGCCCGGCACGTAGATGCCCACCCGCGCGAGCGGACGCACGCGCTGACCGAGCAGCGCCCCGCCTTCTTCGCGGATCTCCCAGCTCGACGGAATGCGCCGGCGGTGGAAGTCCCGCACGCGCATCGCCGCCTTGCCGAGCGCGGCGCGGTCGGCGGGATTCACCCGTTCTACGCCCGCATCCCACTCGTCTCGCGTGACCTCGAGGGCCTGGACCTTCGGGCTGTCGTGCTTGCGCACGAGCGCCAGCAGTTCGCGGTCTCCGCCGTCTCGCACGCGCTCGACGATCTTGCGCGCGGTCTTTTCGACCGCCTCATCGCGCTCCGCATGCCGGCGCACGAAGCGCCGGAATGCGGCCTCGAACCCGCTCTCCGAGGTCGACAGGATCGGCATGGGTTGCTTGTCGTGGGCTCGGCTCGCCATGTTGCTCTACGCCTCCCGGCGGATCTCCGCACCTAGGCTGCGGAGCTTTTCCTCGATGCGTTCGTATCCACGGTCGATGTGATAGACCCGGTTCACTGTCGTATCGCCCTCGGCGGCCAGCGCCGCCACGATCAGTCCGGCCGAGGCGCGCAGGTCCGTCGCCATGACCGGTGCCGCCGAGAGCGCAGCCACTCCGCGCACGTGGGCGGAGCGTCCGTCGAGCGCGATGTCCGCGCCCATGCGCTGCAGCTCGGGCACGTGCATGAAGCGGTTTTCGAAAACCGTTTCGGTCACGACGCTTGAACCCTGGGCGAGTGTGAGCACCGCCATGAGCTGGGCCTGCATGTCCGTAGCAAGGCCTGGATAGGGAGCCGTGACGACGCGGATCGCGCGCGGAGCGCCCTCTGCGCGTACGCGAATCCGCTCGCTCCCGACCTCCACGAGCGCCCCCGTCTCGCGCAGCTTCTCGAGTGTCGTCTCGAGCGTCTCCGGGTCGACGCCCTCGACCGTCACATCGCCCCGCGTGATGACCCCCGCGGCCAGCAGCGTTCCCGCCTCGATCCGGTCGCCTGCGACCCGGTGCGTAATGCCGCGCAACCTTGCGACGCCTCGTACCACGATGCGGTCGGTGCCCGCCCCCTGGATCTGTGCACCCATCGCGCTCAGCGCATGCGCCAGTTCGATCACCTCGGGCTCACGCGCGGCGTTTTCGAGCACGCTCTCGCCCTTCGCCAGCGTCGCCGCCATGAGCACGTTCTGGGTACCGTTTACCGTGTTGAGATCGAAGACCACGCGGGCCCCTTGGAGTCCGTCGCTGGTGGCCTCGACGTAGCCATGATCGAGACGCACGCACGCGCCCAGCGCCTCGAGGCCCTTCAGGTGCTGGTCCACGGGACGCACACCGATCGCACAGCCCCCGGGCTCCGAGACCCGGCCCGCGCCGAAGCGAGCTACCAGCGGCCCGAGCACGAGGAACGACGCGCGCATCTTGCGCACGAGGTCGTAGGGTGCCTCGGGCTTGGTCACGCGGCCTGCGACGCGCAGCGTGTGCGCGTCCTGCTCGTCCCATCGCGCGCGCGCGCCGAGTGCGCCCAGGATTTGAAGCATGGTGTCCACGTCGCGCACGCGCGGCACGTTGTGCAGCACGGTCTCGCCCTCGGCGAGCAGCGCAGAGGCCATGAGCGCGAGCGTCGAGTTCTTGGAGCCCGAGACCGTGACCGTCCCTTCGAGGGGCGCGCCGCCGTGGACCACGATGCGATCCATCTACGCACCCTCCCGCGCGCGCGCCGATACCACGCGCGCGCGCCCCGCGAGATCGCGCTGGATCGCGACTCGCTCCAGTCCGGCCGTCGTGCACCAGGCCGCGACCGTCTCCGCCTGCGCCGGCGCCACCTCGACCGCCAGGGCGCCGCCGGGCCGGAGATACTCCGGGGCCTGCGCGACCAGGGGTCGGAGCACCGCGTAGCCGTCGGGCCCTGCGAAGAGCGCGCCCGGCGGCTCATGGGCGAGCTCGGGCGGGAGCGCCTTCGACTCGTGCTCTGCGAGGTAGGGAGGATTCGAGACGAGGAGGTCGAAGCACTCGCCGCGGGCCGGCTCGAAGAGGCGGCCTTGGGCGAACTCGACACGCGCCGAGAGACCGAGCGCCAGCGCGTTCATCCGCGCCACCGAGAGCGCCTCCGCCGAGACGTCGGTCGCGAGCAGCCGCGCCTTCTCCCGCTGATGCGCAAGTGCAAGGGCAATCGCGCCCGAGCCCGTCCCGAGGTCGAGCACCCGCGCCTCGCCATCTAGGCCCGCGAGGAACTCGAGCGCCACACTCACGAGCGTTTCGCTCTCCGGCCGCGGCGTCAGCACGTCGCGCGTGACACGCAAAGGCAGCGACCAGAACTCCCGGAGCCCCGTGAGCTGGGAGACCGGGACCCTCTCGCTCGCGCGACGCCGAACCAGGTCACGAAAGACCGTGCGCTCGGCAGGCTGGACCGGCTTGTCGAAGTCGAGGTAGAGGCGGAGCCGGTCCGTGCCAAGGGCGTGGGCCAAGAGGCACTCTGCGTCGAGGCGGGGAGTTTCGATGCCCTGCGCTCCGAAGTGCTGCGTCGTCCAGCGTAGCAGCGCAAGCACGGTCCAGGTCCTCTCCGCCGCAGCGGGCGCGGTCACCGGGTCTCCTCGCGGGCGGACTCGGCATCGAAGTGCGCCCGGACCGCGTCGAGCAGCTCGTCGAGCTCTCCCTCGAGGGTGCTCTCGAGCCGGTGCAGCGTGACCCCGGCGCGGTGATCGGTGACGCGCGACTGGGGAAAGTTGTAGGTGCGGATGCGTTCGCTGCGGTCGCCCGTTCCCACCTG
>DATFYN010000463.1:0-4282 GCA_035315025.1 Myxococcota bacterium
GCGCTTTGCCGTGTCCCAGGCTACACGGCGCCGCATCGAGCAGATCGAGCGCCGTCTCGCACGCGCTGCCTGACACCAGACTCCGCCTCCATCCCGGTCATTGCCACCGAGATGCGACGATTTATTGTCGGATTGGGGTTAGGTCCCATTGCCACACGCACAAAGCCAGTCTGCCAGCGTGATGATCACCGGTGACCAGAGGTAGCCAGTGCCCGCGACTAGGGGGGCGGTGACTTCGAGCCGGCCCACCACATTGTCGAGTTCGCACGGGACAACTTCGACGCCAACCAACCCGGGATGGCGGGAGCGAGCGAACTCGTTGAGGCGAGCGACGCGTTGCGCCGAGCTTTCTTGCCGCATCTCATTCATCGTTGTGGTTGGCGCCCCAACTCATGCGGCCCGACGCAATGGGGGCTCCGCTGCCGCCCACAGCGCCGACCGGTAACGCTGGGGCGGGAGCGCCCGACGCTCGGATGCTACCATTGCATCGTAATTGGCCCGCACCGTTGGCCGTCAGCTGCATCGTTTGGCAGCAGACCCGGCGGGAGATGCGGGTCTCGGAGTACTTGCCATGGAAATGGCGTTTACCGCGGTCTTCCAGAAGGTACCGGAAGGCTACATCGCCTTCGTAGAAGAGCTGCCCGGAGCCAACACTCAGGGGGCAACTCTCGAGGAGGCCCGCGAAAACCTGCGGGAGGCCGTGGAGCTCGTGATCGAGGCGAACCGGACGCTTGCCCGCGAGGAGCTCGGGGACCGCGACGTCATCCGGGAACCGCTGAAGATTGCGGCCGGGTGAAGCGGCGCGACCTTGTTCGACACCTGGAGTCGCAAGGATGCGAGCTGCTCCGTGAAGGCGCCAGGCACCCGGTATACGTGAACCGGCGCACTCGGAATGCCTCGGCGGTGCCACGTCCCCGCGAGCTGAACGAGCATCTGGCGCGAAAGATTTGCCGCGATCTTGAGGTGCCTCCGCCCGCCGCTGTCTAACGGATCGGCGATGAGCTGCTGACCACCGCGATGCCCCCGAATCCCGACCGCCGGTCTGTCAAGCCACAAATGCGGCGGCCGGCGGCTGGGGGAAGGGGCGCCAGAATCGGACGTCCCGAGGCGGCAGTCGATCGACTTGCACTCGTCCAGGTCCACCCCGCTCGGTGTGGCGGTGTCCACATTCGGCGCGTAGACCTCGTCGAGCGCCTCTCGAACAGGAGATTGGTCGAAGATCGTCACGTTTCCGAAGACAGCGAGCGCACCGGCCGGATGGAGGGCCGCCGCCGCCTTCGTGAAGCGAACCTCGGGAGCCTGTCCTTCCCGAAAACCCGATCGGCCTCGGAGACACTGACGATCTCGGCGCGCCAGATCAGCCTGGGCAGACCTCGCGTCCTTGCCGGTCTGCGCGCCCTCGCACCCGTCTGATCTCGATTGCCGGCGACTTGTGCCTCTTCCAGAAGCCCTAGCTTTGGTGAGCGTGCGCCGCCAGCAGCATTGGCGAGCTAACCACGCGCGGTGCTGGACCCGGGCAGGGCTCGGGCGCTTCCGAACGATCGTGCGGGGCGTCACGGTTGTCGCGCCGGTGTGAGACGCGGTCGGCTAGGAGCGCGATGACGCGCGACGCTTCTCGGCAACCGCCTGCGTCCAGGGCCGGATGGACGCCAGCTTCGCGCCCAGAATGCGTTCGGCCACCTCGGTGTCGTAAGCCGCCTGGGCACGCAGCCAGTAGCCGTTCGATAGCTCGAAGAAGCGGCACAGCCGCAAATCGGAATCTGCGCTGATGGCCCGTCTTCCGGCCACGATCTCGCCGATCCGCTGCGCCGGGACGCCGATCTCCTTCGCGAGGCGGTACCGGCTGATGCCCATCGGCTTCAGGAACTCCTCTAGCAGGAGCTCGCCGGGTGTCACCGGCTTGAGTCTACGCATGCTCCCTCTCCCTCAGTGGTAGTCGACGATCTCGACGTCCTCTGCGCCACCCCTGGCCGAGCGAAAGCACACCGGAACTGATCGTTTACGCGAATGCTGTGCTGTCCTGCGCGATCGCCCCTCAGGGTCTCCAGGCGATTGCCCGGTGGCACTCGCAGATCTCCCAGCCGATCGGCGATCTCGAGCTGGCGGAGCTTCCGCCGTGCCACCTGGGCGACGTTCACGAAGCGTTTGACCCTCTCTCCACGAGCGAGCGCCGCCGTCTCGGCGCACTTGAAGGTCCTGATCACGAGCATCTATCATAACGCGTCGCGTGCCTAACGTCTAGCGTGACTACGCTCCGTCTGTGGCGCGGGCGAGTGTTTCGAGCGGACCACGCTGCTCCTATCCCTCCTGAGAACTCGAGCGCGCTTGTAAACATGGATGATTTCGATGTTCCGATCGCCCGTTCAACGCCCTGGCGACTTCATCGCGTAGCCTGCGCCAAGCATTTGGAGGTGGTGATCCTTGCGAAAGGGGGCAGTTGGGCCGCGTTTAGTTTGGGTTCGCCACTTTCCTGACCGAGAAGCCGGCGGCGCGGAGGTGTGTCACCCCGAGGGAGTGTGGACTTCCAACCCAGTCGCCGCGAAGGGAGCGGATAGCGCCGTGGCGACCGTGCCAGGATGCAGGGCATCGACGCGCCAATTCCACGGCCGCGTTGCGCACAAGTTCGTTGAGGGCCGCTTTGGACGCCCGGTACGAATACCAGCCGCCCGCCCGATGAAGGTCTTGTCCGAGTGCTTGTCGAGGCCGAGCGCCGCGAAGCTCTCGTTGAGCACCCGGACCGCCCGCTGCAGCTTCGACCGCGTGGGCGCCAGCACCAGCACCTCGTCCACATATCGCACGCAGAAGAGCCCAGTGGCCTTAGGCCCAAGCCGCTGCATTTAAAACGACCTCTGCACGAGCACCCGATTCATGTCGCACAACCGGTCGATCTCAGCTGCGCGGATCCGTTGAGCAGACCCGGGAGGAAGTCATGCGCGCTTCTTCGGGGATCGACGTGCGCGGGTTGGTTTGCGGTCCGCTACGGCGGCAAGCAAGCGCAAGGCCTCATTCACTGAAGAGGCGTCCGGGAACACCTTCGCTACATCGGGCTCGAGCAAAACCAGGTTCGTCCCGGACTTCGCTCCCTTGTAGTGCTTCCCGCGGACCCGGCCCTTCAGTTTCGCAAGGTCGTATTCCGGTCTGAGCGCGTCTCGTGTCCGATCGTTAGCCTTCTTCATGTTGTCGCTTCTCCCGGCGGGTCATCGGCCGAGCAGTGATAATTCGGACTCTGTTGCCCCGGTCGCAATGGCTGACTACCAGCGCCCGTCGCTGGCGGGAAAGCCCGAAGGTCAGGAAACGCCGCTCTGACGCGGAATGGTCCGGGTCGTCGTAGGTGTCCGCGAATGGGTCGTCGAACACCGTGGCAGCTTCCTCGAAGCTCACCCCATGCTTCGCAAAGCGGCCGCCTTCTCGGGATCTCACTCGAAAACCACACCGGCAGATTAACACGCGGCTTGGTCGGCGGGCGTTCCCGTTGAGGCTGCGAATCGCTCCGCGCGCAAAGAGCACTTCCGCTCTCTCACCGTCACGCTAATCGAGGAAGATTTGCGAGCTGCTGTCGAGCCGGGTCCGAATCACATTGTGGATGACGGCCACCAGGATGGCTGTCGACAAATCGAACATGAGCCTTCCATCGGTCGCCGCGACAGGGCCGAGGAGCCGCCGCATTGTGCGAAGGGGCGAAATCTCCACGAATCTTCGTACGAAAACAGTTCCGAGTGCCCGTTCAACTCCTTGGCCGGTTCATCGCGTAGCCTGCACCAAGTCTGCGCCAAGCATTTGGGAGGTAGTGATCTTTGCGAAAACGGGCAGTTACTAATCAGTACATAGCATAGGCTACACTCGGGGCGCGAAAGAACGACCGCACCAAGGCGGGCCTGCGCCGGATCCGCTCGAGATCCGCCTCGACACGGGCGCGCAGCGACTCGCCCTGGCGGAGCGGCTTCTTGCTCACCCCCTCGTGCTTCAAGTGGTTCCACACGAACTCATCGGGGTTGAGCTCAGGGGCGTAGCCCGGCAGAAAGTGGATCTCGAGGCGTCCCCGCAGCGATTGCACGTAGCTCGAGATCAGCTTCGCGCGGTGCGCGGGGTGTCCATCGACCACCAGGATCACCGGAGTCCGCCGACCGCGGAGAAATGCCTTCAGGAACTGAAGAAAGAGCTCCTTGTTGAGGCGCTCCGCATAGATCTTGAACCAGAACTCGCCCCGGGCGTTGACGGCCGAGATGGCGTTGATGGCCTGGCGCTGGCCACTCGTCGCCACCTCGGGCGTCTGGCCCTTGGG
>DATFYN010000464.1:0-8373 GCA_035315025.1 Myxococcota bacterium
ACAATGTCGCGTAAGGTGAGGCACCGCCTCGCTGGGGTAACCAAGAGGAGCCTGGGAAGACGGTCCAAGAAGAGCGTGCGAAGACGGCGGGGGCGAACGCAGCGTGAGAGGAGGAGGTGAAAACTGCGCGAGGGTTCACTCGGCAAGCTTCGAGCGGTAGACTCCTCCCGGAGGCACCCCTCATGGCCCAGACCGCCCAGCTCCGCCGCATCGAGCACCCCGACAACGAGGCGCAGCGCATCTTCCAGCTCCAGCGCGAGGCCTACCTCGAGCATCCCTTCCCGAGCCTCGACGAACGCCGCGCCCGGCTGCGCGCGGTCGAGCGAACACTGCTCGAGAACCGCGATGCGATCGCCGAGGCCATCCACCGCGACTTCGGGCACCGCTGCACCGAGGAGTCGCTGATGCTCGAGCTCTTCACCTGCGTCGACGGGATCCGACACACCTTGAAGAAGCTCCCGGGTTGGATGCGGCCGCAGAAGCGCTCCATCTCGATCCTGTTCGCGACGGGGCGCAACCGTCTGGTGCCACAGCCGAAGGGTGTGGTGGGCATCGTCTCGCCCTGGAACTACCCGCTCTTCCTCACGGTGAGCCCGCTCACCAGCGCCCTTGCCGCGGGCAACCGCGCCATGATCAAGATGGCGAGCCACTCGCAGACGCTCTGCCGGCTCCTCCGCGAGAAGCTCGGCGCGGCGATCGCCGAGGACGTGGTGGCGGTCCTCCCGGGCGTCCCGGCCCGCGATTTCTCGACGCTGCCCTTCGATCACCTGCTCTTCACCGGCTCGGCCGACGCCGGTCGCACCGTGATGCGCGACGCGGCCGAGAACCTGACTCCGGTGACGCTAGAGCTCGGCGGCAAGTCGCCCACGATCCTGTGCGACGACTTCGACGTCGAGGAGGCGGCCTCGCGCATCCTTTACGCCAAGCTCGTGAACGCGGGCCAGACTTGTCTCGCCCCGGACTACCTCTTCCTGCCCGAGGCCGCGCGCGAACGCTTCGTCGCGGCGGCGCGGCGCGTCGTGCCCCAGCGCTATCCGGACACGAAGGACCCGAGCTACACGTCGATCATTGACGAGAAATCCTACCGGCGCCTGCGGGCGACCCTCGAGGACGCCGAGGCGAAGGGCGCGAGCGTGATCCCGCTCGTGCCGGGCGCCTCCTTCGACGACAGCCTGCGCAAGGTCCCGCCGCACCTGGTCCTCGACGTGACCGACGACATGACGATCATGCGCGAGGAGATCTTCGGACCGCTGCTTCCGGTGAAGACCTACCGCGACCTCGACGAGGTGATCGCGTACGTGAACGCCAAGGATCGTCCGCTTGGCTTCTACGTGTTCACGAACGACAAGAAGTGCGAGGAGAAGCTGCTCTACGCCACCCTCTCGGGCGGTGTCTCGATCAACAACTGCATGCTCCACGTCGCGCAGCACGACCTGCCTTTCGGCGGGGTGGGCGCGAGCGGGATGGGGCAGTACCACGGCTTCGAGGGATTCGTCGAGTTCAGCAAGATGCGGCCCGTCTTCACCAGCCCGCGGCTCTCGCTGCTGCACCTCTTCTACCCGCCGTACGGGCCGCGCCACCGGCGCCTGCTCAACGCGCTCCTCAGGTGGGGTCGCTGACGCCGCTCCCGACGAAGTCGGCGAGTGCTCGCTTGGCGCCGCCGATCCACGGGTGCCCGTGGGCCAGGAGCAAGTGATCGAAGTCGAGCGCGAGCAGCCGCCGATAGGCGGTCCGGAGCCCGCGCTTCACAACCTCGGGGTCATCGCCGAGTAGGGGATCGGGGACGAACACGAGCGGGCCGTCGCCGTCGCGCACGACGCCGTCGGCAATGGCAATTGTGGGCGCGACGCCGGGGATCCGGAACGCGGTCTCGTCGGGGCAGAGCACGCCGACCTCGTGGCTCTCGATGCCGCCGGGCAGCCGCTCGCCCGGCCGGAAGCCGCGCACCTGCAGGCCCTGGATCTCCCCCTGCTCGCCGAAGTGGGGGAGACCGGCCTCGTTGCACCAGACCTCGCAGCCGAACGCCTCGACGAAGCGCTCGCTCTGGCGCGAATGGAGCCGGTTGGTCAGCAGGATGTGGCGTGGCGCTTCGCGCCGCTCGAACCACGCGAGCCCCTCGGACGGCACGAGCGGGTCGAGGAGCATCCGCGCAGGCTCGACGTACTGGCAGCTCACCGCAATCCGGATCGCCGGATGGATCGCCTCCCAGTGGAAGATACCGGGCAGGATCTCGCGGATGGGCACGCTCCCAGGGTACCCCATCGCGGCTCCTCTCTGAGTCGGGCGGAGCCGTCGGTCGCGGCCGATACGATGGAGGGCGTCTCGTGACCTCGGCCCCGAGAGGCTTCGAACGATCAGTGCGCGCCCTCCTCGCCGCTGCGCCTTTCTGGTCGACATAACCGATGCCCTCTACGCCGAGAGCGACCCGGGAGCATTCTGGGCGAAATGGATCGATGTCGTGGTTGAGCGGACCACGCCAGAGGCCAACGGACAGACGAAGACGCCATGAATGAGAGAGAGAGGCGTCGTCCGGCGCGCGTTCGACTTCCCGGCCGCGCTTGGGCTCGGCTTCGTCTCCAGCACCTCAACGGTCGCCCGCAGCTCGAAGCCCTTTTTCTCTCCCTTGAGCTGCGCCGTTAGGTTCGCAGCGGTCCCTCACTCCCGGCTTGACTGAGCACGATACTCGCAAGCGGAGCCGGTCGCTCCATATGGTCTAGGATCTTGAGATGGCGAATGGGCCCCTCGCGATCGGCGCTGCCGGGCTCCTCTGGCTCACAACGTTCCTGGGTCCGACTGGCGCAGCGCCGGCGCGCGCTCTGGTCGTCATCGGCTCCGAAAATGGGTCGCGACCGAGCAACGACCCAGGATGGTCGAACGTGGGCGCGCCGTCTTTGGCCTCACGTATTTTTCTGGGAAACGGCTGGATGCTGACGGCGAGTCACGTCGGTGCCGGCCCGGCCTTCCGGCGGAGCTGCGTTCGTAAAGGTGAAGAAGAAGTGGTGGCGCGCGGGCGTGCTCTATGCGGTCGCTGGATTCGAGCAGCAGCCGCCCGAGACCCCGCTGTATGGAAACTTCACCTTCATCGCTGATCTTGCCAAAGTATCGCGCGCAGATCGAGACGCCGGTGGCCAAGCCGACGGTGCGTAGGCCTGCGAAGTCGACGCAGCCTCCCGGCTTGGAGCTGATCTTCGCGGGCTGCCGCACAAGTTGATGCAGATGGAAGAGTCTCAGCGCCTTAGCAGAGCCGGTCTGCACAATAGCTCCAATCGGCGCGAGGCCGGAACCGCTATGGCGACGCGCGCCCAAAAGCTCTGGTGGATCGCAGCCGTCGTGGTCAGCGGCCTGGCGTTGCTGTGGCGCCTGGGCGGATACCCCCTCGTCCAGCCGGACGAGGGGCGAAACGCGGAGGTGGCCCGGGAGATGGAAGCGTCCGGCTCCTGGCTGATTCCAACCCTGAACGGCATTCCCTATCTGGACAAGCCCGCTCTGTATTTCAAGTTGGTGGGGCTCTCGATGGACCTTCTTGGCAACTCCGAGTGGGCAGCGCGGTTGCCTTCTGCCCTGTTGGGGCTCGCGACCCTCGGCCTCGTTTTCACCATCTGTAAGCGCGAGTACACGACTGCACGTGCCGCCACGGCCGTCATCATGGTCGCCACGAGCCCGCTGTACATCATGTACTCACGACTCGTGATCTTCGACATGGCGCTCACGTTTTTTGTCACCGCCGCTGTCCTGGCCGGATTTTGTGCCGAGAGGCTTCCCGGACTTGTGCGCTTCCGCTGGCACGCGGCCGGGGCGGCCGCCGCCGGGCTTGGGACGTTGGTCAAGGGACCCGTGGGCTTCGTCGAGCCGGCTCTGGTGCTGACGGTGTTCTTCCTTCTCGAGTGGCGACGCGATGCGCTACGGCGACTTTTCGCGCCGCGCAATCTGCTGATCTTCAGCGCGATCGTGCTCCCTTGGTTCGTGGGTGTCTCCTACCGCTTCCCTGATTTCCCGTTCTACGGCGTCGTCCAGGAGTCGATCCTTCGGTACACGACCGACACGTTCAACCGCAACCAGCCCCTGTACTTCTATCCAGCGGTTCTCGTCGCGGGATTTTTTCCTTGGAGCGTATTTCTTCTGGATCCGCTCTCGAGAGCCTGGCGGGCGTACGCTCGGCTGGAGAGCCTCGAGCGGCTCTGCCTCCTGTGGATCGCCGTGACCCTCGTTTTCTTCTCCCTCTCTCACTCCAAGCTGCCGGGTTACCTCCTCATCGTGGCCGCGCCCGTCGCGCTGCTGGCGTCTCGGTGCTTCGACTCCGTGCCCCACGGGTGCTCTCCCGGAGCGCACCCAGCCGTGATTCGGCGCACCAGCCTTGCCCTGGGAGCCTTCTGCGCGGGATTGGCAGTGGCGTTGGCACTCGTCGTCCTCCTGCCGGGGCTCCACCATCGTGCAGCCCAGCTCGACGCCATGGTGGTGGAAGAACTCACGCAGCGATGGGTCTTCATCGCAGGTGCGCTCGGTCTTCTGGCGGTCCTGGGGGTTGGTGCCTGGCGAACCCAAAGCACGCGGGCGGCATTGGCAGCCTTCACCGCCTTGCCGCTGGTATTGGTGATCGCCGGGTTCGGACCTTGGATGCGCGTGGCCGAGCGGCTGTCGGCGCGGTCTTTGGCCACGGCAGTCGATTCCAGGGCGGCCGGGGCCGAGATCGTATGCGTGCGATGCTTTCCGACCTCGCTGCCCTTTTACCTCGGCCGCACTATCACCGTGGTGAGCGAAACCGGTAGCGAGCTCACCAGCAACTACATCCCGTTCGCGCTCGAACGGGGCGATGCCTGGCCCCGGGCGCTGGTACGCGGGAGCGAGCTCAAGGCGAGGGTCGCAAGCCGGAGCCAGCCCCTCTTTTTGATCGCCGACGACTCGCTCGCTAACGACTCGGGCCGGCCGGAACTCGAGGCACTCGCACGGGCCTACGATGCCCGTGTGGAGCCCGTTGCGCCGGGTTACGTGGGGGCGCTGATCCCCTTCGGATCCGCTCCCTAGCGGAGCGCACCCGGACCTTGCTCGCGGTTGGTCTGAGTAACGGTTTACGTGTATAGGGGCCTGCGATCGGGTCACGAAGCGTGTCTACCGACACGGGCGGCACCGCGTCGAACAGGGTCCCGCGGGTGACGACGAAGTCGAAGCTGGCGCTCGTGGGCCGATCTCCGCGTGGGGTCTACCCTCGGGCTCCAGTCGATCGGTGGGGAGAGCGTGTTGGCCGATTCGCGGACGACGACCTTTGCGCAGCGCGCGATGGAGTCCGCGGCCGTCGTGCGCATCTACGAGAGCCGGCTTTGGCGCCGCAGCTGGGTGATGCGCTTCGTCCTCGGGCTTCCCTTCGAGCGCGAGTACCAGTTGATCCTCGAGTCCGCGCGGCTCGACGCGGCGAGCGACGTCCTCGACCTCGCCTGCGGCTCCGGCATCTACTCGCGCCCGTTCGCGCGGGCGGTGGGCCGTGGGCGAGTCTTGGGCTTCGACCTCTCGCCTGCAATGCTGGCCCACGCGAGACGACTCACCGCGGAGGAGCGCCTCGCCAATCTCTTTTTCGTGCGCGGTGACGCGCAGCGGCTCCCGTTCCCCGCCGCGTGCTTCGACCTCGTCAACTGCTGTGGCGCGCTGCACCTGTTCCCCGAACCTGCCCGTGCCCTCGCCGAGGTATCGCGTGTCCTGCGGCTGCACGGTCGATTCACTGCCGCAGTGGTGCGTCGCGACGCGGGCGCGCTGGGGCTGCTGGCCGGCGTCCTACGGCGGCTCGGCGTCGAGTCGTTCAGTCCGCGCGAACTCGAGGTCCGACTCCGCGAGGCGGGCTTCGACGACGTTCGCGTCCACCACGCGCGCGCTCTGTGGCTCGTCGTGAGCGCGCGAAAGCGCGCGGCGGCGATGTGATCGCAGCGACACGCTGAGATTTCGGCAGCGCACGTAGCACTTCGGCGAGGCGCGCACTCCGAACGAGGTGCCTCGCGCATGGCGGCGTCGGACAGCGAGACCCGCGATGTCCTGCGCTCCGCGTTTGCTGGAGCGCAGTTCTCCCTCATCTGAGCCTCAGAATCCGTCGCACTTGGCGGCCGACGATCACGTCGCGAAGCCATTGAGGACGTGGAATGCTTGGATCGCGCGCTCTCTCGGAGTACACATTCCGCATCTCTGCGCGGCCTAACGAATGGCCACTAAGCTGCGGCCGCGCTTGATGCTGCTACCACAGTCAGTGTCGGCCAAGGCCTTTCGCGCGGCTGACGCCCGCCGCCCGCGGCTTCAGCGGCTTGTTGGGCGGCGTTCCGGGTCAGGCACGCCGCAGGATTCGCGGAGCCCACCGGGGAACGAGTCTGCAGTACTCCTCGTAGCTGACCCCGAAGCGCCCCTATACGGCCCTGACACAAGACACAGAAGCCGGAAACAAAACGCCCCCGTCACAACTGACCGAGGCGTCTCGGGAATCTGGCGCGCCCAGCAAAACTCGAACTTGCGACCTTCAGGTCCGCAACGGGGTCAGCGGAAATCGAAATCATGAGGAATCCTGCGATATTAGGGGGTTAGAGCTGACCTCCAGCGGGCAGAAGAGAGCTTTTCGGGCCCGAGTCCCACGAAAGTCCCACCACCTCGCATGCTCTGGGTAATCGCCGGTACCGAGGGCTCAGCCCGCAGCGCGCACCACGGCCGTCGGGGCTTGCGCTCTCCCTATTTGGGGTGTTCCAGGCTCCCGCAGAGAGACTCCAATGGCACTGTCGCGCCGGGACGCGAGGTACCCCTGCGCCACAGTCGGAGTCTGGAGCCATAGACTGGTCCTCTACCAATACAGCTGTCGGACGCTACGCAAGATGGTGCCGTCTGGGCACTCCTACTCATGACATTCACCGGGGGACCACTGTTTTGAAGGGGGGCGTGTCAATTCCCTGACTTGCTACACCGTGTCAGCACGCCTTGGTCTCAGGACGGCACCGACCCGCGAGTTCCGAATGGGGCATTGGTCAGGCCTCCTCTTTACTACAAGTGAGGGCCGGTCGTTCGAATCCGCGCTTGATCGAAGCGACGGGAGCTTTAGCGCGCTTTCGCCGGGACTACTGCTCCGCCCGTTGATCATCGGGGTCGGTCTGCTGGAGCGTGCGCTCCTCGTGCGCGCGGAACGCGCCTTTCACCCGATCACGGACGCGGCCGGGCAGGGCGCCGCCGGATTGAACGCTGGCCTGGGCACGGGAATGGTCGGCGAAGAGCCCACCGAATGCGCCATCCGTCCCCTTGGTGTAGACCTCGATTGCGATCCAGATTGCGACAAGAATGAACAGGGCACCAAAGATCTTCTGCATACGACACCTCCGGTCCATGAAGAGGATCGGCAAAACGCGACCCTTGCCAAAGCCTTCCCGCATGGAGTCGAGGGCGGGAGAGGCGTTAGCCGCGCACCCTTTGGCAAAACGCTTCGACGAGGGCGGGAGGTTCGGCAGCCATCGGCTCCCCGAGGCGTGGGTCAGGCTGGTTGTAGGTGCGCCGGGCGCCGTCCAAGCTCAGGTAGACCCCTCCCGCTTCGCGCACCAAGAGGTCCCCCGCGCAGACGTCCCACTCACTCTTGGGGGCGAGGGACACATTCAAGTCGCCGTGGCCCGAGGCCACAATCTCGACCTCGATCGATCGCCGTGCCGGGCGTCGCGAGCGAGATCCAGCGCTCGTGGATCAGTGGATCGCCCACTGGCGAGATCTCGTCGACTTCGAAGTCCACCCCGTCATCAGCGCCGCCGAGGCAGCCGAGCGTG
Source organism: Myxococcota bacterium (assembly GCA_035315025.1). Lineage (GTDB taxonomy): Bacteria > Myxococcota_A > UBA9160 > UBA9160 > UBA9160 > UBA9160. The sequence goes on from DATFYN010000464.1 coordinate 7,767, forward strand.
TCTTGCACGTCGGCTCGCCAGGGCGCGCCCCGTTGTCGCGAGCCCGACAGCGTCCGGGGGCGGGGCGGCCCAAAGAGGGCCATGACGCTCGCCCCGCCGCTCGTCTCCGTGCTCGTGCTTCTCGGCATCGTCGCGGGCGTCTCGTGCGGCGGCGGGCCGGAGGGCCCCGAGGACGAGAGCGAGTTCGCCGCCGCGCGCGAGTTGATGGTGGCGACGCAGATCGAGGCGCGCGGCGTGCGTGCGCCGCGCGTCCTCGCCGCGATGCGTCGCGTGCCCCGACATCGCTTCGTGCCGGCGCCCCTGCGCGAGGCCGCCTATGGCGACACGCCGCTCCCGATCGGCCTCGGACAGACGATCTCGCAGCCGTACATCGTCGCGGTGATGACGGAGGCGCTCGCGCCCGGGCCGGGCGATGTCGTGCTCGAGGTCGGCACGGGATCGGGGTACCAGGCCGCCGTGCTCGCGCAGCTCGTCAAGCGCGTCTACACGATCGAGCTCCTCGCCCCGCTCGCCGAGCGCGCCCGTGCGGTTCTCGCGGGAGAGGGCATCACGAACGTCGAGGTCGAGGTGGGCGACGGCTGGAAGGGCTTGCCCGCGCACGCGCCCT
>DATFYN010000465.1:0-10470 GCA_035315025.1 Myxococcota bacterium
TCGAGCGACACCTTCTCCTTGAGGGCGAGCGTAAGCAGGAAGTTCGGGTGCGGAGTGGTGCCGGCTTCGTAACGGTTCACGTTTTGCTGGAAGACTCCGAGTTCGCGAGCAAATTGACGCTGGGAGCGCTGCCCACGCACCTTTGCAAGTCTTGCGGGAAGCTGCTTCACGAGACCCTTCACTTCTGAGGACGCCATACTGCTATCTCTCCTTGTCTGATGGTTGATGCGGAATAACTAGGCTACCGCGGTCGCTCTGATTGTTCACGTCCCCCAGAGGGGATCCTGTATGGGCACGGATGACGGTGACCCATTCCTGACCCGTTATTGTCATGCGAGCGCTGGACGACCGCGACGTAGCTCGAAGCGAAGACGTTTCTACAAAGTGGGCTGACCAACCCATCCGCACCGCGATGGTCCAAATTTTTGAAAGCGCTATTTTCTTTAAACACTGCGAGAAGCTTCTCTCTCCCACTATGACCGGTTGCTTCATCTTGAGACGTTTAAAGAGCCGAAACTGCCCGCTTCGTCGAGTGCCAACTCCTTGGTCACAGCAACAGTTACACCGCGAGGAGCGGTTTAGACTTCCTCCAAGTGTCCCCTCCCGCGAAGATGCCCGGACATTGAACTCTCCGCGCGGGCTGTCCCTATGGCCCGGGCTCCAGCGAAGGAGCCGTCAGTCTTGACGGGGGATCCGAAACCCTTCGAGGGATCCGCCGGGAACTAAGAACCGCTCGCTCATTCCATTGGAACGAGCGAGGAAGAGAGTTGGTTGACACGGTTGACACACTTATCTCGGTGGGCGGGTCAGACCGCGGGGAAATCCCGCAAATAGGGGGTCACAACCTCTCTCCGGGCCGAGCCGCCGACAGCCAGAAGGATCGGAGCCAGTTCGGTGAGCCGTCCAGATCAGCACAGCCTCCCACGCTGCAGCGCCGAGTCACACGCAACGCCCCCTGCCTTGGCTTCGCCCTGGGCTGTCGAAAAGAGGCCTTGGCCCTACCCGCTCCGATTCCCATCGAGCCCGCGCGAGGAGTCACTCGCCGAGCTCGAACCACGGTTTCGTGGGGCGGTCGCCACGCGGACTCGGGGACACCCGAGCATGGATTTCCACATCGCTTCTGCAAGAGTAGGAGCGAGCAATGTCTCAGCCGTTCGTTCCCAGCGCCGAGATTCATGCGCCGCACTACGAGAGCGTCGGCGAGCCGCGAAGTCTTTTTCGCCACCCCTTTCGGGGCAGATCTTGCGTCCTGATCCGAGACTGAAGACTCCCCTCGGACTTTGCCCGCGGAGCATCGGCATTCTTGTGCTTGCACTCGTCGCTTCGTGCCCCGCCAATCCGCTGGAGGCGGGAGGTCGCGAAGATCGTTTCGTGCTCAAGACCGAAGCCGCCTGCGCGGAAGTGAGCCTCTCCACCTACCAGCTTCGGATTGTCGGTCCCTCCGGCGAGCCCCTCTTCACGAGCGAGCAGGTGGGCGGTGGTGTCTTCTATGAGCGGAACGGATCGGTTCACCACCTGACGCGCGTGCGAGGGATCGAGAGGGCGCCGCAGGGCGCGACGCTGACCGTCGATACCGATGAAGGCAGTCCCGCAACCGTCTCGCTGCGTTGGCTTACGCCACGGACGCTCGAGGTCACGGTCCAGCCCGCCACCCCGACAACTCTCACCGCTTTCGGTGACCGCTTGAACTCACCTAAGGATGAGGTGATCTACGGCCTTACAGAGCGGCTCCGTGATTCTCCTGCGATCTTTGAAGGATTGATCGACGTTCCGATCGAGGAGATCAAGCCGCTCGAGGTGGGATCGCTCAACCGGCGTGGCGAGAAAATCGCGATGTATGTTCGGCCTACGTTTTCGCTGTACGCGCCATTCTTCCAAAGTTCCCGCGGCTATGGTCTTGCCGTCGCAGGGACGATGATCGGTTCCTTCGATGTGGCCAACACCGATCCTGAGATCGTGAGTTTTCGGTTCGAGGCGGGCAAGAGACCGGAGAACCAGCGACTTCAGTTCCACATCTTCGTCGGGCCCGATTACGGGGCCATCCTCGATGAGTACACGAAGCTCGTAGGCCGGCCGTTCGTTCCCCCAAAGTGGGCATTTCTTCATTGGCGATGGCGAGATGAGCTGCACGGCGGCCCCCCTGCCACGTTGGACGGAATTTCGATGAATGCGGAGTTCGTCGACGATGTCAGCATGTACGACAAACTCGGCATCCCGCCCGGCGTCTACCACTTCGACCGGCCGGTCTTGGTCGGTGAATACGGATTTGCTCGCTTCGTCTGGGACGAAATGCGCCTTCCTCACGCAACGGCGATGCTAGAGGCGCTCGATCTGCGGGGCTATCACAAGCACATCTTCAGCGCGATGTGGGCCTGCGGGAGCCATCCCGGCGACCATGGCGTCGAAGCCAAGCAGCTCGGTCTCCTCGCCCCTGGACCTGTGGGCCCGCCCCATTGCGCGGATTTGAGCGGCATCAGCTTCATCGTCGACGTCACGAACCCAAAAGCGCAGGCGTGGTGGCGGGAGAAGCTCGCTGCTTTTGTACGGACCAGCGGGATTCGCGGCATCAAACTCGATCGTGGAGAGGAACACATCCCCTCGAAGGCGACCGACCTTTGGGCCGACGGACGCACCGGGCGGGAAGTGCACAACGACTATCCCACGCTGCAGGCGAAAATCCACTATGACGCCCTCAAGTCGGTCTACCCGGAGGGTGATTTCCTTGTCATTGCCCGCGCTGGGTACACCGGAACCCCCCGTTACGCCATCTTTTGGGGAGGTGATATCGCCGGGAGCGAGTCCTTCGGCATGGGTCCGGGAACGGACCTGGGTCTGCGAAGTGCGATTGTCAGCCAGCAGCGCGCAGCATTCCTCGGAGCGCCCATTTGGGGCTCGGACACCGGGGGCTACTACGAGTTCAAGGACCGGGAGGTATTTGCGCGTTGGCTCGAGTTCAGTGCCTTCTCGGGGATCATGGAAATTGGGGGCCAAGGTTTCCACGCGCCCTGGAAGATGCCTACTACACCGCATTATGACGAAGAGATGATCGAGATCTATCGTCGCTATACTCAGCTTCGAGTCGCGCTTCAGTCCTACATCGTCTCCGCTGCAGCGCAGGCCGGCGCAACGGGCATGCCGATTGTCCGACCGATGGCTTTCTTCGATCGCAAGGACCCACAGCTGACGGACCGATGGGACCAGTACATGTTTGGCCCGGACTTGATGGTGGCCCCCGTCTGGCGCGTCGGCCAGCGAAGCCGAGAGGTGTACTTCCCTACGGGAAGCTGGCGTAGCTACTGGGATCCAACGCAGGCGTACAAAGGCCCGGGGACGATCACACTCCCGGTCCCGCTCGACTTGATTCTCGTCTTTGTGCGCGAGGGAGCGAGCGTCCCTGCCCCGGGCGTGGAGGGCCCGAGAAGGGCGCGGTGGGCTCAATAACGCACCTGGGCTCGTGGGCAACGAGACCGCTCGTCTCTCCAAAAGAACTCCGGCCGGTTGCCCTTCGGAAGCGTAGGATGAACGCGGGGATGAGAGCGGAGGTCTGCCATGACCGCCCACACCCTCGCCGCTTCAAGCTGCCTCCTTACCCTCCTCTCCTTCCCCGCGGTGCGGGCGCGGTTCCGCGCAAAAGACGGTACCCGAGGTAAGCAGCGCGCCCGCCGCCGTTGTACCTGCCAAGGCAAGACCGGACTTCTCTGGTGCCTACCGGGTGAGCGGCAAGACGATCGAGAAGGGCACGACGAACTCCCGGCCTCTCGAGGGCACGATCATCCTGGTACAAGAGGGCGACGCCTATACCGCCACCTTCGACCTCCAAACCGAGCTTCCGACGCCGCAGGGTCCCAGCGCACGGGCGCAAGTGGTCGGAAAAGGCGATGGCGCGGTGAAGGGAGCGGGGCTCGAGGGCACAGCGACGACCCAGATCGTCTGGGCCACCGTGCCAGGCGTGGACAGCCAGTTCGCCTTCGTCCCCAAGCGCTTCGGCCCGCGCCTCGCATCCGAGTCCAAGGCGCGGCTTCAGCCCGACGGATCCATTCTGATCGAGATTGACATCCAGGGTGTCGGGGGCTCGCGATATGTGCCAACGCACACCACGCTGCGAGGGGTCCGGATGAGAGAAGCCAAAGCGCCGAACTAAACTCGGCGCCGGTCGAGTTCACCGAACCAGGACCCGAACCGGGCGGTTTTGGGGAGCGCGCCGCATTGACTGGCCCAGGCTAGCGTTCGACGAGGACGATTCAGCAGCATCGGCTGTTCGTGGGGGAATGCGGCTGGAGCTTGACCCGCCTGCACCAGAGGAAGATCGCAAGCGCTTCTTCGGGCGAAGAGATTGCTCGAATTGTGACACTGTCTTTGAGAGGAGCACAATCCGTGGTCACTGGATCGCGACGCCTTTCACTCGCAACCGCTCTTTTCACTGTCCTGGCTACCGCGGAGTGCGCTCACCTCCCTCCGGCCACCTCAGCCCAAAAGGAGACCGCGACGCCGACGGCGGAGACTCAGGCTGCCACCCGACCGGCGGACGTCCTCCAACGCTTGCGCGATGGCAATGCGCGCTTCGTCGCCGGCCTCTCGTTCGAGCGCGACTACCGCGCGCAGGTAAAGGAGACCAGCAACGGCCAGTATCCCCTTGCAAGCGTCCTCGCGTGCATCGACTCGCGCAGTGCACCTGAGATCATCTTTGATCAGGGGTTGGGCGAACTGTTCAGCGCGCGTATCGCTGGGAACTTCGTAGATGACGAGATCTTAGGGAGCCTCGAGTTCGCATCCAAAGTGGCTGGATCAAAGCTCATCGTTGTGTTGGGTCACACCGAATGCGGAGCAATCAAGGGCGCCTGCGACAACGTGAAGCTCGGGAATCTAACGACGACCCTTTCCCATCTTCGGCCGGCGGTTGATGCTGTCACCGATGTACCTGGCCCGCGCAGTTCAAAGAACCCCGACTTCGTTCGCGCTGTCACGGAAATGAATGTGAAGCTCACGATGGAGGCAATCCGCAAGCGCAGCTCAATCCTCGACGGGATGATTGCCCGAGGCGAGCTAGGTCTCGTGGGCGCGATCTATGACGTGACAACGGGAATGGTCACGTGGATGGAGTGAGCGAGCACACACCAAGCCGCGAATTCGGATATCCCACGTCCTCCACGGATGCACCCACAAAAGCGTCGAAGCGGTTGCCCGCGCCCTCTCAAAAGAATGCGCTTTTGCTGGCCTTTTGACCCGAGAAGGACGGAACGATGAGCCCCCGAGCCAGAGCAGCATGAGGTGGGGGCAATGCCCGAGCGTGCCGCGCATCGAGCTCCCGCCCTCGGACGCCATGTGCACCTGAGCTTTTGGACGCGTCCCCGTCCATGCCCTGGGGATCGGCTTCGCGATGAGCTTGGCGGTGCGCGAATCCTAGGGGCCCTTCATAAGGCTTTAAGGGCGTACCCGTCGAACCAGGACAAAGGCCAGAGGAGGGCCCGAAGATGAGGCTGCCACTTCGCCGCAATCCCTGGAACGGGATCCATTTCTGCACCGCGCTGCTCTGTGCAGCGGTGATTGTGTTGGCTGCGCCCCGCGCACTCGCCTGGCACGACGACGATGACTGGCGCCCTCGCCACCACCGCAGGCATTTTTGTCACGACCACGGGGACGGTCGGGTGTACTTTGTGGCCCCGCCCTTCCCGCCTTTCTTCGTCCCGCTGCCGCGCTTTGGGGTCCGCGGGTATCCGAGTTACTCGGCGCCCTATCCTCACTGGCCATGCCGATAGGTCTACGATGACGAGGGACAACGATTCTCCAAGGACCCACCCGAGGTCCCGGTAAAGTCCTTTGTGGTTTCGCTTCGGATTCAATTGGTGGTCTAAAATCCGAGGAGTTGGGACCACAGGACCCCAGTAGACCCAAAGATCCTACCGCGACGGCCCGCCCGGGGTGTGCTCGCGTCGTATCCGGACCTACGGCGCGCGGCGAAGCGGCACGGTGGCGCCGATCGCCGGCTACTCAACGATGTCCTTTTTTAGACTCTGGACAAACGCGACCACGTCGCGCTGTTCGGCGTCGGGCACTCGGAGCTTCGCCAGGGTCGCGGCAGCATGGCTGAGGAATGCGTTCCAGTCGCTCTCGCTGATACCCATGCCTCGATGGCTCAGCGCCATGTCCCTGCCCTTGTAGTACATGGGTCCGCCCGCGCTTGCGCAGAGGAAGTCGATCAGAAGCTGCTTCTCGCGATGGACACTGTCTTCCCCGCGATGCGCCCAGAAGCGACTGAGCTGTGGGTCCCCTTGGAGTCGGGGCAGCAGATCGTTTGCCACGGTCGCGATCGCATCGTAACCGCCGAGGCGCTTGTAGAGGCTCTCCTTCGTCTCGCTCATCGCGTTCTCCAGGGGAACGACCTGACCAGCACACTTGTACTCATCCCTCTGATTTCTCCTTAGCCTTCCCGAACGGTGCGCCGTTCCACGGGCCTTCCAGTCCGGCCTTGAGCCCACGCCCAAACGCCGCTGCATCTCTCTGACCCAGGAAAGGCGCGAACTCGAGCATTGTTGCGCGACCGGTCTAAACGCGTAGCCAGTAGCCAACACCGCGCACCGTCGCGAGACGATCCGCCTCTGGTCCGAGTTTGCGGCGCAAAGCCCGCATCGCAACTTCTACGACGTTGCTCTCGCCCTTGTAAGTCAGCCCCCCGACCTCGTCAAGCAGCAATGCTCGCGAGACCACTTTGCCCTGTCGGTCGTGCAGCGCACGCAGCAGCGCGAGCTCAAGGCGGGTGAGCGGGACGCGGCGGTCACCGAGCAGGAGCTCATGGGTTTCGAGGTCCAATAGTTTGTCGTCCGCCCAGCCGAGCTCCGCTTCCACGAGTCGGGCGACCCAGGCGCTCACCAACTCTGGGCCGAAGTCCAGGAGGGCGGTCTGATAGCGGTCAGGGCCGAGCAAACCCTCCGCCTCGGGGAGCGTGCGGAGGCCCAAGGCATTCGCTGCCTGCACGTAGGGCGCAAGGTCCCGTACGCAAAGGTACACCCTCCGGAGGTGCGGCCGGAGCTCCATATACGTGCGTTTGAGATCGAGCCAGCACGCGGCTTGAGTAGGCGACGGGGCCTCGTCTTCCTCGGCCGCAAGCCAGCGACGCAGGAAAAGCACGAGTTCGCCCTTTTGCACCGGGGACGCGCGCCGATGGCGGTTCCACTCCCGGGTGACGGGATCGGCCTGAATCGCGGCGGCGGAGACACTGCCGCGCTCGAAAACGCAGTAGAAGCCGGCGACACCTCGTAGCTCGACGCGGCGCGCGTAGCATCGTCCCCGTGTTCCTTCCCTTGGCCGCCAACGGGCGGCCCGAAGGCCAGCCCCATTTGCTCCGGGGCCTTTCGACGAAAGATCGAGCTCGCAGCGGACAAGGTTTGCGAAGTACGAGGGCTGCGGACACGTTCGCCACGACACGGGCAGCGCCCACCGGGCAGGCGATCGATCGACTGAGTCCGTGCGACGGCAAGGCTCACCCGGACGCCCGGCACCTGGCGCGAGCCCAGAGCGCGGGCCACTACACCGCCGCAGCGAGCCTCGCCCCTGCCCCGAACCCCGCGCCACGCCCCTTCGGGCACCGGTTATAGCGAGAGGTTGGGCGCCAGTTCCGTGGCGCCCGCCGCCAGCCAGAGAGGCATCGACCGGACGCCGAATCGCATTGTTGTGGAGGCTCGCTCTTGCTTCTGGTCGGCGGCCTCGTAGGGATTGTGCGGCAATGGATGCACGTCGCCAGCGCGTGTAGACCGCTACGTCCTCGCATCGCTTCGACACGCCTCGGCTTCGGTTGGGGTGTGGTCATCTATGCGCCGGTATCGTGGGTCTTACTTCCCGCCAATGGGGCACCGGGCTTCGGGGCGGAACCCCCGCGGATCTATTTGGCGAGTATCTTCAAGGTGCCTCGGTCGGAGAGCCGCGACTCGGTGTAACCTACGTGGCGCGTGGGTCCCCGGCTCGCCCGAGGGAGAGCAGCCGTCGGGCCCCGATCCAGCGGGCCGAAACAAGTCTCTCTCGAAAGGAATGGTAGTCATGAAAGCGCTGACTCTAACTGCGCGCATTCTCCTTGGCTTGATCTTTGTCGTATTCGGACTGAACGGCTTTCTGCACTTTCTGCCTCAACCGCCGATGCCCAACGCGGCAAAGTCCTTTTTCGGCGGTCTTGCGGCGACTGGTTACATGTTGCCTCTGCTATTCGCGACGCAGGTGCTTGGTGGAGCACTGCTATTGCTCGGGATGGTACCGCTTGCCCTCCTGATCCTTGCTCCTGTGATTGTCAACATCGTCGCATTCCACATTTTCCTTGCGCCGGACGGCCTGCCGCTCGCCATTGTCGTAGCGGCGCTGGAGCTCCTTCTGGCCTGGGTTCATCACGAGGTCTACGCGCCACTGTTCGGGTTACGAGCCTGAGAGCACGGCCGAGCGCCCGCGCGGTCGTCGATCTAACGAAAAAGCTATGGCCGACGCGAGAGGAGGAAGTCATAGTCCGCCCCGGACGAAAATTGAGGAATGAGCCCGCTTCCCGTCGCTGACATTTGAAGCTGGGGGCAAAGACGAGAACCCCCAGGTGGGAAGGGCCCGGGACCGTCAGAAGTAACCCGAGGTTGCTTCTTCAACATTGCCGGTCTTCGTAGCGCAGGGTGCGAGGCGGCCGAGTTCAGTGTAGGACTCGGAACTGTCGCTTCAGCACTAGCCCGGCCAGCCCACTTGCCAGCAAAAGAACACTGCTCGGCTCGGGTACGGGCTGCATGGCGGTCACCTGCCTCCCCAGAGTGAAGTCGATGGTCAGCGCCGAGATGCTTCCGAGTTCGAACGCGAAGCCAAAACTGGGAAAGTCGCCATGGATCGATCCCAGGGTGAGGTTTGGAATGGGTCCCGTTCCCGTCCCACCGAAGACCGTCGGTACGCCAACCGGTGCCTTAATGGTGGCGCAGACACTCCCACCGCAAGTGATCGTCGTGCTGCCGGTAAACGTGCCTTGGTTCCCCCGAAATCGAAAGCCTGGAGCGCTCAGCGGCCGAGGAAAGAGCCGCGGCAGGTGACGTGGGCGCCGACACAAATCGACGAAGCCGCCCGCTCGGGGCATGGACGGAGGAAGCGAGAAGAATGGCAGACCCCATCGTGCGACCCGCGCGCCTGGACGACTTGCCCTTTCTCGCCTGCTGTGTCCTGGCGGCGTCCCGCTCTCACACAGGCCGAGGGGCCTGGGACCTTGCACTCGCTGACGAGACTGAGGCTGAGAAGCTCCGCTTCCTCGAGCACCTGCTGACGACCAAGCGTTCGAGCTGGTGCCACCACTCCCAATTCCTCGTGGCCGAGCTGAACGGCGGCCTCGCAGCCGCCCTGAGCGGCTTTTCTGCCGAAGGCGAACAGAGGCTCCCGCCGCGAGAGGCCATAGCCGAGGTCGGGCGCGCCCTCGGTTGGTCGGGAGAGCAACTGAGAGCAAGCCAGGAGCGGCTCGGGCCGTACTTCACCTGCCTGATACCCGACGATCCTGCCGCGTGGATCGTCGAATGGGTGGCGACCCTCCCCCAGTACCGGCGACTAGGACTGATGGATCGGCTGCTTAGAGCATTACTGGAACAGGGAGCCATCGTGGGCCACCAACTCGCTCAGATCACCTACTTTATTGGTAACGAGCCGGCGCGACGCGCGTACGAGAAATGCGGTTTCCGCATCCACGGCGCCAGACGGAGCGCGGAGTTCGAATCTGCACTGGGTGCACCGGGACTCGAGAGCAGCGTACGAGTCCTCTAGCGAGCTGGTTGCTGGTACCGGAGGTCGCACTCGTGCTCTTTCGAACTCAGCAGGCGCCGTCGCTGACGGAGGTTCAAACATGCTGCCGATCCTCGCGCCACGTAGCACTACGGAGAGGCGCGCTCTCCGAGCGAGGCGCCTCGCGCACGGTGGCCCCGGATGGCGAGTCCCACGATACCCCGCGCACAAATGACAACGCCCCGACGGGACCAGAGGGTACGTTGCCTCGACTCCTGCCGGAGGCACACCCGAGAATCCGGAAGATGTCGAAGGCGGCCCTTGCGACCCTCGCCGGCGGGCTCCTCGCGCTAGCGACGCTTGTGGGTGCGACCGTCGCAGCGCCTGCCTGCGCTCTCGTCGTCGTCTCGGACCGCGGCTCCGAAAATGTGACAGCACCGCGTGACGACCCGGGATGGGCGAACGTAGGCACCGTCTCGGGCCTAACCGGCATTTGCCTCGGAAACGGCTGGATGCTGACGGCGAGTCACGTCGGCGCCGGGCCGGTCGTCCTCGGCGGTCGCACATTCAGCGCGGTGCCGGACTCGACGGTACAGCTACAGAACCAGGATGGGAGCCTGGCGGACCTGATCGTCTTTCGTATCCAGGGTGCCCCTCATCTCACTCGCGGGGGTGCTCGATATGGTGGCCGCATTCGAAAAGCAGCCTCCCGAGACCGCCCTGTATGGAAACTTCACCGTGAGTGCCGATCTCGCA
>DATFYN010000466.1:0-3519 GCA_035315025.1 Myxococcota bacterium
CTTGCGACGATATACGCTATTCGTTGTCTAAAGGCAATTTCTCAAGATTTCCCATTGTGGGCCTTTCTCTGAGTTCCTACGTTTCCTGCCGCTCACGCTGCTCACGCGGTGGTCGGAATGACAGACCGGTTGACATCATGACCGGAAAGACTCGGCCCGGCGGGAAACGCGTTGATCTCGCGGCGGCGCAAAGGCGCGAACGCCTGCGTCATCTTGCGAAGGGGATCCCGCCGCATGTGATCGCCTTCTTGGATGCGCTCGCGGAGGCCGCGCTGGACCAGTTCGCGCGCAGGCCGGCAGATCCGCTACGAAGAGCCCAGAGTCAGAGCGTAAGGGGGAGTGAATGGCGGAGGGAGGAACCGGAATACGCTGCGCGATCTACGCGCGTATGAGCACGGACAAGCAGTCCGACACGTCCCCTGCGGACCAAGTCACGCGATGCCGGGAGTTTGCCGGGGCGCGCGGGTGGGCCGTGGCCGAGGAGCTCGTCACGATGGAGGCGGGGGTCTCTGGCGCTTCGCGCCACAATAGACCCGGGCTCCTGGGACTGATCCACCGGATTGGTGAGTGGGACGTGCTCTTGTGTTTCGATTTCTCCCGGCTCACGCGCAACGTGGAGGACCACGGCTGGCTGCTCAATCGCCTGCGGGCCGAAAAGCGGACGGCCTACGAAGCCACGACGGGCCTTGAACTCTCGAATCTCGGAGCACAGGTCGGCGGTGTAATGAACGCCGAGTATCTCGACCGGCTGCGCGCATTCACGCACAACGGAATGCTCCGCCGCGCCGAACGTGGACTCGCAGCCGGCGGTCCCCCTTGTGGGTACCGCACGGCCGACGGGACGGGCGGACGGCGGGTCATAATTCACGAGCAAGAATCGGAGGTTGTACGAGGGCTCTTCAGGATGTTTCTCGAAGGGGGAGAGCCTGCGGGCCATCACCCACCGACTCAACGGTGAGGCACTCCCACCTCCGCGTCCTCGGACGATGCACGCTCGGCCGCCCTCCTGGTCCGTGAGCTCACTGCGCTCGATGCTCATGAACCCTGTCTATCGGGGCGAGTACGTCTGGAATCGCAGTGAGTGGGTGAAGGATCACGAGACTGGCCGTCGCCGGCGCCACGAGCGCCCGGAGTCTGAATGGCTGCGCCACGAATCACCGAGCTTGCGATTGTGGATCCCGAAACGTGGCAGCAGGCGCAGGAAGAGCTGAGGAGGCGCGGGGCCCAGTTCGGCCGGGCACGGGATGGGACCTTTCAAGGTTCTGCGCGCGGCCATCGCGTGCGTGCGAAGCACCTGCTCTCGGGCTTCCTCGAGTGCGGGATCTGTGGTGGCGGATTCTTCCGGGCGTGGTCGAACCGCTTTTACGCCTGCGGCTGGCATCGAGACCTGCGGATCGCGCAGCAGGAGCTCGAGACGCGGTTCCTGCGCGGTATGCAGGAACAGATCCTGGTGCCTGATCTCGTGCTCTACGCCGTCGAGAAGGCGCTGGACTTGGCCCAGGTGCGAGCGGCCGAACCAAGGGCTTCCTCGGATCGCGCGCGGCTCGCCGAGGTAGAGACGGAGATCGAACACTTGGTGCGGCTCGCGGCACGGCTCGGCCACCTCGATGCCCATGAGCGCGTGCTCGACGAGCTCGAGCGAGAGCGCGATCAGCTACGCGCACGGCTACGACAGAGCGTTCCCGAGTTCGATCTGGAGGCGCTGCGAGACCCGATCGACAAGACGCTCCAGGATCTCGGGGCATGGCTTATGGGGACCGCGGAGCAGGGAAGGGCGGCGTTGCGGGCCCTCCTCGGTGAGCGCCGGCTCCAGGTCCGGCCGGACTCCGAGCGAGGCTTCCGGATCGATGGGGAGCTTGAACTGGCCCTGGAAATACGAACGGCCCGAGGTCCGGAGGACCTCGAGGCCGTTCGCTTCGGTGGTAGCGGGGGGGCGCTCCGTACGATTGCCGACGCGAGGGATCGTGCGCCTGCAGCCTGAATGGGCATGGGCAGCGTGAGGAACGGCCGTCTCATGTGGATTTGGCGGAGAACCGCCGCCGAGGGCGAGAGAACTCTCCAGCACGGCAAATCTCCTCCCACCTTCGTTTCACGGTCTGTGGTCGGAGGGTGTCGCAGCTTGGGAAGTGAAGCCGCGGAGAGCTGCCTCATCGATCTCCACTTTCGCCTCAGCACGGAGTCGCTCGAGCTCCTTGTTGAAGGCCTCCTGCCCACGCAACGTGCGAAGACTCTCGTCCACCTTGTCCCGCACCTCTTCAAAGGGACGAGGCTCGGCGGGGAGGATCTCCACGAGCTCGACAATCGCTGCCTCGCTTCCACGCTCAACGATCGCGCGGTCGCCCGGTCGCTGGAGTTGGAGCGCTTCAGGGAGAACAGCCTGGGGTAGCTTCTCGATCGGCGCGGGGCCGATCTCTTCGGAGGCAGCCGGCTCCAAGCGCCCCTCCGGCCCAAGCTTCGCCAAGACCGCCTCGGCCTCCGCCTTCGACCGGAAGGTCGCGCGCCGCAGATGGAGTTCTTTGGTCGCGAAGCGGATCTTCGTTTTTTCGTACTGGTCACGTAGGTCTTGATCTGAGAATGTAAGGTCGCCCTTCATGCGCGCGAAGAGTGCGTCGCGCAGTGCGGCTTCCTCTCGTGCTGCCGCTTCCTGATGGATGGCTGCAAGGCGCTCTCGCATCTCCGGGGTCGCGGCCAGTCCGCGGCGGCGAGCCTCCTCTGCGGCGATGCGTCGCTGGATCGCGAACTCCAGCCTCGAACGAAGATCCTGTCGAGACGGATCTCGCACGGCAGGAATCGCATCGGCTGTGATGGGGTGACCATTCACGCGGGCGAGGACTCTGTCCGTATCAGTGCTCTCCTGCGCAATCTCCCTTCGGCACGCTTGGGTATGCAACACCACCGCGGCCACAAGCGCCGCGGTGAGGAGCGACCCTGTTTTGATCACTGCGGCAACCGCAGCGCACTCAGCCAGGTGGGAAAGAATCGCGTTGCGCCATCATTCGTCAGTTGGAGCGTCTGTCCACCACTGGCTGGCACGACGAATAGGTCATTCGAAGCGCCGACGAACACAATCCACTGGCCATCGGGTGACCACTCAGGATATCTCGCTGGACCTTCGCCCCCGGCGAGCGGCGTGATCGGCCGATTCTGACTCGAGAGGTCCGCCACGAGAAGCGACCCAGAGCCATTGGCGAACAGCGACGCAGAGCTGTGCACGAACACCACATGCGTTCCGTCGGGAGAGAAATCTGGCGCGAAATCGATATCGGTTATCGGACTGCAACCAGCAGAGCCGCATGAGATGACCTGCATGTGTGGGACGTCGAACAAATCAGTCCATGCACCCGTGCCCGCGTTAGCGAATCCAATGTTGACTGGAGCAATGCCACTGGTAGCGACTACGGGTATTGTCCCTGCAATGCTAGAGCCGTAGACCGAGTTCGGGAAGATAATGGCGCCGGGAGTCGGGATGAAGCTCGTCGTTTTGGCCGTGGGGTCATAGCGATCAAGGCCTCTATGGTT
>DATFYN010000467.1:0-2348 GCA_035315025.1 Myxococcota bacterium
CTCGGACACAACCCCGGCGACGACTTCTACCTCGCCGACTACGACGACGCCATCCGCTACTTCCACGCGCTCGCCGCCAGCTCCGATCGCATCAAAATGTTCAAGGTTGGCAAATCGACGCGCGGCGAAGAATTCGAGATCGCCGTCATCTCCTCGCCCGAAAACCTCGCGCGTCTCGACGAATACAAATCGATCGCGCGCAAGCTGGCCGACTCGCGCAGCCTTACCGACGCGCAGGCGCGTGACCTTGCGCGCACCTCTAAAGTCATAGTCCACATCGACGGCGGCCTGCACTCCGACGAAGTCGCCGGAGGCCAGCACTCCATACAACTTGCCTACAAGCTCGTCTCCGCGCAAGGCGATCCCCAAATTGACGCCATTCTCAACAACGTCATCCTGGTCCTCTGGCCCACCATCAATCCCGACGGCCAGAACATGGTCGTCTCCTGGTACCGCCGCAACCTCGGCACATCCTTCGAAGTCAGCCCCATGCCGTGGCTCTACCAGGAATACGTGGGCCACGATAACAACCGCGACGGCTACATGCTCAACATGATCGAGTCGCAGGTGGTCACGCGCACCGAGATCGAATACAGCCCGGTCATCTTCTACTGCCAGCATCAGACCGCGCCCTTCCCTGCTCGCATCTGGATCCCGCCCTTCGCCGATCCCATCTCCTCCAACATCAGCCCCTATATGCGAAGCTGGCTCAACGTCGTCGGCACGCAAATGTCAGCCGCCCTTCAGGAGCAGCACCTGCCTGGAGCCATCTCACAGGACCAGTTCGACAACTGGTATCCCGGCTTCCTCGACTTCACCCACGTCTTCCGCAACGAGATTTCTTTCTTCACTGAGACCGCTCTCTATCGCTACGCCACACCGCGCTTCTACACCGTGAACGATTTCCCCAAGCCCTCGCAGGACTTGAAGGCGCTTACCCTCTACACCGATCCCTGGCAGGGCGGATGGTGGCGCCTGGGCGACGCCGTCAACTACATGGTTGCTGCGTCCATGTCCGTCCTCGACACGTCCGCCAAATACCGCGAGCAGCTCCTCTACAACCGCTGGCAGGCCGCCCACGATAACATCGAGCACTTCAAACACTCCGCGCCTTACGCCTATGTGCTGCCCAACCCGCAAGCCGACACGCCCGAGGCCGCTCTCCTTGCGCAAAAACTTCTCGACAACGGACTCGAAGTTCACCGTGCCACCCGCACCTTCCACGCCAACGGCATCGACTACCCTGCCGGCTCGTGGGTCGTCCTCATGGACCAGCCCTTCTCCGGCCTCGCCAAAGAGCTCTTCGAAGTGCAGCACTACCCCCAGGCGATCCTCGACGGCAGCGCTAAGCCGGTCACACTGCCCTACGACGTCACCGGCTGGACCCTGCCCATGCAGGTGGGCGTCGACGTCGACGCTGTCACCGACCCGGTCAGCGAAGACCAGCGGTCCGCCCTTGAGCTCGTCTCGAAAATCAATCCGCTCTCCGTGACAGTCGAAGGCGCGGGACCTACCTTCATCCTCAGTCACAAACCAGACGCCAGTTTTATGGCTGTCAACGATATTCTTGCCTCTGGCGGGTCGGTGGCGTTTGCGCGCGACGATATCCAGACCGCCGAAGGCCCTGAGACCGGAGCCTTCGTCGTCACTGGCATTGGGCGCGCCAACCTGCTCTCCATCGCACAGAAATATGGAGTCGGCGCAGTCTCAACCTCGCGCACCCCGCAAACCATCGCCATTCGCAAAGCTCGCGTTGGGCTCTACCGCCCCTGGCAGCCCTCCATCGACGAAGGCTGGACCCGTTGGATCCTCGAAAAATACGGCTTCGCGCCGGAAAGCCTCTACAATGCCGGAGTCAAGGCCGGCAATCTCCGCGCCCGCTTCGACACCATCATCCTCCCCGACATGTCGAAGACACAGCTCACCGACGGATTCAAGCCGGGCCTCGTTCCCAGCGAGTATGCCGGTGGTATCGATACCACGGGCGTCGATGCGCTTCGCCAGTTTGTTCAGCAAGGCGGCACTCTCATCGCCTTCAATCAAGCGTCTTCGGCGGTGATCGATCTGCTCGGGCTGCCTGTCACCAATATCCTCGCCGACGTGAAAAGCGATCAGTTCTTCTGCTCCGGAGCTCTGGTCCGCATCGAGCTGAAAGACACCGCGCGCCCCGGCCTCTACGGTCTACCCGCCGACCCCGTCGTCATGTTCGAACGTGGACCTGCCTTCGCTCCCAAACCCGGATTTGAGGGTGCAATTCTCGCAGCCTATCGCCAGGGAACCAATCCGCTTGAAAGCGGGGTGCTGCTGCATCCGGAGAAGATCGAGGGCCAGGCCGCCGCTGTCGAAGT
>DATFYN010000468.1:0-3229 GCA_035315025.1 Myxococcota bacterium
GTGCGTCGTGGCGACCATAGGCATTCACGGTTTGCCCGAGCAGCACGAGCTCGCGTACGCCGCTCTTTGTGAGGGTCTCGGCTTCGCGAAGGATCGCCTCGGCAGGCCGGCTGATCTCTCGCCCGCGCGTCGTCGGCACGATGCAGAAGCTGCAGAACATGTCGCAGCCCTCCATCACCGTGAGGTAGGCGCGGCCTGGGTTCTTGCGGGAGAGCTCGGGATGGGCCGCGGGCAGCTCGAAGCGGTCGAGGCTGCGCCGCTCTTCGGTGTGTGCTGCCCTCTGGCCCTCGCCGGCGGCGAGCGCGAGTGCGGGGACGAGCCGCAGGTTGTGGGTGCCAAACACGAAGTCGACCTGCGGGAAGCGCCGGAGGAGGGCGTCGCCCTCCTGCTGGGCCACGCAACCCCCCACCCCGAGCACGCGGCCTGGGAGCGCCTCCTTCCACGAGCGCAAAAAGCCAAGGTCGCTATAGAGCCGGTGCTCGGCCTTCTCGCGGATGGAGCAGGTGTTCACGATCAAAAGGTCCGCCTCCTCGGGCTCCCGCGCGGCCGCATACCCGTGGTTGAGCAGGAGGTTCTCGACTTTCTCGGAGTCGTGGACGTTCATCTGGCAGCCGAACGTGCGGACCCAAAAGCGCTGCGGCCGAGGGCCCGGGCGCGCGCCTTTTCTTAGTTCAACGGATGACTCCACTCCCCACCCTCAACCCACTACCCCGAAAGGATTTTTGAGAACCTCAGCACCGCGCCACAAATCTCGTTTGACAAAGCCGTTGCGGCCCGGGCATAATGCGCAGTGTTCGGCCCGCCCAAGCAAATGCCCGGTCAGGTTAGCGCCGAACCGAGGAGGCCCGAGACGATCTACGCAGGTTATGGAGCGGCGGTGGATTAGACATTTCTGACCGAAATGTCCAACCTCTCACCCCCCATCATCTATCCACCGCCCTCCGCCCTGTCACGCCCCGCCCGGCTCTGTCCGAGGCGGGGCGTTTCGTTTCTACGCCTCGAGGGCGGTCGGCGTTAGAGCACGAGCCGGTCGACGACTTTGGAGAGCTGTCGCAGGTTTCGGCACTCCTCGGCGACATCGCAATAGGGCAGATACTTGTCCATCACGCTATCGCCGAAACCCCAAGCCCCCGGACTCTCGGGATTTAACCAGACCAGATTCTTCGCCTTGTGGTGGACGTCGCGCAGGCACCAGGCGCGGGGATCGTTGTAGTTGTTCCGAGCATCGCCCAGCACGAGGACGGTCGTTCGCTTGTCGACGGCGGAGAGGAAGTTTTGCCAGAAGCTGTGGAAGGCGTAGCCAAAGTTGGAACGGGTGTAGACGTTGATCACATCGCCGCCGTCCAACGCCTTGTCGATGGCGTCGCTGATGTCGTTATCGCGGAATACCGGTGTCACCTCTCCGAGCTCCGCCACGAAGACGAACGAGCGGATCTTCGTGAACGCCTCCTGGAGGCTGTAGACGAACTGCAGCATGAAGCGCGAGACGTTGGCGACCGAAGACGAAACATCGCAGAGGATCACAAGTTTCGGCCGATCCTTCTTGCGCTGCTTGAACGAGAGCTCAAACGGCACCCCGCCGCGGGCCATGTTGCGCCGCAGGGTCTGGTGGAGATCGAGCTTGCCCTTCTGGAGGCGCCGCCGGCGGATCGAGAGGATATTCTTGATCCTTTGCGCGAGGCGGCTCACCACCTCGCGCATCTGCCGCACCTCCTCCTCGGTCAAGTGGTAGAAGCTCTTCTCGATCAGCGTCTCGCGGCGGAAGCGCTCCATGTAGTCGAAGTTCTGCTTCTGCAGCTCGCGCTCGGTCAGGTTGCGGACCGCTTTGCGCAGCGCCTCCATGAGACGCTCGACCAAAGCCTGGAGCGCCTCGGCTTCGCCCTGGGACATGCCCGCCGCCTGGAGCCGCGCCGCCAGGTCTCGGAGCTCCTGCGCCGCGCCTTCGGCATTAAGGCGCTCCATCATGCGGCGGCTGAAAAAGCCGATCTGGAGCAGGTTCTCGATCCGAGAAACGCCCGCGGCTTCCGCCGCTTCACGGATCAGCTTCTCAAGTTGCGAGAGGTCTTGGGTGAGAAGTGCCCGTGCCAGCTCGGAAAGATCCAGCTGGCCGGGATCGAGATTGGCCATGCCCTCTTGGACCGCCCGGAGCAGCGCCTCGAGGTCGAGGGAGCCCGGCAGCCCTTGGGTTGCGGCGCCAAAGGACTCGCGCAGGTTGTCGTAAAAGCCCGACCAGAAGAGATCGAAGAGCTGGTCATAGCTTGGGATGTCCTCGGACCGCTTCACCATCGAAGAGCGCAGGGCGTCACGGAAGATCTCGCGCTCATCGAGGCTTAGCTCGTCGAGCGCAGCGAAAGCGTCGAGCGCCTCCGCGACGGAGACGCGAATGCCGCTCTTGCGCAAGAGGTTCGCGAACTCGAGGATCTTCTTTTGCATCGCGCCCCCAACGGCCGCGCCCTAGACGGTCGCCTAGTGCAGCGTCCCCTTCTTGGGCGGTGCGGGCGCCGGGGGGGTCGACCCCGGCGCAGGCTCGGCACGCTTTTCTTCGGCCTTGCGGACGATCAGTCGCCCGAGTTCGCTTTGCGCCTTCCGGATATCGCCCTCGTACTTCAAGATCACGTTTAGGGTGTCGCGCACCAGCCCGTCGTCGAGCTCGGTAGCGTGGAGCGCGAGCAGAGCCCTGGCCCAGTCGAGCGTTTCGCTAATCGACGGGGTCTTCTTCAGATCGAGCTTGCGCAAACGTTGCATGACTCCCACGAGCTCGTCGGCCAGACGCTGGTCGATCCCGGGAATCTTGATATCGAGAATGCGCCGCTCCTCCTCCTCCGAAGGGAAGTCGATGTAAAGGTGGAGGCACCGGCGCTTTAGGGCGTCGGTCATCTCCCGCGCATCGTTCGAGGTGAGGAAGACGAGCGGCCGATGGGCCGCCGTGAAAGTGCCCACCTCGGGAACGGAGACCTGGAAATCCGACAGCACTTCGAGCAGGAAGGCCTCGAACTCAGGGTCGGATTTGTCCACCTCGTCCACCAGAAGGAGCGTCGGCTTTTTCGCCGTGATCGCGCGCAGGAGCGGTCTTGGCACGATGAAGCGTTCGGAGAAGAAGATGTTGTCCTCGCTGCCGATTCGGTCCGCCGCCTCTCGCAGCGTGCGGGTGCCCGCCATGGCCTCGCTGAACTTTTCCTTCAGGATCTGCGTGTAGAGGAGCTGCTTCGAGTATTCCCACTCGTAGAGC
>DATFYN010000469.1:0-18060 GCA_035315025.1 Myxococcota bacterium
GTCCACAGGTAAGCTGAACCCGATGGCCTGGTTGGAGGGTATGTTCCTCCGCCCGCAGCACCTGCAGCAGCATGACCTCTTCGCCGATGCGCGGCTCCGCTACCACCTCCAGGCGCTGAACCCCTTCCACTGGGGAATCCGCGAACTTACGATCGACGAGGAGGCCCTCGGCGAACACCGCATCGTGGTGACGCGGCTCGACGCCGTGATGCGAGATGGAACGATCGTGCGCTATCCCGGAGACGCACGCATCCAGAACCGACAGTTCGACCCCTCGCGAGAACGCACCGAAGTCTTCCTCGGTCTTCACCAGTGGAGCGCGGCGGATCCCAATGTCGTCCATGGGGAGGACGGGAGCGGGAGCGCGCGGTTCCGTGTGGAGGAAAGGGAGGTGCCCGACCTAAACCGGGGCGGCTCGCCGAGCTCGGTGGAGGTGCTGACGCCGAACCTTCGGCTCCTCGTCTCGGGAGAGGAGGCGGAGATTGGCCTCTACGAGACCTTGAAGCTTGCGGAGATCGAGGCCACGGACGACAGCAAGCGGCCTTTTGCTGTCTCGCGAGCGTACGTGCCGCCCTTGCTCGCTATGCAAGCCAGCCCCGTCCTCCGCGAGCACTTCTCACGGGTCGTGAATTTGGTCGGGGCGCGGGTGCGGGTGGCTGCGAGCCAGACCAAGACGGTCTCGGTCGAGTCGGTCCCGCGCCTTTTCATGCGCTACACGCTGGCGCGCATGGCTCCCGTGCTGCGTCATCTCGAATCCACGGGCGAGACGCCGCCCTTCGGGCTTTACACGGCGCTCGTAGAGCTGGCCGGAGCGCTCGGTTGGTTTCGGCATGAGGAACCCGTGGAGCTCCCGACCTACGACCACGCAAATCTCTATCCCTGCTTCCGGCAGCTCCTTGATCTCATCGCCGAGGAGCTCGAACGGATTGCGCCTGTGAACTTCTCTAAGCTGCCCATGGCGTTCGAGCCCGCCGTTCAGGCCTATGCGACGAAGGGTCTCAACGTGCAGCTCGTGGACCCGCGCAACTCCTATTACCTCGCGGTCCGCGCGGACAACATCGAGACCCAGCAACTGGTGCAGCAGGTGGTGGACCACGGGAAGGCCAGCTCGATTAAGGGCGTGGCACCCCTGCTGCGCTTCAACGTGCCGGGCTTGCCGATTGAGCGGCTCCCCGGAGCACCGACGGAAATCGAGGGGATGCCCGGGTATCTCTACTTCCGGGTCGATCCGAACGCCCGCGAATGGGCAAAAGTACGGGACGAGTTCAGCTTCGCCCTCCACCTCGGTCGCCTCCAGAACGCGACAGTGGTGCTCTACGTGGCGATGGCGGGGGATCAGGCTTGAAAGGGGTTTCGCTCGCACGCGGTGCTGCTGACATTTTCGCTTCGGTTCTTTTGTTCGAAGCGGCCCCTGAGAGCCGGCGACCGTCGCTTGGCGCCTTTCGTTCCCAGATGCTGGGCCTGCTCGAAGATTTCGGGAGGAGTCCGCAGGCGGACCAAGCGACCCCGCAGGACGTCGCGGAGGCACGCTTCGCCCTCGTCGCATGGATCGACGAGAAGGCCAACCTCTCGGGCTGGAAGGGCAGTGCGGAATGGAACAGCGATCCGCTCCAGCTCCAGCTCTTCGGCACAAGACGCGCCGGCGTCGAGTTCTTCGAACACCTGGAGAAACTCCGGCCCGAAAATGCAGCCGCTCTCGAGATTTACTTCCTGTGTCTGGCCCTCGGCTTCCAGGGCGACTACACCGGACGAGAGGGCGAGCGTCGGGCCGTCGTCTCACGAACCTACGAGAAGCTGCGCCGCGTGGAACGAGCATTGGACCTCGGTCGTGAGAAGCGTCTCACGCCCGCGGCCTACCAGGTGAATATCGCCTTGGACGAGCGCCGCGGGAATCGTCTCGCAAGGACGCTCCTTCTCCTCACCTCCGGCCTTCTCGCTTTCTTTGGAATTCTCCTTGGGCTCCTTCACCTCATGGCCGGCGGCGTGGCGTTGCCGGCAAGCTTCTAAGGCGGCGAGAGGAGCGGCGCATGGCGGACTGGCAAAACGCCATTGAGCAGGTGAAGCGCCCTCAGATCGCGATCCCCGCAGGCGCAATCCTCATCACGGGTGTCACAGCCGGAGTTCTCGGTTTTTTCCTCGGGAAGTGGATCTACGTGATCGTGGCCTTGCTCGGGATCTTGGTCGCGCTCCTCGCCTTTCTGATCCTTGCGCTCTACTCGAGAGAGCGTGAGGAGCGGCTTAAGCGGGGCACCGTCGACGAGGGCAGCGCGACCGTCATGCGTCGGAGGGAGGAAGCGCGTGCCACGGTCGGTCTCGAGGAGGGTTTCCGAAGAGCGGTTTCTGTGATCGAGGCGCGGGAGCTCGGCGGTCTGCCCTGGTACTTGGTCCTCGGGGCCCGCGGCGCAGGAAAGAGCGCGCTCCTTCGTGCGAGCGGGCTCGACCTCCCCGCAGCCGTGGAGAAGCTCGTGGGAACTGGCCCCACCACGGACTGCGACTGGTGGCTCACCAACCAGGCCGTGTTCATCGACACGGCGGGTCGCTACCTCGCGAATGAGGGTCCCGACCAACGCGAATGGCGCCAGCTCCTCTCGCTCGTGCGCAAGTACCGCCCGCGACCCGCGCTACAGGGCGTTCTGATCGTTCTTTCCGCAGCGGACCTTCTCTCGAAGCCGGCCGGGCAGCTCGAGGCGGAGGCTTCCGAGTTGCGTCGGCATCTCAACGAGAACGTGGATCTCCTCGGTGTCGACCCTCCGGCCTATCTCCTCGTGACGCAGGCCGACCGGATCCAAGGCCTTGGGGACGCCGCCGCAAGCCTCGCGGGTGCACGACTGCAGGAGGCTTTCGGGTGGACCAACCGAGAGCGATACCCGCACGACGCCGGCCGAACCGTGGGGGACGGGTTCGCGAGCCTGGGTGAGCGGATCGAGCTGGCCCTTCCCGATCTCCTAGTCCGCGAGCCGGATCCGAATCGGCGCCGGCGGCTCTTCTTGCTCCCCCAAGAGATCGCAGGACTCTCGCGCGCCCTGTCCACTCTTGTGGGACGCACCTTTGCACCGGCCCTTTACGATGAGGCGCCCTTCTTGCGCGGCGTGTACTTGACCAGCGCGCTGCGCGAAGGTGCCGTCGTCTCCCCCGTCCTCGACCGGCTCGGCCATTCCTGGGCGAAGGAAGCCGTCGATCCTTCGGTTTCCCCCGGCAGCTGGTTTGCACGCGATTTCTTCCGCCGCATCCTGCTGGACTCGGAGGAGCAGGGGCTTGCGGTGCCGACAGAGAGCGTTGGGCCGCGTACACGCGCCGTCGTTCTCGGGGTGGCTTATGCCTTGGCGGCGGTTCTTGTGGTGCTCTGGAGCATCTCCCTCTACCACAACTGGTCGGCGATCCGTGTCATCCGACAGGCCGCCTGGGATGCACACGGCCGAGGACTGAGCCTGGACGTCTTGGACCGCCTGCGCCAAGCGCTCGAAACCTACGACGAAGCTGGGAACACGGGGCTTTACGGCGTGGGATTCGGCGGTGCACTCCGGCGTGCGGTGGAACGAGGGAAAAAGACATTCGTTGCAGGCTTCGGCGGCGAGTTCGAAGAGCCGGCCAAGCGGAGCCTTTTGGATGGGGTCGGGCGGAGCGACGGCGACGCCTTCGATGCACTCGAGGATTTGGCGGCAGATCTCGGCTACCTCGCCACCCGAGGCTCCGACATCAGCAGCGCCCCCGAACTCGTGCGTTACAGCGACGCTCGCCGAAACGACCAAGAGAAGACCGCCTTCTCCGCAGGCTACGCTTCGTTCGTGCGCTGGGCGCAGGACGTGGAGATCGCGTCGCGCGTTCAGCACGAGCAGGAACGTTTCGACCAAGAGGCGCCGCGGCTGCTCGAGATCTCTCGGCTCGAGGCGTGGTGCAACGCCCACCCGGAGGCCGCACCACCGGTGCGATATCAGGGGGTGGGATTGCCGCAGCCCGGCCCCGGGGTGCCCGACGCGGTGTCGGGTTGCTACACGCGACCCTTCTACGAGAAGCGGATCGCGGCTCTCGTGGAGAATGTCGAGCGTTCCGGAAAGGCTCCGCGAGAGAGCGTTAACCGCTTCCGCGAGGACTATACGCGCCGCTATGCAGAGAGCTGGGCGACCTTCCTGGTGGTCACGCCCCGGCCACCGGTCGCCGACGCCGGGGTGACCCACTCCCCGTACCTGAGTCTTCTGGCAAAGATCGATGACAACACGAACGTCGACGGACTCTGGCTGAAGCGGGTACCGGGATGGGTTCAAAAGCTCCACGGCGTGCGAAGTCAGGTGCCTCCGAGTGAGAAGGAGAAGGCGCCATGGGTCCGCTACGAGGCGAGCCTCGAGAGCGTGAACAGCGTCGTCGAGCGCGTGCGGGGACGCAGCCACCTTGCGTTTGCCGTCGCACGGGAAGTAAGCGACGGCCAAGACAC
Organism: Myxococcota bacterium; assembly: GCA_035315025.1. Lineage (GTDB taxonomy): Bacteria > Myxococcota_A > UBA9160 > UBA9160 > UBA9160 > UBA9160. Next base: position 4,430 of record DATFYN010000469.1, read on the forward strand.
GGAGTTTAAGAAGGCGATCGAACTGGTGCGCAAAGAGCTGGTCCCGGTCGAAGCCGAGGACGAGGATCGCACCCAGACCGGGGCTCTGCAGAGCATCCTCCTGATGCCGACCTTGAACGGCTTTACCGCGGTCCTGGAGAGTGCTGCGCAGGAGGTGGACCAGATGTGGAAGGACCAAGTCGTCGCTCCCTTCCCTCCCCCTCTTACCCCAGACGCCCACGAGCGCCTTTACGGCCCCGGTGGCGCCCTCGAGCGTTTCCGGCGGGAGGTCCTCGCCCCGTTTGTGTCTGGGAGCCAGGCGCGGCCCCTCCTCGAGGACCGGGAGATGCCTCTTAGCCCGCGACTTCTCAGCTTCGTCGCGACGGGAGGCCGGTCGGCAGGGGGGGGCGGAGGGGGTGGCGCGATGCCGTCGGGTCCGCAGACCGTCCGTCTGGTGGGCGCACCGTCGGAAGTCCATGGAACGAGCGGTGTGTTCGTGACGGGGCAAGAACTCACGCTCGTCTGCGCGAGCCGACCCGAGCAGCGCTTCGAGTACTCCGATGGCGTGGGAGAGAAGGTCTTCACCTGGACCCCCGACTGCGATCTCGTCCAGCTCGTGGTCCACGTGCGCAGCGCCGACGGCCACGAAGAGGAGCTCCCGCGGGAGTGGAATGGACCTTTCGCCTTTTCGGCCTTCCTGCGAGACGGGCAGCCCGCCAGCGATGGCTCGTATCAGTGGACCCTGAGCGATCGCACGGGCTCTAGCTTGCGCGTGGTCGTGCGCTATCGCCGCCGGGGCGGGGAGGACATCATTCGCTTCGAGAAGGCCGCGGCGCAGGCTCCCCCGTCGTCCGCAGTCAACTGAGGGGGGGAGAGTTGCAGGGTCGAACAGTCTCACGATGGCTTTCGTCCGGGATTGCCTTCGCCATGCTTCTGGGTGGCGTGGGCTGCTTCCTTTTTGGGCGCGACCACGACATGGCGACACCCGACGCCGCTACGAAGCTGGAGCTCGATAAGCCTTTCCTCGATTCGCTCGAGTGCGCGGAAGGTCCGAAGGGGGACTGCAACGATTGGTACCGCGTCACGGTCTCGCAGCCAGGGACCCTTGAGGTGGTCGTCTCGACCGTGGCTGGTCAGGGGGGGAGTCGGGCCCAGCTCGCGCTGACGCTCGCCGACGCGAAGCAGCTCACGCTGGCCGAGGTCCAGAGCGCTGGCCGCCCCCGTTTTGGGCTGAGCTGGCCGGTAGACGCCGGAGACTACCTCGTCTGGCTCCGCTCCGACGGTCCAACCGGTGGGAAGCTTGGCTACCAGGTAACGGCTTCGCTCAAGCAAGGGAGACCCAACGAGGCAATGGGGATGGATCCGACCAAGCCCCATGTCTGTCTCCGCCTCGAGGCGAGCCCCAAGCTCAACTTCTTTTCCGGGCAGCCGCATGTGGTTCGCCTTGCGATCTATCCGCTCGAGAACGCGATCGGCTTCGAGCAGGCGAGCGTCGATGGATTGCTCCGCGGGGAGAAGCCTTCGGGGCTTGCTGGTCCGTCGATCGACGTGACAATCGTTCCGGGTGAGAGCCGGGAGGTCTCGAATCCGCTTCCACCCTCGGCGGCCTCGATCGGTATCCTGGCGGACTTCTATCGACCGCCAGGGGCGCAGGGTGGACCGCGCAAGACGACGCTCAGCGCGAACTGCGCCCGGGGGATGTCCTTGGTCCGGCTCGGCGAGAGTGAGATCCAGCTTCCATGAGAGGTCCATCTGTGGGAAGGGCACTAAAGCAAATCGTGAGCCTCGTCGCGGCCGCAACGCTGGCGGCCTGCGCCAGCAAACCGCCGCCGCCGCGCCCTCCCCATCCGAACCCGACACCCGCGACGGCCCTGCCTCTCGAACTCGGCCAGCTGGCCGAGCATTCGCTCAACCGAAGCGAGGGAGTACTCGACGACTGGTACAAAGTGGAGATTCCTGCGGAGGGGACCCTCCGGATCGAGCTTTCCGCTCCAACCGGTGCCCTCCCTTCGGGCGTCATCCTCGCCATGAGCGACGAGAAAGGTCTTTCCCAGATCCAGCCCACGCGGGCAGGCGGGCGGGAACGCGTCGAGCTCGAGAGCCCGGTTCAGGCGGGAACCGAGTGGATCTGGGTCGGGACCGAGCCCGAAGCGACGGGACCGATTCCCTACCAACTTCAGGCCAATTTTACGGCGCGCCCAGTGAAGGCTGCGCCGAGACCTAAGCCAAAGCGGTCTGCGCCGCCGCCCCCCCTCGCGAACCCCGCCCCGCCCCCGCCGGCGTTTCGGACCGTCACAACGGTTGTGGTGGAGGTGGAACGCGCTGCAGGGGAGGAGCAGTTTGCGACCATTCGCGGTGGGCAACAGATGGGGTTCCGGACGGGGCTCAAGGGGCGGTTCCGTGAGGCGGGTCAGGTTATCGGAACATTCGAGATCGTGGAGGTCTACCCGAAGGGGAGCCGGGTGCGGGTTCACGGTCGCCTCTCGGGGCCGGTGACCGAACAAACCGAGGTCGACGTGGACGTGCCGGTCGCGCCCGGATCCTCCACGGGGGGTGGACCCTAGCTGCTCTTCGGGGAGCCCGCGGAGCCTGCATGTCGCGGTCACAAGAACGGCCCGCGGATCCTTATAATGCCTCTAGAATCGCGAGGATATTCCATCATGGGCTGGTTCAAGGATCTCTTTGGCCGCGGCAAGCGTCGACACGTTCGCGGGAGGCCTGACACCGAGGAAGTCCGCGAGAGCGGCTTTACACGCGTTCTTCGCGCAGACCCGGAGCCAGAGCGCCGGCCGCGACCGACACACGACTGGGATGAGCCTCCGAGCGACCCCTTCCCGAAGTCCGATCGCTGGGCCGGGGCCGATCAGCCTCCCGCGCCGGAGAAGCCCACGGTCCCCAGCGCCATGCCTGCTCCTCCGGAGCCGTCACGCGTCCAGGCGCCTCCCCGCGTTCCGCAGCCGCCCCCCTCGGACGCGAACCAAACCATCCTGGCGCGAATCGCCGTGGATCGGCCCCTCGGCCGGGTGGTCGCCGTCCTCGTGGGCGTCGAAGGCCCGCTCGACGGCCACGTCTGCCGGATCTTCAACGGGGAAAACGTGATTGGGCGGGAAGGGCAGCCCGAGGCGCTTCCCAACGTGCCCGACACCATGACGATCTCGCGCAAGCACGCGCTGCTAAAGGCGGAGGAGGGTTACTTCGCGATCGAGCCGCTCCGCCCGGAAAACGCAACCTTCGTGAACGAGCAACTCGTCGATAAACCCGCCGTCCTCGAAGCGGGCGACCGCATCCGTTTCGGAGCGAATAAGCCCTCGACCTTCGTTCTCCTCGTGGTGCCGTGAGAGGCTGGGTTCGGCTCCTTGGGCTGCTCTCCTTCGGTGCCCTCGCGGCCGCGTCCGGTGCCCAGGAGAAGGCCGTTCGCAGGGAGCAAGTCTCGCAGCTCCACTTGGACGACGTCTACGCGGCCGCGTCGCCCGAGCGCACGGTGGAGCTTTCCCTCCGTGCGCTGACCGCGGGAGGAGCCCCGGTGGTGGGGCTCGGGGCCAAGGATTTTCTCGTCCGGCAAGATGACCTGCGCATCGACCCCGCAGAGGTCGAGGTCACTCCCCTCAGTGACGCCAAGCGAGGCGTTGCCTGCGTGATCGCCCTTGACCTGAGCCCCACGATGGCAGACTCCTTCGCCGAGGTGCAGGCGGCAGCGACGAGCTTCCTCGACCGCCTCGGCAGCTATGACCGCGTTGCGGTGGTGACCTTTTCGGGAAAGGTGGACGTGGTCGCCGACTTCACGGTCGCCCGTGCGGACGCCCGCCGGATTATCGATGCGCTTCAGATCCATCGTGAGCCCGTTCCGACCCGCGTTTACGATGGGATTCACCGCGCCGTCGAGCTGATCCGCAGCGGCAAAGGCCTGCCCCGCCGATCCTTCGTGATCCTGTTCTCGGACGGAAGTGACGGAGGCAGCGAGCACTCCCTCGACGAGGTGGTTGCGCTCGCGAAGGGTGCGGTAGGCGAGCCACGCGTCCTCGTCTTTACGATCGGCTACGCGACCGGATTTGGTGACACCGGTCTTGCAGCTCTGCAACAGATCGCCAAGGAGACGACCGCAGACTTTGTGCGCGCGGACAGCGCAGCGCCCCTAACTGAGTTCTACGGTGCCGTGTGGGCACAGATGATGAAGAGCTACGTACTGCGCTTCCGAACGCGTCTCGACGGTGAGCCCCACCAACTCGAGGTTGTCGCGGATGGCCAGGCGAAGGACGCGCGCGCCGGCCGCTATCCCGAGGTCGGTGGTGAGCTTTTGCCGTGGATCGTAGGCGCGCTCGTTTTTGTAGGGGTCCTGGGCGGCTCCACGATCGTGCTGGTGCTCTCCAGACGCGCCGGCCGCCTGGTTTTTCAGAGCGGACCCACCCGTGGAAAGAGCGTTGTGCTCCGAAGGGGCTTGAACCGGATCGGCCAAATTTCCGAGAACGACATCGTGCTTGATTCGGACGCGGTGTCGCGGCGCCATGCGGAGATCGAGGTCCAGGGTCGCAACGTCCAAATTCGCGATCTCGACTCGACCAATGGGACCTTCCTCAATGATAAGCGGCTCGAGCGAGAGAGTCCGCTTCGGCCCGGCGACCGCATCCGTATCGCCGACGTCGAGCTGGTGTACGAGCGGTGACGGATCCTCTCACGATGCCCGCGCAGACGGCGTCGCTTTCCGACGTCGGGCGAACACGGAGTATTAACCAGGACTCTTGCGGCGAGTTCCAAGGCCCGAACGGAGAAGGTCTGCTCGTCCTGTGCGACGGGATGGGCGGGCACCACGGCGGAGAGATCGCCAGCCAGGTCGGCGTCGAGGCGATTGGGGCAGTCGTGACGGCCGGCAACGGGCCGCCAGACGCGCGACTCATCAGGGCGTTCCAGGAGGCCCACCGTCGTATTCGGGACCGCGCGCGCGAGCAAGAGGAGCTCCGCGGCATGGGGACAACCGGGGTGGCACTCCTCTACGACGGACGAGGGACCGCATGGGTGGCCCATGTCGGCGATAGCCGCGCCTATCGCGTGCGCGGAGGTCGGATCGAGCAGATTACCCAGGACCACTCGGTCGTCGCCGATCAGCTCCGCCGGGGTGTCGTGACAGCCGAGGAGGCTGAAGGACTTCCTCACAACGAACTCCTGCGTGCGATTGGCGCGAGCCCTGAGATTCAAGTGGATGTCGCGCAGCATGACGTACGCGCGGGGGATCGGTTCCTTTTGTGCTCCGACGGTCTGTGGAACATCGTGAGTGACCAGGAGATGGTCGAGACCGTGGAACGCGAGCTGCCGAGCGCTGCCGTGCGGCTCTTGGTTGCGCGCGCAAACGATCGCGGCGCGAACGACAACGTGACGGTACAGATCCTCGCGGCAGGCGTGATCCCGAGCGCCGAGGACGGCTCCGACTGGGACTCCCTTTGGCCGCTTGCTGCGCCTGCGGTCGAGCGCGAGGCCGCGACGAGCGCGGCCGACCCGGAGGCAATCTGGACCCGCACGCGCAGCGGGAACCATTCGCAGCGCGAACGACAAATTCGGATCGCCGCAGCCGCGGCTGCACTCCTGGCGATCGTGCTGATGGGTACGCTTCTCTGGATACACCAAAGCTTGGAGACCCATGCGGTCGCGTCGGTGCCGTCGACCCCTCCACCCCCCCCCAGCCGTCTCGAAGAACGCGCACGATAGGAAGCGTGCGGAGTCAACGCCTGGTTCGCCCATGCTCTCAGGCGTCGCCTCAAAGACGCGGATTCGGCACCTCTCGACCGCTCGTCCCATTCCCAAGGCCTGCGCCGTCATTCGCCCGCGGGCTCGCCTCAGGGGCCGGGGTTCTCCCCAACCGCTTGGATGGGCCGCGCCTCTACCGGGCCGAAGCGCCACAACCGGCGTCGCCGCGGAGGAACGCCTCGGTGCAGGAGGAGGCGGAGACGACTGGGAGGCCTCGTTCCCGCCCGCCGCGCGCAAGCGCCGCGAGGGCAGGCGAGAACGAGCGCGCTGCTCGGTCGGCATCCGTTCCGCCGCTGCGGCAGACGACGCCCCGAGGCGCGTCGCCGGGTCCTCCCCGGTCTGGGCGGCAGCGCCGAGCAGTCCGGCCGCGAGAAACGCAGCCACCGACACTCGCCTGCGCACGCCGGCCCTCTCCCGGCACTTCGGCGTCCCCAGGGCGGTGCTTGAATGCTAGGGTGACGCCATGATCAAGGCGAAGCTCGGCGATCGTCTCGACGCTTGGCTTCAAGCGCTTTTGCCCTTTCTCTTTCGCCATCGGCTGAATCCCAACCTGCTCACGGTTCTCGGTACGCTGGTCTCGCTGGGTGCGGCGGTGGGCTTCGCGTTCGGGCGGTTCCGCTGGGCCGGCGTGCTGATCCTGGCGGGCGGATTCTTTGATCTCGTGGACGGCGTGATTGCCAGGCACCAGGGCACCGATTCGACCTTCGGCGCGTTCCTCGACTCGACCCTCGACCGCTTGGTCGATATGGGAATCTTGCTCGGCATCGTGATGCACTACGCAGGGAAGGGGGAGCCGGGGCTCGTTCTGCTCGCCGGCTACGCGCTCGTTGCGACGGTGCTTGTGTCTTACGCGAAGGCCCGGGCAGAGCTCTTCGTTCCCGTGTTGGAAGGGGGGCTCCTCGAGCGCGGCGAGCGGATTGGCCTCTTGGCGGCCGGTGCGATCCTCGGATTCATGGTGCCTGCGCTGTGGATCGTGGCCGTCGGTGCGACGATCACGGTCGTGCAGCGTTTTTCCTTGGCGTATCGGGAGATGGCGGAACTCGACGCGTCCTCGCGTCGCGTGGCCGGTGTAGAGGAGCGATCCTAGATGGGAAATGACGAGCGGACGAACGAGAAGCCGGGCGGGGAGGGGGCGCTTCCCGCGATCGACTTCTCCACCTTCATTCTCTCCCTCTCGACCTCAGCGCTCTTTCACCTAGGTCTCATTGCCGACACGCAGTCCGGCAAGCCCAGCGAGCGGAATCTCCCCCTTGCCCGACAAACGATCGACATCCTGGAGATCCTCGAGATCAAGACGCGAGGGAACCTCGACTCCGAAGAGGCCAAGCTCCTCGAAAGCCTCCTCTTCGAGATCCGGATGCGCTTCGTCGAAGCCAACCGCTAGATGGGCGGCGGCGAGCCCGCGTTGCGCGCGCTCTCGCTCCGTGCTCCCGCGAAGCTCAATTTTGGCCTGCGCGTCGTGGGCCGGCGCTCCGACGGCTATCACGAGCTCGAGAGCCTGTTTGTTCCGATTGGCCTGGCCGACGACGTGCGCGTCGAGCTCCGGAAGGCTCCCGGAGTGCGGGTCCGACTCACGCTGGAAGGCGAGGCTCGCGACGTTCCCGCCGACGCCACGAACCTGGCCACCCGGGCGGCGCGGGCGTTTCTTGAGGCGGCGCAGATCGGCGCGGAGGTGGCGGTCGTGCTCCGCAAGCACGTGCCGGCAGCGGCGGGCCTCGGGGGAGGCTCGAGCGATGCGGGTGCGGTGCTGCGTGGACTCACACGGCTTTTCCCCGCCGCGTTGCCGCGCGCAGAGCTTTCCGCAGCCGCGCTGCGTCTTGGAGCGGATGTTCCCTTCTTCGTGGCAGACCCGCCGCGCGCCGCCTGGGTCACGGGAATCGGTGAATGCGTCGAGCCCGTCGAGAAGTTCCCCGATCTCGGCATCCTGCTCGTACATCCCGGCTTGCCCCTTGCGACCAAGGCGGTCTTCGAGGCTTACGACAGCGCGCCCTGCGCGTTGACGCCCCCCGGGAGCGGATCTAGGATCCGCTCGCTTTCCGGGCTTCGGGATCTCGTGGAGCGGATCGGGGCCGGTCTCCTTGCAAACGATCTCGAGTCTGCAGCCACCCGGTTGTGCCCAGCGATCGCGCGCTTGAAGGACGAGCTCTGCGCCTGCGAGACCCTAGGAGTGGGGATGTCAGGGAGCGGGCCTACACTGTTCGCCCTGTTCACGGATCGGGCGAGTGCGGAGGAGGCGTGCGGACGGCTCGCGCTCAAGGCTCCGGCCTGGGCTCGGGTGACTTCTCGATTCGAGCCCTCGGTCTCTGACGAGGGCGCCGATGGGGCGTCGCCAAACTGGTAAGGCAGCGGCCTTTGGAGCCGCCATCTGCAGGTTCGAGTCCTGCCGCCCCAACGCTTATGGAAACTCCGATCTCCCACGGGAGCCGCTGAACGCGGCTCTCCCCAGGCGGAAGCAGCGACGGCCGATATGCAAGACATGAAGCTCTTTACGGGAAACTCGAATCCCGATCTTGCGCGGGAGATCACGGGTTACCTCGACATCGAGCTCGGCAAGGCCGAGGTCGGCACGTTCAGCGACGGGGAGGTCTCGGTCGAGATCCACGAGAACGTGCGCGGCATGGATTGTTTCGTGTTGCAGTCGACCTCGGCGCCCCAGAACACCCACCTGATGGAGCTGCTGATCGTGATCGACGCGCTCCGCCGCTCCTCGGCCGGGCGGATTACCGCGGTGATCCCCTACTACGGCTATGCCCGGCAGGACCGAAAGGTCCGGCCTCGCATGCCGATCACCGCCAAGCTGGTGGCCGACCTGCTCTCGGTGGCCGGCACCGACCGGGTGCTCTGCATCGACCTTCACGTGGGCCAGATTCAGGGCTTCTTCAACATCCCTGTCGACAACGTCTACGCGACGCCGATCCTGCTCGATGCAATCCGCGCGCGCTTCGGGGACAACCCCTGTGTCATCGCGCCCGACGCTGGCGGTGTGGAGCGCTCGCGGGCGTACGCGAAGCGGCTTGATGCACCGCTCGCCATCATCGACAAACGGCGCGAGGCCGCGAATGTCTCAGAGGTGATGAACATCATCGGTGACGTGCGCGGCCGAACCTGCGTGATCGTGGACGACATCGTCGACACCGCTGGGACGCTCACGGAGTCGGCGCGGGCCCTCGAGAAGGCCGGTGCGCGGGCCGTGTACGCAGCGATCACGCACCCCGTGCTCTCGGGTCCGGCGATCAAGCGGATCGAGGAGTCCCCGCTGCGAGAGCTCGTCGTCACGGATTCAATCCCGCTCCGGGCCGACGCACGCGGATCGAGCAAACTCCATGTCGTGTCGATCGCCACCCTGCTTGGCGAGTCGATCCGTCGCATCAACAACGAAGAGAGCGTGAGCTCCCTTTTCGTCTAGCCGAAGAGCCAAGGAGTCTGTCGTGGGTGACCATGCGCTGTCCGTCGAGGTTCGCGAGCAAACTGGGAAAGGAATGGGTCGAAGGCTGCGTGCCGCCGGCCGGATCCCGGCCATCCTGTACGGGCGGGGCCGCGAATCCGTACCGATCTCCCTCGATCCGCGGCTGCTCGAGAAGCTCCTCGCGACGAGCGATGCGGGAATGAACACCCTGATCGATCTCGCCGTTGCCGGCAGAAGCGACCTCGCCGGCAAGGTCGTGCTCGTGAAGGAACTGCAGCGCCACCCCGTGAGGGGTTCGCTCCTCCACGCCGACCTGTACGAGGTGGACCTCACCAAGACCATCGAAGTCTCTGTGCCGATCCACGTCGTAGGCACCGCCGCGGGCGTGGCCCTCGATGGCGGGATCCTGGACCAGGCCTTGCGCGAGCTCGAGATCGAATGCCTCCCGCGCGCCATCCCCGACCAGATCGACGTGGACGTATCCGCGCTCATGATCGGTGAGTCGATCCACGTGCGGGAGCTCGCCCTGCCCGAGGGTGTCAAGCTTTTGAGCGACCCCGATCTGTCCGTGGTGTCGATCGTGGCCCCGGCTGCGGAGATCGTGCCCGAAGTGGCCGTTGCAGAGGTCGCGCCTGAGGTCGAGGGCGAGGTGCCCGCCGAGGGCGCGGAAGGCGCTGCGCCGGCGGCCAAGGCCGCTACGCCGGCAACGAAGGGTGCTGCGCCTACCACGAAGGGCGCCTCGGCGAAGGGCACGGAGTAGCCTCCGAAACTCCAGGGCGACCCCGCTGTGAAGCTCGTCGTCGGGCTCGGCAACCCCGGCCGTCGCTACGCGGCCACGCGTCACAACGTGGGCTACCGCGTGGTGGAAGCGTTCGCGGCGCTGCATGGGATCGCACTCTCGAGCCGGAAGTTCTCCGGCCGATTTGGCCGCGGGAGGGTCGGCCTCTGCGACGTGGCCATCCTCGAGCCTGAAACGTTCATGAATCTCTCGGGTGCGTCGGTGGCCGAAGCGGTTCGCCTGCTTCCTATGGGTGACCTCGCGACGGACCTGCTTGTCGTGTCGGACGACGTCGATCTCCCGTTCGGCCGCCTGCGCCTTCGTCCCGGTGGAGGCGCCGGGGGCCACAAGGGCCTGCGCGACATCATCGTGCACCTCGGTCGGGACGAGTTTCCGCGCCTGCGCCTCGGAGTGGGTCGCCCTCCTCACCCGGGCCAAGACACGGCGGATTGGGTGCTCGAGGCCTTTGGCCCCGAGGAGGAGAAAGCCCTGCCGAAGCGGGTCGAGGACGCGGCGCGCGCGATCTCGACCTTCATCGAGTCGGGCGTTGAGGCGGCTATGAACCAATGGAACCGCGAGGCAGACGCGGCGCCAAAATAGTGGAGAGATCGATCCGGGGCTCTCAGAGCGCCCGCAAGAGCGCGCGGACATGCTGCGCGATCATGCGGTTCTCGTCGGTTCGCACCACCCACGCAGACACCGGCGAATCCGTAGGCGAAATGCGCGGGCCGCCCGCTCGATTGGCGGCCTCGTCGATCCGGACACCGAGCCACTGTGCGTCCACGCAAACCCGGGCGCGGATCGCCGCAGCGTTCTCGCCGATACCCCCGGTGAAGACGAGGGCATCGAGCCCGCCGAGGGCAGCCGCCATCGAGCCGAGCTCGCGCGCGATGCGGTAGACGAAGAGATCGATGGCCTCACGCGCCCGCGAATCACTGCTCGCGAGGAGCTCGCGCATGTCGCTCGAGAGGCCCGAGACCCCGAGCAGACCCGAGCGATGATAAAGCAGCTCCTCGAGCGCACGGGCGTCCATCCCGCGCTCGTCCATCAGGTAAAGCAGCACGCCCGGGTCGAGCCCTCCCGGCCGCGTGCCCATCACAAGGCCGTCGAGCGTGCTGAAGCCCATCGTGGTGGCCACACTGCGTCGTCCCCGCATCGCGCAAAGACTCGCCCCGTTTCCGAGGTGAGCGACCAGCACGCGGCCTTCGGCGACTTCCGGTGCCAGCGCAGGGAGCGCCAATGCGATCGCCTCGTAAGAGAGGCCGTGGAAGCCGTAACGACGCACGCCAGCCTCAGTGAGCTCGCGTGGAAGTGCCAGGGCTTGGGCCAGCGCGGGCTGCGTCCGATGGAAGGCCGTGTCGAAGCAGGCCATCTGGGGCAGATCGGGAGCAGCGTCGGCCACTGCGCGAATTGCGGCTAGCTGATGAGGCTGGTGGAGTGGGGCGAGGGGAATCAGGCGCTCGAGTTCCTCCATCACAGACTTGTCGATGCGCACGGGCGCGCCGTAAAGCAATCCGCCGTGCACCACGCGGTGGCCCACGGCGGCGAGCCCGGCGATGCCGCCGTGATCGCGCAGCCACGCCCGGACGCGTGCGATCGCAAGGCGATGATCCCCGGCCTCCGCGGCGGAGAGGGGCTCGTCGGTCCGTACTTGGCCGCTGGCGTTGGCGACGACGAGGCGCGCTGCGGGTTGACCGATGCCTTCGACCTGCCCCTCGAAGACCGAACGCAACGCAGCGTCGCCGTCGTCGCTTTGGAAGAGCGAGAACTTGACGCTCGATGATCCGGCATTTAGGACGAGAATCGCGCCGCTCACCCGTGGAATCTTAAGCGACGCGGGCGCAAAGGGATCCCCTCGGAGACGGAGGGCGCAAACCCGCTCTCGGCTCGTAGATCGCCCCGGGAGGCTGGTGCGGGAGCCGTGTGGCGGACGGCTCGTTCGCCATGGTAGACACGGCCCATTCGTCGCGAGAGGGGAGGAGCCTAGATGCAGCGCCGCGAGAAGGCCCCGACGGGACGCACGTTTTTCCTTTGCCTCCTGTTTGTGGTCGCTGGGTGCAGCTCGATGGGACGTTCGCTCGTCCCGCTCTTCGGCCGGACGCAGCGGAGCGACCGCATCTCGGCGGACGAACTCCGGGGCTACCTCGCCACCTACGCCTCGGTCTTTCAGGGAACGGTCACGGTCGCGGCCGACAGCATCCGCGCCAATACGCGCGATCCCGAAATTCGCCGACGCACGCTCCTCTGGAAGCTGCGGATCTGTCCCTTGGCCTACCAAGCCGCTTTGCTGCCGGATCCTCTCCAGTCCTACGTGTTGCTGTTTGCGCTCGTTTCGTCGCAGGCGGAGTACCTCTCCAGCGGGGAGGGCGCGCAGCTGTTTGGCAAAGACCAGAAGATTGCGATCGATGCCGGTGAGGATCTTGAGCGCAGCATTGAGCAGATCGGTGCGAGGTTCCTCTCGAAAGATGAACTTGAGCGCGTCACGCAGCAGGTCGACGCCTTCAGTCGCGAGCACCCGATGCGCGGCGAGTTCGTGGTGGATGCAGTCGAAAACTACTCCGATGCCACAGCGGTCGGCGGACGGTTCGACTGGCTCGTGGGACTCCCCCTCGCGCCCTTCAAAGCGCTCCAGGGAGTCGACTCCGGCGCACAGGCCATTCGCGAGTTCAACCAGACGGCGTTGCGTTTCACCCAGATCGCGGCGGCGCTTCCGACCTTCCTGCGTTGGAACCTCGAGCTGCTCGCTTATGACATCGAGACCCACCATACGGTCGAATCGGGTCTCGCGGCGTTCGAGTCGATTGCGCAAAGCGCGCAGCAGTTTTCTGCGGTGGCAAGCGCACTGCCTTCGGACCTAGGACGCGAGGCGTCCCAGCTCGTGACCCAAGTCGATGCCAGCCAGGGGGAAATGAAGAACACCCTGGAGGCTGCGAGAGCCGCCCTCGCGGAGGCGAGTGGTACCGCCAAGAGCTTCGAGCCGGTGGCCGCCGCGCTGGACCGCACGACGGAGCAGCTAAAGCAGGCGGGCCTGGCTTGGACGGCGATGGTCTCGACAGTGCGGGGTTCTACGGACGATGCTGCAAAGGGCAAGAGCGAGTCGCGTCCCTTCGACATTCAAGATTACGAGCGTACCGCTGCAGAGATCAACCAGGCCGCCCTACAGCTGAGAGGGCTCGTGTCGGAGACGCAGGCCGCGAGCGACGATGTGACGCGGCGGTTTGTGGACCACCTGGCGTGGCGCGCCTTCCAGCTCGTCGTTGTGTTCTTCGCGCTTCTCTTCGTCTATCGCAGGATCGAAGCGCGGTTCGGGGCGCGGGGCGCTTCCCCTCTCGGATGATCGGAATGCTTGCTCAGGAGCCCTCGGTGAGACTTTGCACAGTTGCGTCCGCGCCCCAGTGTGCGAGCTCGGCGGCAGTGAGCCAGCGGGTGCCGCCGCCGGGATACCGGCTCGCGTCGAGAGGTCGCTCGTTGAGCGAGTGCTGCGTCTCGCTGAACCGCGCAGTCCACAGCTTTTTTCCGCTCGGGGCGGCGTAGAACGTCACCTCGAAAGCGACACTCGCCGGGCTCGACGTGCTTCGTGGGTTGCCCTCGAGATCGCGGTAGCGCTGCAGGGTCCCGAGAAGCACACCAGTCGCGTTAAATCGATCGGCGGCGAGCTTCGCCGCGGCGACCGGATCCGCGGGCGCGCCGTCCGGGCCGGGCGGCAGCTCTCCGAACTCGCCGGGCGTGACC
>DATFYN010000470.1:0-7897 GCA_035315025.1 Myxococcota bacterium
CTTCGCTTCAGACCGAGACCTACACCCGAGGCCACACCTTCCTGGGCCCGGTGGTCGGGCCACCGAGCATGACGCGGGATGCGGCGCTGCAAGCCTATGAGGAAGCCGGGCTCGGCCCGTCGGACGTGAACGTCGCACTCGTGCACGACGCCTTCGCGAACGAGGAGCTCGAGTACTACGAGCTCCTCGGCTTTTGCCCACCCGGTGACGCGGAGAAGCTGCTCGAGGCAGGAGAGACCGAGCCGGGCGGCCGCATCCCATTCAATACAGACGGCGGGCTTATTGCCCGCGGTCATCCGGGCGGCCCCACGGGTCTCGCACAGATCCACGAGCTGGCCCTCCAACTGCGGGGCGAGGCGGGTGAGCGCCAGGTCGAGGGCGCGAGGGTGGGCCTCGCACACCTCGTCGGAGGAGGGAGCGTGTGCACGGTGAACCTACTGCGTCGGGAGTGAAGCCCCGCCCGGCCTAAATAAAGAAGGAGAGCGCAATGGCGAGCCAGCCCGAGTTCATGGCCCAGGGTCTCGCGGTCACGAAGAAGCTCTGGGGAGAGCGGGCCGGAGGAAGCGAGCTCCCCGCCCAAAGGCTCGCGCCGGAATTCTTCGCGCTCGTTGTGCAGTCCTGCTTCGGGATGTTCTGGTCGCGGCCCGCGCTTGACCTCCGGAGTCGAAGCCTTTGTACCGTGGCACAGCTCGCGGCGCTCGGGCGGACCGACGAGTTGAAGGCGCACCTCGCGGGTGCGCTCAATCTCGGCATCAAGCGCGAGGAGCTGATCGAGGTCCTCATGCAGACTTCCTGCTACGCGGGTATCCCGGCGGCAGTCTCGGCACTGAACGCGGCGGCGGAAATCCTGAAGCCGTAATGCCAGCGCGCAGCCTCGGATTAGGCCGTGACGAGACGGGCGATCCACCGGCGGTAGGGTGCGGGCGGCAGAAACGCAATCCACATCAGCACAGCGGAGGCGAGGCCGAAGAGGGAGTTGCTGAGCGTGAGCCAGTCGAGCTCTTGCATGGCGGAGCCCGTGACCAAGGTGAAGCCAATGGAGATCACGGAGCCCACGCCCGCCGAGCCGATGCCGAGTCCCCAGAGCAAGAAGCGATTGGTGACGAGCGGATCGGCGAGGCTTAGGCGGAGCCGCCGTTTCATGATGGCGTAGTAGCGCAAAGACTCTCCGGAGCCCCACAGCAGACAGCCCGTCACCGCAATGGAGTGGAGGTGGAACCACGCGTCTAGGTGCAGTGGGAGCGCAAAGCCACCGCTTGCAAGTTGCCCCACGAATAGGATCGCAAAGAGCAGACCCGCCACACCAACGATTCCCTTCGCCCAGCGGTCACCGCGTCGGAACACAGTCCAGTTGAACATGTAGGCAGCGAGGGCGCCCGCGGAGGTCGCGAGGGTCGCTGCCGCAAGAAGGCACGCCGCAGCGGAGGGGTGCCCCGGCCCAAGGAGCAGCGCGAAGACGGTACCCGCAAAACCCGCAGGTCCGATGCCGAGGATTCCGAGTCCGATCAGAAGCTCGGGCAGCTCGCGGTTTCGGTAAGCGAGCCACACCAGGCGCACCCCGATCGCCAAGCTCGAGAGGAAGAAGGCACCGAATCCGATCGCGATGACGGCTTTCATCGGTCCACCCCGGACGACCTTTTCGGCCCCCCGAGGCCTCCGATTTAGGCCCGGGGCTGGGCAGATCCTTCGCGCAGGGCGGGGAGCTCGAGCCGGAGGCCTGCCTGCCGCTCGATCAGCTCAACGAGATCCGTCCAGTCGCGGTCGCCGAGGCCCGCACCGATCGCCGACACCAGGACCTGGCCGATCTGCGCGGCGACCGGGGTAGGGACACCGTGCTCACGTGCGAGGTCGAGGATGAGGCTCGCGTCCTTGGCCGCCAGAGCCAGCGCGAACTGGGTCGGCCGTCCCCGCTGGTTGATGCCCTCAACTGCAAAGTTCGTGAAGAAGTTTCCTGCGCCGGCGGTGCGGATCACGTCCAACGTGGTCCGCAGGTCGAGCCCGGCCTTCGTCGCAAGGGCGAGGGCCTCGAGCGAAGCCCAAGTAGTCGAAAACGCCACGAGGCTGTTCACGAGCTTTGCCACATTGCCTTGGCCTAGGGGCCCCACATGAAAGGAAGCGCGCCCTAGAGGTGCGAGCACCCTGCGCGCGCGCTCCACGGGCTCAAGCTCACCACCCAGCATGAAGACGAGCGCCCGGGACTTCGCGCCGATGGCACCGCCGCTCAGGGGTGCTTCGACAAGTCCACAGCCCGCGGCCGAGAGGCGCGCGCCGAGGGCCCGGACGGAAGCGGGCGCGTTGGTGGAGAGGTCGACGAGAAGGCGGCCGGGAGGCGCGCCGGCAAGCCACTGCGTCGCTACCTCGTCCACGGCGGCGGGCGTCGGGAGCGAGAGCAGGGTGATTTCGCTACGCCGCGCCACCTCGGCGGGGCCCGCGGCCGCGCTGGCGCCCGCTGCGACAAGCGGTTCGCAGCGCGATTTGGCCGAGTCGAACACGCAGACCTCGTGGCGGTCCGCGATGAGATTCGCGCTGATGGCGCTTCCGATGTTCCCGAGGCCGATAACGCCGAGTTGCATCTGCGGAGTCTCCCGGATCAGGTTCTCGCGGCAGCGAGCGCCGCGGCGTCCTTCTCGAGGTGGTAGAGCCGGATCGGATTGTCCCAGAGGGCCTTGCGCTTCGCGCTCGAAGACAGAGCCTCGAGATTCACGAAATCTCGAATGGCGTGCGGGAAGCTGCCATCGCCGTGAGGGTAATCGCTCCCGAGCACGAGCACATCGGTGCCGAAGGCCTCTTCGACGTACCTCGCCGATCGCTCGTCGACCTCGCACGAGACAAAGCATTGGCGGCGGAAGTATTCACTCGGCTTTTGCGAGAGCCCCCCTGCCTCGCGCGATCCGTGAAATCCCTCGAAGTGTTCATCCATGCGCTCGAGCCACCACGGCGCCCAGCCCGCAGACGCCTCGAGAAAGACGCAGTGCAGCTGTGGATGGCGCTCGAGGACACCCCCCACGATGAGGTCCATGCATGCCCCCATCGTCTCTACGGCATGGCAGATCATGTGGACTTTAAAAAGCTTGTCGTAGCGGTCGCGGCCAAACTGTGCGAGGTGCACGCCTGCACCCTCGTGGGTTGCGATGGGTACAGCCAGGCGCTCGACTTCGGCAAAGAATTCCTCGTGATCGGGGTGATCGATGGTGCGCCCGTTCACGGGATTCGGCCGCAAAAACACCGATTTCAGCCCGAGTTCCTCCACGGCATAACGCGCCTCTTCCGCCGCGATCTGTGGATCGTGGAGCGCAACAAGTGCAGCCCCCATGAGACGACGGGGATTGTGGCTGCAAAAGTCGGCGAGCCACCGGTTGTAGGCGCGGCAGACCGCACCCACGTAGCGCCGGGGAAGTGCGTTGGCGGATGTCACGAAGAGGCCACGCGATGGATAGAGGACCATGATGTCGATGCCCTCCTTGTCCATCGCCTCGATATGGCTAGGGGCGTCATAGCCGCGACGTGCAGCGTCCGCGAAGCGCGGATCAAACACGTGGCGCGGATCGGTGGCTTCCTCTCGCCAACCAGGGACGTCGGGCATACGGTGACCCAGCACGTCGATCGTCATGATGCCGACGCCTCTGGGGGCCACAGAGCGGAATTCGGGATCGATGTATTTTTCCCAGAGGTCCGGGGGCTCCATCACGTGGCCATCTGCATCGATTACGCCGTAATCCTGGTACATGGTGCGCGCTCCCAGAGATGCTCGACTCGCACATCCTCTGATAGAAGCGGATGCCGGGTCAAATGGTTTGATGGAGCGTCAGATCGGACCCGGGAAGGCCTCACAGCGGGTCCGGCAGCCCTTCCGCGCTCCTTGCCAGTTCATCTCGGGTAAAGATGACGGTACGAAGAGAGACCCGAGCAAGCACGGGGATCGCGGGGTGGGAAGGCGGAAGGGCGCCACGAGGTGGGACTGCGGGCGACAGAGCGCTCAAGAAGGAGTCCACTCCCGGTACTCTCGCAGGGCGCGACCGCAGCGCAAGCGAGCGGCCACCAACTCGCCAGAAGCCCCTCGCGCTGACGTCGCAGTGCGCAAGAAGGCCCAGGATAGTGGGCCGAGACGAAGAGTCCGGCTGGCGTCCTTGGCATCCGCTAGCAGGGCAAAGATGCTTCATATGGCCTTCACAGCGTGCATCTAGGGTCAAAAATCGTGCAGGCTTCCGACAGCACCTTGGGGTGGCCGCGGCGAAGACGGAAGCTGCTCGCCGCCCTTGGCATCAGCGTTCTTCTCCTTCAGTTCCTCGCACCTTCTCTTCACGCAATCGCCGAGCACTCCGCTTCGGGGGATTTGGTAACGCAGGGCTCGGCGCCTGAGGGCATTGCCGAGTCGCTCGCCAAATCGGAGACGGGCGCCTCACGTACCGCACCGACGCCCGGAGCCACGACACACGACCCGAGCCAGTGCGTAATCTGCAAGAACCTTGCGCAGCTGCGCGCGAATATCGTCACGGTCGGCGCTGCGTTCATCCATGCGCCGTCGCCTCAAGTAGTCGCGCTACCGAACGCAACTCAGGCAGTTGCGCCCTCGGGCCTTGACAAGAGTTCTTCCCCTCGAGCGCCGCCCACTCCGAATCCCATCGCTGCCTGAAAATCTAGTTCTCGGAGATCTAGTTCGCTGCAGCGCGGCATGAGGTCGCGTGATTCCGACGACCATCGTCGTCGTCGAGTGACGTCGTCCGAGATCCGAGCGCCGCAGCGATTGTGCCAGGCGGGGGTTCTTGGTGAGGGGGCTCTTTCGATCGTTCGGGGTGGGTGTCTTGATCTGCACGCAGTTCTTCGTGGGAGACGCGACGCATGCGGAAGCGGCAGCGGGTGGCAAGTCAGCGCGTCTTTCGGGTCGGACGAAAGATGCGCTTGATCGACCGCTGTCTGACGTGCACCTAAGACTCGAGGCAGCCGACGGCAGGACGGTGGCAGAGACCACAAGCGGACCCGACGGCAGCTTCCAGTTCGAGAGCGTTCCGCCCGGCGTCTATTCCGTCCAAGGAGATAAGGCCGATTTCGAAGCTGCAACGGCGATCGTCACGGTTCGCGAAGGCGCGGACTCGTCCGCCGATCTCGTACTTGCGTCCCACAACCCACTCGACGTGAGCGTGGTTGCCAGGAAGCTCGATGAGGCTCGCAACAAGATTACGCCGAGCACCGGAAGCAGCGTCTACGAGATCACGAACGATGCCATCCAGGCGCAGCCGCAAGGTGAGAGTGCCCAATTCAATCAAGTACTGCTGCAGGCTCCGGGAGTTGCCCAGGATTCATTTGGACAGGTCCACGTACGGGGCGACCACGCGAACCTGCAGTATCGATTCAACGGGGTGCTTTTGCCAGAAGGCATCACAGGCTTCGGGCAGGTCGTTGACTCGCGATTCATCGACCACGTGAGTCTTATCACTGGAGCCCTTCCCGCTCAGTATGGCTACCGAACCGCAGGGGTCATCGAGCTCCAGACGAAAAGTGGAGCGTACGAACCGGGCGGCACGGTTGGAGTGTACGGCGGAAGCCATAACACGATCGAATCAAGCCTTGAGTACGGAGGCTCTACGGGACAGTTGAGCTACTACGTCGCGGGAGATTTCCTATACAGCGGCCTTGGTACGCAAAATTACGGCATTGAGGCGGCCGCGCCCGGACTCAACCCGATTCATGATCGGAACGACCAGACGAAAGCCTTCGCCTACGTGTCGGACCTTCTCGATCCCACGACGCGCATTAGTTTCATCACAGGGAATTACCTGGGTGACTTCAACATCCCCAATATTCCCGGCCAGGCGCCGAGTTTCACCGTGAACGGCATCAGTACCTTCAACTCTAAGAACCTCAACGAAACGCAGTCTGAGTGGACGAGCTATGCCTTCTTGGCACTCCAGAAGTCGATCGGCGACCTTGACTTCCAGGTCTCTTATTTCACGCGATATACAAAGGTCAACTTCCACCCCGACCCCGTGGGAGACGTCATCTTTACTGGCGTCGCGAGCCACGACATTCGAACCGACTTCGTGAATGGCCTCCAGGGGGACGGGAGCTACAAGCTTGCCGAGTCCCACACGCTCCGCGGCGGTTTCTTCTTTCAGAATGAACACGCGATCAGTAACAACGACGTGACCGTGCTCCCTGTGGACAGCGCAGGAGCCCAGACGAGCGACATTCCGTTTTCCATCGGCGACGGCTCCTCCATCGTCGGCTACCGCTATGGACTCTACCTTCAAGACGAATGGCAGATCTCTCCGAAGCTCACCCTCAATTTTGGCACGCGCTGGGACCACGAGGCGTCATTCATCCACACCGGACAGATCAGTCCGCGAATCAACGTGGTGTATAAGCCCTGGGAGGGAACGACGATCCATGCCGGGTACGCACGCTACTTTACGCCTCCGCCCCTCGAGCTCGTGCCAACAAGCTCGATCACGAAGTTTAATGGCACGACCAATGAGCCCGAAGTCAAGCTCGACGCCACCGTAAGACCGGAGCGCTCGCATTACCTCGATGTCGGCGTGATCCAGCAGGTGATACCTGGCTTGCAGCTTGGAGCCGACGCCTACTACAAGCGCGCCTCAAACCTCATCGACGAGGGCCAGTTCGGAAATGCGCTGATTTTCTCGATCTTCAACTACGCCCAAGGGTACGTGTATGGCACGGAACTTACAGGTTCGTATCAGGTGGGCGACTTCACAGCCTATGCCAACCTCGCGTACTCTGTAGCCCGGGGTCAGGACATCGTCTCAAGCCAATTTGAGTTCTCGCAAGACGAGCTCAACTACATCCGGACCCACTACATCTACCTGGATCACGATCAGCGTTACACGACCTCGCTCGGCGTCTCGTACCTGTGGCAGGGCACACGCTTTTCCGCGGACATGCTCACCGGGAGCGGCCTGCGCGCCGGATTCGCGAATACCCAGAAGCTCGACAACTACGAGACCGTGAACCTTGGAGTCTCACACCGTTTCACGGTCGAGGGTTTTAAGCCCGTTACGGTGCGATTCGACATCGTGAACCTGTTTGACCGCAATTATGAACTCCGCACTGGAACGGGAGTTGGTGTTGGAGCGCCACAGTTTGGGGCGCGGCGGTCCTATTACGTTGGATTCTCGAAGGAATTCTAGACGCATCGGCAGCGGCCTCTGAGGGGCTAGGAGAAACTGTGGAGCACGGACTACTCGAGTCAATCGCGGCGCTGCGCGTCGGCGGGGCAATGGTCTACCCGCTTTTGGCGCTAGCGATTCTCGCGACCGCGATCTTTTTGGACAAGTGCTTTGTTTATTGGAAACGGACACGCGTTCCACCCGTCGTGGTCGGGACGGTGGAATCATTCGGATTTGACTGGGCGGAGCTCCAGAACGAGCTCGGCGTACTCGACCCGAGGAACTATCTCGTTCGATTCTTTGGCGTCATCCTGGCGAACCGAAAGCGGCCAGCCTGGTGGGTGGAGTCGCGTGCCGCGGACGAGGCGCGCCTCATCGAACAGTCACTCGCGCGCTGGCTCTGGGTGCTCGAAACCATCGTGACCGCTGCACCTCTTCTCGGGCTTCTTGGAACCATCACGGGAATGATCCGGTCTTTTCATCTCTTTGGAGACCAAGGCTTGGTGGATCCGCGCGGGGTCACGGGTGGCGTGGCCGAGGCGCTGATCGCGACGGCGGTGGGACTCTTCATCGCCTTGGCA
Organism: Myxococcota bacterium; assembly: GCA_035315025.1. Classification (GTDB taxonomy): domain Bacteria; phylum Myxococcota_A; class UBA9160; order UBA9160; family UBA9160; genus UBA9160. The sequence goes on from DATFYN010000470.1 coordinate 7,706, forward strand.
GCACTCTTCGCCTTCAACTTCGTGTCGCAGTGGCAGACACGGTTTATGGATCAGATGGAGCGTTTCGGCACGCGCCTCGTCGACCACATCCGGCTCGACGAGCAGGGACATAACCATGCGGATTCCTAGGGTGCGCAAATCGCGGCGGGGGCGGATCGAGATCATCCCCATGATCGACGTCATGTTCTTTCT
>DATFYN010000471.1:0-3356 GCA_035315025.1 Myxococcota bacterium
TCCCGCAACCGGTAGCGTCTTAGTGCACGCCAGGCGTCGAGACAAGCGTAGAGGGATCGACGCCGAGACTGCGCACGACGCCTTCCCACATTTCGTCAGGGGAATCGAAGACGACCTCGGCGCGAAGCGGCGCGACCAGCCAGGCGCCCTGCGCAAGCTCGGACTCGAGCTGGCCGGGACCCCAGCCCGCATAGCCGAGAAAGAGACGGAACTGCCCAGGCGGCGCATCCGCAACGCGTCGAAGTGTCGCGAGAGATCCCGCAAAGTGCAGCCCGGGATCGATCTCGGTAACCTCTTCACCGTCTTCGGTGGATCCGGCCCCGAGCGGGAGTTCGCCAAGCAAGAGCCAGCCGGTGTTCGGCTGCACCGGTCCGCCCCACGCGAGATGGGCGACCTCGCCCCCGTGCCACTCGATGCCGAGCGTTCCGCAAAGATCACCGACGGAGACGTCGGAGATGCGGTTTAGCACGAGGCCGAAGGTCCCCGTTTCATCGTGGTGCACGATCAGCACCACGCTGCGCCGGAAGTTCGGATCGAGGAGCTGCGGCATGGCCACAAGCAGGCACGGAGCGAGGGTGTTTCCATCCACGGCTCCACAGTAGCAGGCAACGAGAAGCAGGCACCCCGGCCGAAGCAGTACGCTCGGCGGCGGGGGACACCGGGGTGGTGCGTTCCACGAACCTTCAGCGGGCGCTCCTATGGTGGGCATCCGCGGTCGGCGGGGCCTTGCTCTTCGCTGCGCTCGCGCCACGCGCGAGCTCCGCCGTCGAAGCCCTCATGCTCACCGCCGCGGCGACCCAGACTGTGCTTGCGCTGGTCGCCCTCGGCGGTGCGTCGCTGGCCCCCGTGCCGCTCATAGAGCGGCTCGGGCTTGGCGCGAGCGACGCCGGTCTCGCAACGATGCTCCTCTTGGTTGTCGGCTTTCTTGGCACCTCCCAGTCCTTGGAGAGCCTCCTCGAGCTCGTGCACATGCACGAGAGCGGGACACTTGCGCAGCTGGATGCAGCTCTTTCTGGCGTGCGCGGATCGGAGCTTGCGCTCGCCGTTTTCGTCCTCGGTGTGGCGCCGGGTCTTTGCGAGGAGCTCTTCGCGCGCGGCTGGATCCAGCGCGGCCTTGTGCCTTATCTCGGTCCGCGAACTGCGGTGGTGATTGCCGCCGCGGTGTTCGGCGCCCTGCACGCCGATCGCGTGCACTCCGCCGCGGCGTTTGTGCTTGGACTGTACCTCGGTGCAGCGATGGAGCTGACGCGGAGTCTGCGCATCTCTATCCTGTGTCACATCACGAACAATCTCGCGTGGGTGATGACCGCGGCATATGGCTCCTCCCCGCTCACAGCCGGAGGGAGCCCCGGAGCGCAGGTCGCGCTTGGACTGTGTGGTGCGTTCACCGGCGCCCTAGGGCTGTGCGTGGCTTTCCGCGGCCGCAGGCTCCGCCGCCCCGTGGCGGCTCAGCGCGAGCCAGTGACCGAAACCGAGAAAGAGCCCCAGCAACCCTAGCCATAGGACAAGGGTGAAAAGGAGGTTGATCATCCCGTCGCGCGCAGTGGTTTGGTGCTCTTCGGGTCCGTGCGCCATGGCTCCTCCGCTGGGCCAGGAAGAGGGTTCAGTGGGCCTGCGCAGCATAACCTGCAGAAAGGCTGCGCGCAGCGGTTCTGAAGGGTCCGGGGGGCCTTTACCGGGGGCCGCGCCCTTTCGGCTCGAGCGCGGCCGCTGCGCCTACAGATCGCCTCCGGCCAGGCCGATGAAAGCGCCGGGGCCGTAGACGGGGCCCCGCTGCGCGCGCGGAGGCAACGCCCATGACCGCGTCCTCACCCGCGGTGCTTCTGCTCGATGAGGGGGAACTTGGCGAGGCCCGGGCCCTCCTGGAGGAGCTTGGCGCCGATTTCATCCATCTGCGCGGCCAGAGTGGCCCTGCTCCGCTCCCTCTTCCCCGGGTCCTGCTGATTGCGTCCGCACGCCGCGCCCTTGCCCTCGCCCAGGAGAGAACGGCGCCGCGACCCCGCTCGGGTTCTCCGCTTCATCCCTGGGACGCGGCCGCGCAAGGGCGGGGGGAGGGGCGACGACCCATCGCAATGGTGATCGCGAGCGAGGACTCGCCGACCCTTCGGGGCATGTTGCGCGAGGGAGGATTCGACATCCTCTTGCGCCAACCCGTCCATCCGACCGTTCTGCGCCTGCTGGTTCTGCGGGCGCTTTATCAGGGGCCGGAAAAGCGCCGCGAGGAGCGCCTTGCGCTCGGCGAGTCGGTGTTGTACCGAGCCGGACCCCTGGCACGCGACGCCGTCCTCGCGGATCTCTCGCGAGCGGGCTGCCGCCTGATCTCCCCCTACGGTGCCCGACGCGGCATGCGGATCGCGGTCGAGCTGCCTACTGGCGACGGAGCGCCGCTTCTCGTCGAGGGTCACGTCTTGCGCAGTGAGCCCGCCCGTGAAGGTGCGCGTGCGCGCGAAGTGGCGATCGGCGTCGCGTTCGAGGCGCTTTCGCCGACTGCGCGCGAGCGGCTTGAGGCGATGGTTCGGCGGCGTGCCCAAGCCGCCCAACCTCCAGAGCACGAGGCCGAGCCGGAGGCGCCTGCCGCGAGCCCGGGTGAACGACGCCGACACCGGCGCGGCGCGTACCCACGGCGCGTCCAGGTCCTCGAGGAGGAGGCGAACCGGGTTCTCATGGGGCGGGATCTCTCGGTGAGCGGAATGCGCATTGATCCCCACCCCGGCCTCGAGGTTGGGGCAGATCTACAGCTTGCGGTGTATGCGGGAATGCGAGAGGAACCCTTCCTTCTGCGTGCCAAGGTCGTGCGTGCGGGCGTCGAGGGCGCTGTGGCCCTGCGTTTCGAAGACGTGTCCGACGCGGTGGCGCGCCGCCTAGAAGCCCTGGTCGCGGCACTCCCGCCCGTGGAATCGCTGGACGACGGCGAGGCGGGCTCGCTGGGTGCGGTGGTCGCCGAAATTCTCTCGCGCTGATCCGAGGGCAGCTTGGCGTCCCTCCGCCCGTCGGGTATAAAGCGAAACCGACTGTCCCACGACGGAGACCCGATGGCCCGCAGCAAGAGCAAGCAGAAGGTGAAACGCCAGCGCCACAACGTCAGGCGCAAGCGGCGGTTGGCTCGAAAAAAGACGGCGACGAAAGAGAAGTCGTAGACCGCCCGGAGCTCTCGCCTTAGTACCCTGTTCCATAGATACGATGACGTATATTTCTGGCGGAGAGCCGCGGACTGGCGCATGCTGGTCCTCTCCGCGGACGAGAAGACAAGTATTCAGGCGCGTCGGCGGGTGCATGCGACCTCACCGCCCGCTCCCGGTCGGCCGATGCGAGTCGAACACGAATACGAGCGAAGGGGCGCTTGGGCCTATCGGGCG
>DATFYN010000472.1:0-7244 GCA_035315025.1 Myxococcota bacterium
CGGTGGCCACCAGGGTGTGGAATCCTTGGCGGTTTCCTTGATTACGCCGCCGAACTTCGGGGGCGGCGGTGGGAGCTGCTTCCCGTCGAGCGTGGTCGTGGCGCTGGGTGAACCCAACTCGCCTGTGACCTGCTGCGCCGCGGCCGGTGCGACGGCCAGCGTGGCAGCGAGTAGAAATGCAGCGACTTCCGGGACAACGATCTCTCTCCATCCCCGTTTCATGCTCTGTGCTCCTTCACTGATACGAAGCAGATCTTCTCTCATACCGCGCCTGGACTGCGACGCCTATTGGGATGTGATCCATCCCTGCTGCACGAAGTAGGCTTGGAGTTGATTGGCGACATCGTTCGCTGTGCGCTCTGCGTCCGCCTTGACGTTTGCAGAGAGCATCTCCGACGCCACCGTACCGACAACGCTAACCGCTGCGGAGGCTGCGAGATTTCCCGCAGCCGCACCCGCCCCCATCGTCTCGGCCATCCCCGGCTTGTAACCGCTTCTCGCGTCTGTAATGAAATCCTCGACCCGCTCAAGGCCGTGGCTTCTGGTCTCGTAGACTTGGACCCGCGTCTCGACCTGGCTCGCTCCGGCGCCAAGGCCGATCACCGTGCGTTCCGTGCGATTTCCTTGGTTGATGGAGATGAACTGGCCTTCGATGAGGAGCGAGTTCCCCCAGTAATTGGGTGCGCCCCAGGCGCGCTGCGCCGGGAGGCCCATGGCGTTGATTTGCTGCACGAGCTTGTTGGCGAGCGCGCGTGCGGCCTGTCGCCGGATCTGGATTTCCGCCGCCGTGCGGGGTGCCATCCGTTCGAGATCGGCGCCCAACCCGCGATCGAGCTGCACCTCCTCGGGCGAGACCGCAAACTCGTAGACCAAGATCCGTTCGGGTCGCGGCAGGGGACCCCCTTGCTCATACGTCAAGTTCACGGAGGTCGGCGCGCACCCGACGAGCGCGACGAGGAACGCAGCCGCTTTTCGCTTCATGGAGTGTGTCTTTCTGGGCGCTGAGGCTTCGCTCAAATTACCTCTTGAACTCAATCTTCATTTCAGCCGTGGCGTTTGTCGCACCTACTGGCTCATTGTGCGCCCCCACACCGGCAGCTTCAAGCGTCCTGGAGTCTCCTTGGCGACGAGCGTGACCGGGTTCTGCTTTACGTTCGATCACCTTTTGCCGTCACATGATGTCGGCATCATATCGCTGGCGGTGCTGGCGGTTGTGATCCAGCTCGGATGGATGTTCGTCGGCCGCCTTCCCCTGGTCCACTAAGGTTCCCGCTGCCGTTGCCTAGTTCCAAGCGGCCAGACGCCCTGCAGGGTGGTGGCCAACAAGGCCGTGACGCTCATGACCACGGCGAACTTGGGCAGGAAACCGCGGCGCTCGACAGCACCGCTCAAGACATGGATGACTCTTTCGTGGATAAGTTCGAGACCACATACATGCATGACCACAGTCAGCACGATCAAGGGCGGGCCCCAAGCCCAGTTTCCGCTCCAGGGGGGTCACATCGATAGGATTCATCTTGCGCTCCTTGCGGTTCCGTCCATTCGAACCGCCCACTATCACCTGCGCGACATTGATCTGCCTCTACCCAGAGACCCTGCACCATCGAGTCAGCTACAACTAGAATGCCGGGGATACTGATCGTGCCCGCCGCCTCGGCCTGCCAACCCGGGCTGAAACGTGAACCACTTGGGTGGAATGCGGAGGGTCGGGGGTCCGTGCCGTCGCAATAGCCAACCACTGGAACAACAAAACAAAAAGACTGGACCGCCAGCCGGGCCGCAGTCCTTCCGATTCTGGTTCCCGAACTACCACGGTAGAGACTGAGCCACCCTCCGCATCCGATCTTCCATCGTGTGCGCGTAGGCCCCAATGGCCGTGGTGGCTTGCTTCACAAGCGGGCCACAACGTAGACGGGCGCCGAAGGCAGCTTCATCGGCTTAGCTGTCCGGGTCAGGGCGTCAGTTGTTGGATCTTTGGCCGGTTACCTCTTCCATCACACGGTCGAGGTTGAAGCTGCCGGGCTTCTGGCGCGGTGGGAATTCGCGGAAGCTTTGCAGCCACTGGGCAACGTAAGACGCCGCCGGCGCGATCACGTAGATGTGGTCCAAAAACCAGTGGCCGTAATCCATGCCCTCATACTCGGCGCGCTCGAATGGATCTGATTGGCGATCAAGGAGGCGCGGTTCCTCAAAGGGCTCCAGCCAGGGCCAAACCGTGGGCATTTTGCTTCAGGAAGGTCACTTTCCAGTTGTTGTAGCGCAGTGCCGCGACGCTGCTGTCGTCGGTCCAGTAGATAAACTCATGCCGGGCCACGCGCCCCCGCCCTTGAATGCCAGGAGCAGATTGTAGCCATCGAGGTGAACTTTGAAGGTCGTGTCGCCGGCTTTCTTGCCTTTCAACAGGTCTTCTTTCAGCGTGGTATCGCCGGCCGCGGCCATCAGCGTCGGAAGCATGTCTTCGTGCCCAGCGAATCGCGCACGGAACGCGGTACCCAGCCTCCCAATTGGTATTCTTCTCGCCACGGAACACAGTGGTCCCGGGCGCGTCCGGCCGTGCAGCTCTGTTGGCCATACCAATCGGTGAACAGCGCACCTTCGTGCGCGATGCGGTCGATGTTAGGCGTCTTGTAACCCATCATGCCCTGGTTGTAGGCGCTAACGTGTGCGAGCTCGCGTGAGGCGGAGATGAAGTTCGCGCGCGTGGCCGGACAGGAGAGGTAGTAGCCGACGCGCGCGCTCGCACGCGCGAGCCAGTCGTGCTCGAGTTCGCGGCGGCTCTCGAGAGCCACTGAGATGTGCCGGAGAAGCGGCCAGGCATGCTGTAGCGGAAGGCGCTCGATCACGCTCGGGCTCATGAACCGCGCAAGCGAGAGGAGCCAGCGGCTGCTGCGCCAGGGCAGGTAGGGCGCCACCAGCACCACGCCGCGCACAGTAGCGGGGCGCGACGAATGCCACCTCGAGCGCCACCCGCCCACCCATCGACATGCCGAGGGGGAGCGGTCGGGGCTCAAGGCCCGCGGCAAGCTCCATCACAGGCTCAGCCTTCCGTGCGGGTGTGAGGGTTCCATCGGGGCCCGGCGTGCGGCCGAAACCCGGGCAGGTCCACCGCGATGGTGCGGAGACCTCTCTGCGCCAGCAGCTGGGCCACGCCGGCGAAAGCGGTCGACTCGAGAGCCAGCGGGTACAACGCGATGAGAGGATCAGCGTCGCCCCACTCCTGGAACCACATTGCGGCTCCCTCCGGGCTGCTGCCACCGACCGAAGGCCCGGGCGGCGAGGCGAGCGGCTGCGCGTACCACCTTCGGGTCTCACCGAGTTCACGCGTTCAAGAGACGCCACCCTGCCCTCCCGCCGCGCGCACTGGTGGAAATGCACGAGTCGATTTCCGCGAGATCAATCGCGATTTTGAGCTTGCCGAGAGCTTCGCGTTCATGCTCGCGCACGCCGCGAAGATCGATGTTTCGTACTTGCGAAAGTCAGGGTCTCCTTTTCGAACTTCCATTTGCTCAGGTCGAAAACCTCGCCCGGCTCGCCCGAGATCCGAGCGGGAGCGGTGAGGTCACCGATGTGGATCTGGATCTTGGCCCCGCAACCGTCGGCCGGGCACTCCACCTCGCCGTGGGCCATCAGCCATTCGATCGGCTCGTCATGAGGATGGCCACACTGCGAACACCGAACTTGATACTCGCCGGATGAGCCCATGGACCCTCCCTCCCTTGCCCCCTTTTACCTCCGTTACAGCCCCTCATGTATGACGGGCGTCATGCCGCTGCTACGCCGCGCCGCATCCTGAATGAGGATGGCGAGAAGCCGGAGATGGGCGACGTGCCGTCGGGCGCAGCCCGCGGCCGTCGCTGAGGAAGGCATGCAGCGCCGGTTTCCAAGACCAGTCCGCCGGAAGGACTGACTGCTCGACGATCCGAGTTCGGTAGAACTCTGCGAGTTCCCGCGATGCTGGGGTGCGCGCGCCGATAGGCGGCCACGCGCCGCGACCGCTGCCCCCGGCGTTGCGCTCCGCGCAGACACGCTGCGACACGGATCCATCGCAGCAGACCGTCCGATTGCGACTGGGGGCGCGGCGTAGGTGCGGACATGACGCAGCTCATATGCGAATGGTTTCTGTGGCGCTAGACATACAAGGAGGGAGGGGGCGCATGGGCGGCCCGCGGTCGGACAGCGCGCCCGTACCCCGCTACCGCATCGAGCGGTCGGAACGGGGCTACCGCGTCGTTGGGGAGGGCTCCTAATCTGGGAGCCACCCCTGATCGAGGCGGTGGAGCGCCGCGAGGAACTCGAGGCGCCCTGTTGGCAGCGCGTCCTGCTGCCAAGGCTTGGCGGGGGTGCGTCCCCCTCCCTCGAGTTCGGGGGCGGGGTGTACGGACCGGTCGCTTCCCGGCGTCTCGGGCGCTCCCTCTGGTTGGACACGCCGCCGGGTTTTCGAGTGTGCTCCTTTGGCTGCGTCTACTGCGAGTACGCGGCCGACCCACGCGAGGGCGTACGTTGGCCGACGCCAGGGGACATCGCAGCGGCCCTCAACCATGCGCTCCTAGGCGCGGAGCCGCTTGACTCGATCACGCTCTCGGGGCACGGCGAGCCGACGCTCGATCCGCGTATTCGTCTTTGCGGGAGTAGGTGAGATCGCAATCCCTGGCGCACGTTTAGATGCGCATCGGCACGCTCAGGCTGGAGTCGGGGCGTAATCGCTTGCTGGGCGAACCAACAAAAAGCCGGGGCCTCAACTTTCGCCTGCTAGCCGCCGCAGCGCCGGTTCGTCCACGACATGCACGAGTCGCACCGAGCTGCGCACGATGCCCTGGCACTCGAGGCGCCGCAGCACGCGGATCGCGGTCTCGACCGTGGTGCCGGAGGACTCGGCGAGTGCTCGGCGCGTGACGTGCGCCTCGCCTTCGCGCGTCGCGCGTAGGAGGGCGCGCGCGAGGCGTGCCGGCGCCGGGTCGTGGGCAAACGAGCGAAGCTGATCGTGCGCTTCACGCAGCCGCGCCGACACGATGCGCACTACCTCGACGCCGAGCCGGGCGTCCTCGCTGAGTAGTCGCCTGAACACAGCGCGCGGGAGCCGCCAGGCCACGCCGTCGGTCGAGCCTTCGGCGCTCGCGGGATAGACTTCCTCCTCCAGCGCAGAAAGGGCCCCGAACACCCGGCCCGAACCGAGCGTCTCGAGGGCGGTAATGCGCCCGTCGGTGGAACTCTTGTAGAGGCGCACCTCACCCAGCTGCACGAGCCAGAGCGCCTCTGCTGGCCGCCCTTCGAAGAAGAGCGTGGAGCCACGGCGGATGGGCCGCTTGCGTAGCTGGGGTCGAACCCGAGCCATTTGCTCGGGGGACAGAGCCCGAAAGAATTCGGCCTCCGCGATCTCGACCTCAACGGCTGTGTCCGGATAGCCACCGGCGCCTGTCATGCTCAGGATCCTCGCCAAGGGACCCGACCTAGCGCATCATAGTGGAGCCTGGTCCCGAAGGAACCTCGTTCGGATCGCAGCCAGGAGGATGAAATGTCCGGTACGCGAGAGTCGATCGGGCGTCTGGTTGCCGCCGAGCACAGCCGGCTCGAATCCCTGTTCGCGGAGACCCTCCGGAACCTCCGCGAGGGCGCGGAGGGCGACGCGATGCGCGACGCCTTTACACGGTTGCGGGATCAGCTCGAGGCGCATCTCGCACGAGAGGATCGCCTTTACTATCCCGCGCTGCGTGCCCTGCGACCGGCTCACCGCGAGCCTCTCGCTGCAATCGCCGCTGCTCACGAAAGCTTCCGCTCACGGCTCGCTCAGATAGAGGCGAGCTTGGCGCGCGGTGCGCCTGACACCGCGCTTCGCGGGCTCGAGTCGCTAGCCAGCCTCTTCGCTGCTCATGAGGTCGCAGAGGAGCAAATGCTCCACCAGATCGACCAGGAGATCCGCGCGGAGGCCATCACCTCGGCCGGCTGATCGGCACGGAGGGGGCCGCTCAGGCTATCGATTCCCGCTCCTTGAGGTCGCGCGTGCCGACACACCATGTGCCGACCAGTCGGCAGGGCGCAGCCACGCCTTCTCTGCGGGTTGTGATGGGCAGAGGGTTCGGATCCGAACGCGCGCGCGTCTCGCATCCGCGGCGTCCATCGTGGTCGTCCGCGTATGCGTTCGGTCATAACCGAGGCCGGCGAGACAGGCTAATGGTTTTCATCGGAGGAGGAGAAGCGGGAGCGAACGCTGGCGTTCAACCGGTAACGGAGCGGGAAGCGTGTGGAGCGCCGAGGGTCCGGAAGACGGAGGATCACCTCATGGCCGAATCCTCGTATGAGTTGCTTTCCGCGCAAGACAGCTCGTTCCTTGCTTTCGAGACCCGCAATACCCACATGCACGTGGGCGCGATCGCGGTATTCGAGGCGGCTCCCCTCACGGGCCCGTCGGGCGGCCTCGACATCGAGGGTCTCCGCAGCCACGTGGGCGCGCGCCTGCAGGCCCTCCCCCGCTACCGGCAGCGCCTCGAGTTCACCCCGATCCAAGGCCGACCCATCTGGGTAGACGACGCCCGTTTTAATCTCCGCTACCACGTTCGCCACACGAGCCTGCCGCGCCCGGGAGACGAAACGGAGCTCAAGGAGCTCGCGGGCCGCATCCTCTCGCAGCAACTCGATCGACACAAGCCGCTCTGGGAGCTGTGGTTCGTGGAAGGTCTCGAAGGCGGGCGTTCCGCGATGATCGCGAAAGTCCACCACTGCATGGTCGACGGGGTGGCGGGCGTGGGCCTCCTCACGGCGCTGCTCTCGCCAGCACCCTCGAGCGATCCGGCGCCCAGCCTGCCCTGGGTGCCACGGCCCGTACCGAACCGTTTCGACCTCCTCGTCGACGAGGCAATCCGAAATGCTGGTGCGCCGTTTCGGGCGCTGCGCTCATTGGGCGAGGCGGCCGCCCGGCCCCGCGAGACGTCGGCCGAGCTTACGCGCACCGCCACTGCGGTGTGGCAGGCGATCCGCGCTGGCTTCCGGGTCGTGGCGAATACTCCTTTGAATCGGCCCATCGGCCCGCATCGTAGCGTCGAGTGGCATGCGATTGACCTCGAGGACGTGCGCGCACTCAAGAAGGATCTCGATGGTACGGTCAATGACGTCGTCCTAGCCGTAGTGACGGGAGCAGTGCGCCGCTTCCTGCTCTCGCGTCGCTGGAATTTGAAAGGCTTCGACTTCCGCGCAGTGGTGCCCGTGAACATGCGCGCTGGCCCTGAGGAAGACGCTGCCGCGAACCGCGT
>DATFYN010000473.1:0-4596 GCA_035315025.1 Myxococcota bacterium
GGCGGGACGCCCTCGTGATCGTCAAGCCTGAGACCGTCATCGGCTGGCATCGGAAGGCCTTCCGACGCTACTGGACCGCTCTCTCGCGAGCGCCGGGCCGGCCGAGACTGGACGCGGAGGTTCGCCGGCTCATCGTGCAGATGGCGTCCGAGAACGCGACCTGGGGTGCGCCCCGCATCCACAGCGAGCTCCTGAAGCTCGGGTTCAACATCTCCGAGCGGACGGTGTCGCGGTATCTGCCACGGATCCGGCCGGGCAGAGGAGTGCTCCGGGAGTGGGGGACGTTCCTTCGGAATCACCGCGAGGCGCTGGCGGCGATGGACTTCTTCACGGTGCCTACCGTCACGTTTCGAATCCTCACGGTCTGGTTCCTGATCCACCACGGCCGCCGGAAGATCGTCCACTTCGATATCACGGAGCACCCGAACGCGCCCTGGGTGATGCAGCAGCTTCGCGAATCGTTCCCGTACGACAGCGCACCGTCCTATCTGGTGTTCGACCGAGATTCGATCTTCTCGCAACGTGTGATCTCAACGATTCAGGCGATGGGCATCGAGCCGAAGCGGATCGCAGCGCGGAGTCCCTGGCAGAACGGCGTCGCCGAGCGCTGGATCGGAAGCTGCCGCTGGGAGTTGTTGGATCGCGTGGTGATTCTGAACGAGCGCCATCTCCGGCGCCTCCTTCGTGACTACATCGCTTATTATGCGCGCGACCGCTGCCATCTCGCGCTGGAGAAGGACGCTCCGGACACGCGCTCGGTGCAACCGCGACCGAGTGGCCGAGCCCGAGTCGTCGCGCATCGCCGGCTGGGCGGCCTCCATCACCGCTACGCCTGGCGAGAAGCCGCATAAAGACCGCCAGAACACCGCCGCTCCGGACTCGCCTTCGTGCCTCATCCTTTCGGAAGGGGAGCGAACTTGTACCCGTGTCGCGCTCTACGCGCAGCGGCGTTCCAGAGCGGATCCCGAGAAACGGCATTCACGCCGGCTGGACGGGAAGTCGGAGTCGCTTCTACACGAGCGAACCGCACCCGATGCGTAATGGCGAAGCACAGGTCGCGATAGAACTAGTTGGTTGTTGATGACGTAGTTCACGCTGGACTCCTTCCCCGAGTCCGGGGGCTGATGGAAGGAGCCAAGACTATCTCTATCCAGCCTCACTCATCTGCCGGAAAAACAAGGCTTCCGGAGCGTTACAAGACATAGTCAGGAAGGGTAGATAGTGCCGCCTATGCCTCTGAAGACATAGCCGACACACACTGGCGATGAATCTGCTTCACCACGGTGTCGATCGTTCCGTGATCGCGCTCTGGCTCGGCCACGAATCGATGGACACCACCGCTATTTACCTGCAAGCAGACATGCAACTCAAAGAACAGGCCATGGCCAAGACCACGGCTACCGACGCCGTCACACGCCGTTACCGCCCTGACGATCGCGTCATGGCCTTCCTGAGGAGCCTCTAATAATGCCGATGCCTATGCGAGCGATCCCACGGAAATTGCTTGGGTTTTGTTGCTCACCACCACCCTACTCGGAATAATCCGGGACTCGGAATAGTGGCGGTTATTCCGAGCTCGGAATAACCGCCATTCGTTCGCGAGCGTTGGTGCCGGCTCCGGGCAAACCCTTATTGTGATCGGCGCGCTTCTGGGTCACAGCCAGGCGGCGACGACTCACCGCTACGCCCACCTTTCGGATAACCCGGTGCGAAGCGCTTCGGAGGTGATTGGAGCACGCATCGCGGCGGCGATGCAGGGTCAGAGCGCTGGAATCGCGCGCGTCGGTCAGCCGCGCAAGAGGTAACGCGCGCCGCCCTTGCTCGAGAAATCCAAACGAACTCCTCCGGGGCACCGAGGTCCGGAGGCCGAGCTCGGCGCACCAATCGAAGAACGGGCCGAGCGCCCGTGAGTAGACGGAGTGCTCCGACTGGTCCCTTGACTGACGAGGTTTCGGGACCGGTCACCTGCCACCCATGTGCTCCCTGAGGTAAACGCCAAGCGCCTGCTTGTAAGTATCTTTCACCCAGTTCGGCAGATAGCTGCCGAACGTCTGGATGTGCCCGCTGTCGAACGTCAGGACGTGAGTAAAGCCGCAGCCGATCCGACTATTGTCGAAGACGTAGGCCCGATCAGCGTGCTGGACGGCGTCTCGGATCAGTTCCAGCGTTCGGGGATAACGGGCTTCCACCTTGCCGGCCGGTACGTCATGGCCGCCCATCGAGACGCGGGTGCGCACGCGCGCGACCGCCAGTTCCGGGGTGGAGACGTGTATATGATAGAGGATGACCTGGAAGCCCGCGGCCCGCGCGCGGTCGATGAGCCCAATCTTTGAGGGATGCGAGAAGACGGTCTCCGCGACGAACGAACTCCCTTCGGCGATGAGCTCGTCGCGCCGGCGGCTGGCCAGTTCCGCCGCTTCGTACGAGTGTTGCCCCACCGCGTCGGGCCAGCGGAGTTGCTCCATCTCGTCGGCGTTGACGAACTCGGCCCCTGGCGTGTGGTCCTTGAGGAAGTCGTAGTAGAAGCTGGTCTTGCCGGCACCGTTGATGCCGGCGATAAGGTGAAAGACCGGCGGAGTATCCGGATGTGTCACCCGGTAGTGCGGCCGTACCTCACGGTCAGCTTCCCGTCCTCATCCTCGCCAACGATGGGATGGCCACCCCGCTCGAGCTCGCGGAGCTGACGAACGTCTGAGCCGTCGAGCTGTTCGAGGGCGCCGCCGAGAAGTTCGAGGTACAGCTTCGTCTCAGCAGGCTTCAGCCCGTGCACAGAACCCTTCCCGGAGAGGACGGCCCGCACGCGCTCGAAGTCCAAGAGGCCTGCTGCCTCGACAGAGCGCCCCAGCTCAGCCCAGTACTCAACCTGGCCAGCGATCGAGCGCTTCATCACTGTGGCCTCCGTACGGGCGAGGGCGACTATTGTGTCCGAGAGCTTCACGGCGGTGGGCATTGGATCCTCCGGCCTCGAGCCTCACGGTAGCCCATATCGGTTGCATTTTGCCACCCCTTTAACGCATTGCAAATACGAAGAATTTCTGATATTCCCCCGGGGGTATGGGTTATTGGAGCTGCCAGCCCGCATGGCGGGCTCAGCCCGAGGCGGCCGCTTCGGGTCCACGGAGCCAACTATACGCGCGCCGGAAGCGGGCCGTCATTTTCATTGTGTGGGGTGATAAATCTCACCTGTATAGCCGCATCGTACGAGCCGCTGTACCACTTCGCGGTGCTGTCACGATATTTCGCGAGCTTCCAGCCCGCGATCTTCCTCAACGTGATCGTGCCCGAACCACGATGCGGCCACGGAGGTCCCTCTTGAGACTGAAGCGCACAGCGGACGGTCTTAGCATGAACGTCATCGCCGGCACTCACGTGGTGCTGCTCGGCTTCGATCTCTCCGACGCGGCCCGCAAGGGCTGCCTAGGCTTCGCCATCCAACGCGAAGACCACACCGAAGAGGAGCGTTACTGGCTAAGCGGGATGAAGACCTTCGAGCACACGGCGCCGGAGCTCGGTCCGGGCGGCCAGGTCTCGAGTCGCGACCACCCGATCCAGTCGTTCCAATGGGCCGACTACAGTGCGAAGTCTTCCACGACTACACGTATCGCCTGATTGGACTCTACGGGAAGCCGGAGAACCTAACTGAAGGGCCGAGCGTGAGCCTCCCGATCTCTACCGAGCCCGAGTTCCGCGAGGCGGTAGCAATCGCGAAGGCAAGGGGCGAAGACGACTGGAAACCTCAGTGCCTGACCGAAGACGCGTCCTGGCAGCGCGACTACTTCAAGCGTGGGCTCCCGCGCTGGATTAGGCGGCGGTACTTCGCGGGGGCGTAGCGCTGGGTCTGGGAAAGGGTGTGTTAATGGCTCCTGGTTGACCGCCCCGTCTCACGGTCGAAAGCGAGCGAGTAGACACGGTGAGGCGGGTCGAAGCGGTCCACGTTTTTCAGTGTTCGGGGGAACAGATATGGCTATTGTTCGAGCGACGAGGCTAATTTGCGCTGGCGGAGTCTGCTTGCTCTCGACCGCATCCTTCGCAGTGGGGTCAACGGATTTCCTTCCCTATTCCGCGCCAACCATACAGGTCGATACTGCAAGCAAAGCGCTGAGCGCTTTTAAGAAAGCTGCACAAAAGCAGCCCGCAATTGCCAAGGCAATCGACAAGTATCGAGACTCTTTGGCCATCATCTTCGTCCCAGGGATTCTTGGCTCGAAGTTGGAGGATCCAAGCGGGCACGGTTGGGGCCAGGCTGGGATTGTGGATATTGCGACCCACTACAGTGATTTTCTTTCAGGTCTGGCGCTAGACCCTGAGCTGATCGATGAAACGAAGGCAACGTAGTTCTTCTGGCCGATAGCGATGGCCTTCTCGATCTGCTCCCGCGCCCCTTTGAGGTCGCCCTGGCCCTGCAGGATCAACGCTAAATTGGAGTGGTCCGTGCCGAGGCCAGGATGGTCGGGGGCGTAGTTCTTCTGGTCGATAGCGATGGCCTTCTCCATCTGCTCCCGCGCCCCTTTGAGGTCCCCTTGGCGCTTCAAGATCATCGCCAGGTTCGAGTACCGCGTGCCCAACTCGGGATCGTCGGGGGCGTAGTTCTTCTGG
>DATFYN010000474.1:0-5057 GCA_035315025.1 Myxococcota bacterium
CTGGGCCTGAAGAGGTTGAAGTAATCGGGCGCCGTAAAGGGTACGGTAGGAGGCTCCTCGGTGAGGCCCTCGGGAGTGGGGTGAGCCATGTCAGAGATCCATCCGCCAGTCGGCAGTTCGAGCTCCAACTCCTTCAGCGCCACCTCAAGGGATCGCGTCTGGCCTATCCCAATTACCCGCCGCTCCCAGCCACGAAGATCCCGTCGCCACAGCCGGACATAACGCTCGAGCGTTTTTGGCTCTATCGTGATCGAGCATTTCAGCGCAGCCTCTACTGAGTGCAGCAGCTGCTCTCTTATTTCTGGCCTTGCTGTGCCAGAACGGTCGATGATTGCTTCGAGAAATCTCCGCCTGGCGTAGAGGAAGTCAACCCAATACTCGCGCGTGGCGTACTCAAAACCTTGACCGTTATCGAGCAGTGCATACAGACCCTCTGCTAGGACGTCGCCGAATTCCTGCCAAGCAGCGCGCTGCGCATCGGCGAAGGGATCGTAGCGAAGCTGGGTTGCCTTAAGTCCTGAGCTACCCAGCCGCCCGGTGCGCACATCGTCGTAGAAAAATAGCCAGTCCTCGTTGTATATATCGGGGAAGAATCCGCTGTTCTTCTGGCAGTCCACGGCCAATGCCGCTCCGGTAACGAAGACATCCTGCAACCCCCGAGTCGCCCGGTGGGCGTGGCAGGCGACCGAATTATCGGGAAAGCTGTTAACTCGTATGCCAGCCGCGGGAAAGGCCTCGAGCATGGATACCGTGCTCTGTAGGTCCGGATAGCTGATATCCCTGATGTCATCGTCAAGGAAGAATATGCGCCGCCACCCCACCATTCGGGCTAGGAGGAGGCCTACGTTTCGTTTCGTGCTGAGGTCTGTCACGTAGCTGGAGCAGGCCTTCGGCAGGTCACCTCTAATTGACTCTAGGGCCCGGAACTCGAGAAGCTCATGACGGTACTCTTTGGGCAACTTGACCACAATCGCATCGTTGAACGACCGCTCGCCGAGCAGCTGATGTACCTCGGCAGGTTCAAGTTTGTGACTGCACAGGATGAGCAGCGGGCAGTCGGCTGCTCGGGCCAATGTGATGGCCTGCTCAAGGTTTCGAGCAGGCCTTGACGCAGGCACGATGATGGCGTCGAGAGCTAGCGTGGCATCTAGGGCCAGCTGTTCCGTCTGGCTGACGAGCTTGCAGTGCGTGCCAAGCTGCCGGATGGGCTCGGCGTGCTCGCTCATCTCGGACGGTGCCTCGTGGCCGTGGCCGGGGATCCTCATGCGGCTCTGCGCTGTGACCATTGGTAGAGCACCACTCCGCGCCCGCCCAAGTCGGGAGTCATCGCCTTATTGTTGATAACTTTAACCGACATCAGTATTGCGAACGATTCAGAAGTTCCAAAGTGGGTGGAAATATACCGTTCATTGGCATCGCGGAGCGACGCGTCGGTAAGGCTGCTCACGGCGCCATACACCCCCCTGCTATGAATGCCGTTACATATGGTAAGTGTACGGTTCGAGTTAAGCGGATTCGGCACCCGGGCGAGCAGGCCTACATCCTCTTCGAGCACCTTGCGCTCGCGGTCGGTCCATTTCGGCCAGAATTCCTTCTCGTTGCCATTCACGTCGGCGATGAAGATTTCTCCAGTAAGGAGCTCGGGATGCTCGAACTGCCTTATAGGCAGCCTAGCCATCTCGGACAACCGCTCTGTTATCTCGTTCCAGACGAAGCCGCCGAGAAGGATAAGGTGTCCAGTAAGATCGTCACGGTCTATCTCGGCGGGGATCTTATAGTGCACGAGCATCTTCGGGTTTTCTGCCCGTACATGCCCATGCAGCTCCATCAGGGCATCTACGTCCGCAAATGCCTGTAGTTCCGTATAGTTTGGATTTGTCGGATCTGTTAGCGGTCCGGTCTCCTCGCTAGGCAACTCCGCGCAGACAAAGGTAACACGGCCCGTGTCGGCAAAATGCCAGGATCTGCTGAACGCTATCTCTTCTTCGGCAGAATCCCCCGCCGCCGCGCCCCTGAGCGTGAGTAGCTCCGATTCGAGGGTCTCGTAGACGGCATGCTCGTCCGCGGTAAGTTCCTCAAGCGCCAGCAGCGTGGGGGGCGCCGCCTCGACCGACCGCTGCGTCGCAAAGAACCGCGCATAGGCGAGAAGCCGGTGGCGCGGAGGGAGCTTCGGCGTGCTGAGGCTTTCCCATGAGGACACGGTGGCCGCGGCCAGTTTCTCCTCGACGCTGAACGCGGTAGCCAGCTTCTCCTGGGTCAAGCGCACGTCAGACCATTGCTGACGGAGCTGGCGAAGCCGTTGAGCCAGCTGTAGGGCCGGGGGTGCGGGTTGCATACGGTCACCTCCCGGGAAGCACAGCTAGCTCTGATGCTGAGTACGCCGTGGCCAGCGAGCAGCGATCGCTCAACGGATCTCCCAAACATAGAGCATGCCGACTGAGAGTGCTAGGACTTAACGATAACAACTATTACCCGAGCTTGGTCACAATCTCAAATCGACAGCAGATTCTCCCCAACATCGGTAGACTCTACTAGATATTAGATTGTAAACTCTTTTCTAGGTAGTATTGACCTAGTCGGGGTATTGTCGGGCCCAAGGAGGTGAAGCTAGACTTAGCAGAGGCCTTCCCGAACGGGGGTTCGCATCGTGGACAACCTGGATGCCCCCGGCGGATCGTCGGACTTCCAGCAAGAGTTGCTGGCCCTCTGGCAGGATCCGCAGGTCAGAAGCTTTGTCCGGAAGTTGGCGGGCGACCGTGACCTGATCGAGGATCTCTGGCAGGCGGCCTTGTGTGCAGTCGGCACAGTGAAGCACCCAGAGCATATCGACGATCGGCGCGCCTACTTCAGCACGGTGCTGAAGCATGAGGCGTACCGCCTCTACGCACTGTCCCGGGCCATTCCGATGGAGAGCCCGGACCAGCACGGCGCCCTGGTGTGCGGTCAGGCCTCGGCCAGGCCGGTGGCCGATACGGCCTGCACCGCGGTGCAGGCCGAGTCCTGGCTCGACCGGATCCACGCCCAACGTGCCTGCCTCGAGGCGGCGGCGCCCGCCCGCTCGGACGATCCCGCCTTCTACCGTGCGGTGATCTACACCTCCGCTGAAGGAGTCCTCCGCGACGGGATCAACGCAGAGCCCAGCGACGCCGACTCAAACGAGGCCCTCCGCGCTGCCTATCCCGAGTACTTCGCTCAGTCGGGCGCCTCGGCGAACCTGCTTCACCAGCGCTTCCGTCGGGCCCGCGAGGACGTTAAGGCACTGCTGCAGGCTGTCGTCCAGCGTGACGAACTGACCTGAATCCACCTGACATACGCGGCGTGTGTCAGGTTCGCCGTCCGCCCGGCTCGTCTCTTTCAGGCCGTGAGCTGAGGAGGCAGACATGACCATCGAAACCATCACCGAGCATGGCGATCCCAACCCGGATCCCGAACACGACGACTCGATCCTGCCCGCGGAGGCCGACGCCGAATCGACGACGTCGGCCGACGTCGCCTTGCAGGCCCAAGCGACCGCTACGATCACGCGGCTGCTGCAGGAACACCCCAGGGTTGCCAAGGAGATCAGGGACACCCTGCGCACCCGCGTCCATCTGCGGGAACTGGCCGAGCGCACCAACCGGGCCGAGAAGATCGAGGCAGATACCGAACAGCAAGAGTCGAACCTCGCCGTCAAGCTCGATCCCGGCGATCACCGGATCCTGGGCTTCGGGCTGGGCCTTGCGACCGTCGTCGCTCTCGTCATCCTGGATGCCGTCCCGTTGAACTGGGCCGCCCAGGCGTTCGGCCTCAACTTGGCGGGGACCTGGCTCGTCACGTTCATCCTCGTGGTCGCGTCCATCGGGGCGATGCTGGGTTTCGAGATCACCCGGGGCCACCCGAGGCGACGAGGCGTGCTCGCGGCGGTGGTCACCATGGGGTACCTCGCGTTGCTGGGGCTCCGCACCGAGTTCCTAATCACGGTGTCCGGCGACTCGCTGCCGGTCGCCGTCCTGCAGTCCGCCCTGCTGACCGCCATCTCGGCCGGCCTGGTCCTGTGTGGCTCCGCGGTGCTGGCCCGGACCCGGTTCCTTAGCCACTCCCGCGCGCGCGGCGCTACCCGCCGCGCGGCTCAGGTCGCCGAGGACGCCCGTGGAGCCGAACGCCGGGCCGCCGAGAAGCTCCAGCGTCACATCGGCAGCCTGCACCACATGCTCCTCCCGTGGGCGCTTCGCTCGGCCGCCCCGGAGGGTGTCGATCACGCCAAGTGGGACGCCGCGCTCGACCAGGCCATCCGTTCTCTGTTCTCGACGACGACGTGACCGGGCGCGGTTCGCCGCTCCCTGCACACAGTGACCCCCCAGACGTAGCTCATCCAAAGCGTGCCGCCGTCTGTCCCCAGCGGACACGAACCGAAGTTCCAGCAGAAGATGCTGGCCATGGCGGCTTTACGGTGCGAAGTTGTAGTTATGAACCTCACGCCGAGTTTTGAGCGCGAGATCGGCCAGGTGATCTTCGAGGGCCTCCCCGCGGGGGTGGCGGGAGAAGCGCCTTTGATTCCTGTGCCGGGTCTGGACCTCGCCTTCGACCGTGCCGATGGTCGCCTATGCCGGGTGGTAGTGGATGCCGCCGGGACAGACGGTTCCATCGCGATCGGTGAGCAGGCAGCAGTGATGCTTATCCGCTTGTTCGGTGCGGAAGCGCCGAGCGTGGTGTCCGATATTGCAACCGAGCCAGTCGGAGCGTCAGCGGGAGCACACCTGTTCTCGCCCGAGCCGAGGCTCGCCGGAATGTTGTCGAACCTGGCCCGCCTCGACGCGGCGCGGGCCACCAGCCCGGTTGCGCCCGGCTCGCCCTGGTGGGCGGCCGAGGCCGCCGAACTCGCCGAACACGTCGGCCTGCACGCGCGGGCTCGCGCCGAAGGACATCAAGCGCTGGCCAAGCTGATCGAACAGCTGGACAGCATCAACACATCAGTGCTTCCCGAACAAGCAGCCCAGGCCGCTCTAGCCGTCGCCGCCATCTCGGCGGCGGACGACCCAGTGGCCGCCACACGGCTGCGGGAAGCAATCGGCGGGCGA
>DATFYN010000475.1:0-16421 GCA_035315025.1 Myxococcota bacterium
GATCGATAGGAACCGTTTCCTCGGCTTCCATCCCCTCGCACGGGCCATACCACCCAGGGTTCGGTCTTTGCGTTCGACACGGTGGATGTCGCTTTGCAAAGCACGGCCTTCGGGAAGTGCGGGTCTCCTGTGATGACTTCCGCGATTACTTCGTAGCCCTGAAAAGTGTAGTGATCCATACCTATTACCGTTACTGGCCCTACGGGGGCGGGGTAATCCCGGGATCTTAGTGCGGCTCGGCGTCGGCGGCGTTGCCCGCCCCGTTGCTGCCGTTCGCCGGTGAGCTCTTTTCGGAGAAGACTTTCGTGAATGGAGCACCCTCCTCAGAGCAATTCTTCGACACCGCAGAAGATCGTGCCGGACGCTCTCATCGACCTGCTCACCTCCAGCAGGGGCTCGCTTTGGCCGTGGCAGCTCGCTTGCCCCTCAGGCGAGAGGCCAGTGGAAGAACGCACGATCGGCCGCTGGCGGTCTCTGGGCTGTGTGACGGCAGCCGGTAAGAGAGAAGGGCTGTGGAAGGGCTGGTACGCGGAGGATTCCTGGTACGAGAAGGATCTCAGGTGGTTTGAGGGGACATACGTCCACGACCGTAAGGAAGGTGTGTGGCGCGAGTGGGGTGAGGATGTTGATAACCAACTGTGATTTTCGGAATTCGCTTGTACTCGGCAAAATCTTGCGGCGCGTGCGAATGCTTGCTCACCCGGCCCGCAAGGCGTGCACGATCAGTCCCGCGGCGGCGGCGAGGATCACCGCTCCCGCGACGCGATCCCCGGTCTCGCCGAACGGTGACACCTTCTCAAACAGCACGAAGAGCGAGAGACCGGCGATCCACATCAGGCTCATCACGCCTCCGGCGAAGAGCAGCAGCATCAGTGCCCAACAGCAGCCCACGCAATAAAGGCCGTGCTGCACGCCCATGCGCAGTGCGCCGTATACGCCCGGCCGCCAGTGGTCCGCGAGGAACGCCACCGGCCCGCGGCAGTGGCGCAGGCAGGCGCGCTTCCAGTCGCTCCACTGGTAGGCGCCGGCGAGGGCCAGCAGCGCGGCTGCGAAGTACGGCGTCGCGCTCTCCATCATCGGCGTCACGAGCGCGCGCGCAGCGAGCAGATCCTGGAGGGCGGTCGCGGCGAGGCTGAAGCCGATCCACACCACGAGGTAGCCGGCCGCGAAGAGATACGCGCGCAGCACCGGCCGTTCGGGCGACTCTCCGCTGCGCGCGACACGCGCGTAGATCAGGATCGCGGGCGCCGCGGACGGCAGCATCATGCCCGCCATCATCACCGACCACATGGCGCAGACGAGCGCGACGAACGGGGCGTCCCAGGTTGCGCGCATCATCCACGCGGACGGCCCGCTCATCGGGCCGTACATGTCGAGCGAGGCGCGGACCAGGTAGAGCCAGGCCGGCGCCAGCACCGCGGCGAGCCCGAGCACGACGAGGGCCCGGTCGCGGCGCAGCGCCCGCTCGAGGGCCGTCACGCGACGACGCCGCGCGTGCTCCAGTGCACGCGCGCCAGGTGCGCATGCGAATCGGCGAAGGAGAGTTCCAGCGGGCTCTGGGCGCGCGTGGTGCCGCGCGCGAACTCGGCGACCTTGAACTCGAAGCCCGCTGGCAGCTCGAGCCGCACGCGGTGCGGGGCGTCGCCTCTCTGAATCGGCGCAGCATCGGATTCGAGGAGACCCGGCACGCGCACCCTCGCCGTGCGGTTGTCGACGTCGATCGCGAGCGAGATCGGTTTGTAGAGCGTCGGCAGCGTCCGGGCCATCGTCGTGCTGAAGATCTGCCACACGAGCGTGCCGGGCTCCGTCTCGCGTCCGTGCGCGATCGCTTCCAGCGCCGCACGCTGCAGCGGGTTCGAGCGCTCCTCGATGACCACCATGGACGTGCCTTCGCCCATGTGGATCGCCTTCGGCCAGGACAGCAGGATTCCCCAGTCGAGGCCGTCGAGGGATACGTCGCCGAAGCGGCCCTCTTCGACGTGTACGAAGGTGTGCGCGCAGCAGTTGCCGTGGGTCGGGAGCGAGTTGAACTGGCAGGGGCAACCAAAGTCGCAATTACAGTTTGCGAATTCGACGCCGCGCATCCACCACTCTACGTAGGCCATGAGCTGGTCCTCCACGGGCATTCTAGCCCGGGAGGAGAACCCTTCCGCCCCCCTCACACGGGCGGCCTCCTCACCGCCATCGACCCTAGACTCCTTCGACGCTGAAGTTGCCCCGCGTCTCGTCCTCGGGTGTCGAGACGCCGCCACAAGTCCAAAGAGACGGCTACCGACCTCGATGCACGGGAGCCACGTTCGTTCGTCGGGGTTCCATCTCGATCCCATCCCGGGCCGAGCTTGGCTGGGGATCCCGCCGCAGCGCCATCTCTTGAAGTGGCGGCCGAAGCTCTACAGAGCACTCAAAACCGAGCTCACGCGCTCGGCGAGGCTGACCCCTTGAGGAAGATGTGGCGTCGGAGCACGACCTCCTCGGCCTCTTCGTGCCGGGAGGGTGAGCCGCGACAGACGGTCACCCTGCGGCCGAGATCGCACCGGTCACCAGGAACCCATCTTTGCGATCGGCTTCCCGAGCAACCGCTGACCGGCTGATAGAAGTACCCCTCGCGTGATGGTACGAAGCTCGACGACGCCCTGGAGCGGAGCTCGGCGGAGCGCCGCAGGAATGCTCTGAAGAATGCTGCCTGGCCCGTCCCTGGGAGGCGGTTGCTGCCTCCGTACCTCCTCGTCTGACGCGGTCCTTGAAGCTTCCACGACGCGTCCACCGCGGCGCCGTGATGGGCCGACCGCCGAAAGCCAAAGCCGACTATTTCCGCTGCGAATGAGAGATAGGTCAGCACGTCCCGAGTACCCGCAATCCGCCTGATCGGCGGCGAAAAATCTACCTTGCACCCAGGGAAGCAACAGAGAAATCGGCGCCTGGAGAGCCCACGTTCCGCATGCGCGGAATGATATTCCCCCTGTGCAGCGGCGAGTCCAAGCCGGGCACTTGCAGCTCCGGACCCGGCCCCTCGCAGAAGCGCAGGACACCCGTGTGCGCGTCCGATCCGAAGCGATACTCTGTGGCCCCTTACCGCTCGTTCACTGGGGCGAATCGGTGTGTGACTCCACGCGAAGTTCACAGGGTCCCGCGTAGCGGATCTCGCGCACGAGCCCTTCGGGAGGACCGCTCCGAAGCGGCTCGCCGCACGGCCTGATCTGAGCTCATCGCAAACTTCTCCGGAGCGCATCCGATGACCGTGAGAGTGAACGGCATCGCCCAGATCCAGCTCACCTTGAACGACCCAGAGCGCTGCATTCCCTTCTGCGCACGAGCGGGAGGCGCCTGCGATCCAAACCGCTGAGTGGCCTGGACGCGACATCTGACTAACGCGGGAGCGACGGTCCTTTCAAGGGGTGACGTGACTCGATCGTCCGGTAATCTCTCGTGTCGAACTCCGGAATCCCGAATGATTTCAATGAGAATGAGTTCTGGCGAGGGACAGGAACGCGGCTGCGCGACGCGCAGTCTATCTTGCAAGGGCGCGACGTGTCATCGCCGCGCAGCATGGCATACTGCGCCGATGACGGGCGGCACCGCGCACACCTGGACACGACGCACGAGGAGCGCGCCCTCGCCTTCCCGGGCGAGCGCGCGGAAGACACCGCTGCGGATCGGCTTTGGAGCGGCGTCGACATCGAAGCGTCGGCCGAAACCGCGTTCCGCGGCGATCCAGCAGCGTTCCGCGACGCGGCGGGAGGTACGAGCATGACGGAGCGGGAGCGCTGGGACGCGATCGTGATCGGATCCGGACTGGGCGGGCTCACCTGTGCCGCCTACTTGTGCGCGACCGGGAAGCGCACGCTCGTGCTCGAGGCCCACTACGTTGCGGGCGGCAACTCGCAGGCGTTCCGGCGGAACGTCCGCGGCCGCGAGTACGAGTTCGACATCGGCCTGCACTACATCGGCGAGTGCGGTCCCGACGGGCTCATCACGCAACTGCTGAACGGCCTCGGGCTGGCGGAGCGGGTCGTCTTCCGTCCTCTCGATCCCGACGGCTACTCCACGCTCTACTTTCCGGAGCTCACCTTCCGCGTGCCGTCCAGCTGGGGCCGCTACAAGGCCCGTCTGCTCGAGACGTTTCCCGCGGAGCGGGAGCCGCTCGCCGAGGTCGTCGACGTCCTTCGGCAGGTGGCGGACGAGGGCCGCCGCTTCCAGCGCGGCGAGCTTCCGCTGGATCGGCTGGCGCAGCAGGCGCCTGTGTTCATGGAATGGGGCCTGCAGCCCGTGACGAAGCTGTTCGCGAAGTACGGCCTCTCGCGGGCGGCGACTGCGGTGCTGCTGGGCGAGCAGGGCGATTATGCGGTGCGGCCCTCGAAGACCCCGACGGCCCTCGCGGCCGGCCTCACCGATCACTACATGCGCGGTGCGTTCTACCCGGAGGGCGGCGGCCAGGCCATGGCCGGGCGCCTCGTCGAGGCGATCCGGGCGTACGGCGGCGAGGTGCGCACGCGCGCGCCCGTGAAACGCGTCCGCGTCGAGCGCGGCCGCGCCGTGGGCGTCGTGCTCGAGAAGACGGGCCAGGAGATCGACGCGCCGATCGTCGTCTCCAACGCGGACTTGAAGCGCACGGTCCTCGAGCTGGTGGGCGAGGAGCACTTCCCCGTGAGCGTCGTCGAGCGCGTGCGCGCCTTCCGCATGTCCCTTCCGCTCTTCGCCGTCTACGTCGGACTCGACGTCGACCTCTCGGCGCAGGGGCTCCCGAACACGAACCACTGGTTCTGGGGGACCACCGACATCGAAGGCATCTACGAGCAGATCGAGAACGGCGAGCTTCCAGAGAAGAACCTCGCGTACATCACCGTCACGTCGCTGCGCGACCCTGAGAGCCGCCAAGTCGCGCCGGCGGGTCACACGAACCTCCAGGTGATGACGCTCGTGCCCCACGACTACGGGATCTGGAACGTCGAGACCGGACCGGCAGAGGGCGGGCGCTACCACCGCGACCCCGCGTACCGGCGTCGCAAGGCCGACCTCATGGAGGCGCTGCTCGAGACCGCGGAGACGATCCTTCCGGACCTTCGGCGGCACGCCGACTGGAAGGAGGCGGCGACGCCGGTGACACAGGAGCGCTTCACGCACTCCACGGGCGGCACCTCCTACGGCATCGAGTACGCGACGGACCAGATGGGCCCGATGCGGCTGGGCTACGCGACCGACGTCGAGGGCCTCTTCCTGTGCGGTGCGAGCACGCCCGCGGGCCACGGCATCGCCAACGTGATGTTCTCCGGGCTGCGCGCCGCCGAGGCGGCGACGGGGATCGACCTGCGACGCGCCGTCCTCGCGGGCGAGGTGCTCGGCGATCGCGCCAGGCTTCCCGCGCTCACCGTGGACTGGGACGCGTGGCGCGCGAGCCACTGACGAGGAGCGCCGTAGCTGTCCCTCCCGTAAATCTCGCCGGCGTCCAAATCACTGAAGTTTTTGGCGGGCCGGGGCAAGCTGCGTGGAGGACGCCCCCTACCCTCACGGCTCTTTCGCTGGCGACCTAAGTCCTCATTGCGGCGGGGCTCAAGCCGCCACGAGCAGCGGCGCGACGACTGCTGAGACCGTGTCTCCGCGAAGTAGCGCCCCCCGCTACCACAGAGACGAGCCGCCCGGAGCCGCCAGGGCCCCGGGCGGCTCTTGGTCCCAGCGCCAGCTCAAACAGGGTCTCCACCCGGAACTTTCGCTCAGCATCCGGTGAGACCCTCATCCGCCGGCCACCGAGGGTCGTCAGTGGTCCTAACCGTTAGCCCTTCCCGCCCAGCAACGCAGTGAGGAGGACGACGACCGTCCCCATGAAGACCAAGAACTGCAGAGCGCCTGGTTCGTAGGTATGCATGGCCCGAGTCTACGCCGCGACGCCAACGCGGGCTGTGACCGGGGCCACGCACACTGCCGCGCTGAGCGGCGGCGCGGCTTGGGGATGAGAGCAGCCCGCCATCGAGGAGACGAGATTTCGACCGCAGACGCTCGGTCACCGCCGTCCGTCAACGCGGCATGGTGAAGATACGAAACGCCGTTGGCGCGCTCGATTCCCGCCCAGCGCGATCAATCCGAACGAGCCCACTCCCCCCAGTTTGCCACAACACGCAGGCCCAGAGTTTCTTCGGCGCCATTGGTGGCATCGGGCCGATTACTTCGCTAACCGCTCAATCCACACGGGCACGAGGAAGCTATGAACGCGGCTGCATTGTCGGGGCCTGGAATTCTTTCGGGGGCGACTCCTGAATCGCCAGCCGGAAGCCTGATCAGGTGTCCCGGGAAGCGACAGACGCAGATGCGCCCCGCTGGCCTAGGGCTCGCGGCCGAGCTCTAGGACCCGCCAACCGTCTCCTCCCTGGACGACTGTAGCCCTCATCTTTCCCCCGCTAATCACCTCAGTGCGGCCGTCTTGGGCGATCCCCCGAATCGCTTGCGTGAAGTGAACCGTGGTGCCCTTTGGTCCGGGTTCTTCCGAAACGTAGGCGATGGTTGCGTCAAGGTATGCATAGCGATCGCAGCTCTCGCTGATGAATTGCGACACTGCCCTTGGGACAAGAGTCGCGAGTGTCTCGCGATCACAGCTCTTGATCGCCTGGCTGTACTCGTCGAGCACCCGGTGCGAAGGAGACGGCTGAGTTCCTTGGGTAGGATTGCTCCCGAGGGATCCCGACTCCAAGGAGGCCTGGGAGCGCCCCTCAACTCGCAGAATCTGTGTCTGCGCTGCCGAGCTGCCGTGCGCGTCGGTTGCAGTCACGACAAGCCGGTAGTCGCCCGGGATGGACGGCCTGAAAGTAAGCTCGGCGCCGGTCGTGACTTCGCGCTTGCCGGTTGGATCTGCCAGCTCAAACTGTACGACCACGGGAGTCCGGTCCGCGCTCTCTACATGGGCGCGGATCGTCCGGCTGCCTCCGACCTTGAGATCCGCGACATCGACCCGATCGACCGACAGTACGGGGGCGGGGAGAGCGTTGACGACTCGCTCCGCCGCGGCGAACGCTTCACTTGCGGCGATGGCATTCTTCGACCTAAGGTCGTCCTCACCTCTTGCGAGGAGCTCTCGGGATTTTGTACAGCTCGCCGCACTTCTCGATCCCGGCGATGCGCACGCCCTCTCGACGCGTTTGTTTGCGGACTTCTCCGCACTCCGCGCCTCCTCAAGAGCGCGGCGGCCTGCCTCACCTGCTGCGCCGTACGCGGCAATCGACTGCCTGAGGCGATTACCGCTTTCCGGGCCCTCTTGGGCCGCCTCCTTTGCAAGAGTGTCCGCACCGCGAAGCTCCTTCGGGGCAGACTCTTCGGCTCCTGCGAGCGCGGCGCTTTCTCTCGCAGCGCTGAGCTCACCGCGGAGCTCTTGCGTCGCTTGCGACAGCAATTCTTCCCCGAGGCGGCTCGCCTTCCGGTATGCGGCATCAGCCGGATCCCAAAGGGACTCTCGCCATGCGCCCTCTGCGGCGTCGAGTGCGTCTCGGAACTCGCCCAGATCCCTCGGCGAGAAAGCGCTCGGTGGTGTACCCTCCACCTTCCGTCGTATCTCTAGCGCTGCATTCCGGTGTGAAATCTGTTCGCTCGTTGGAGCCGTAACCTGAGTGTCCGTGGGCGGAGAACGGGGGTTCTGCTCCACTGACTGATCCGGCCGTACGCCAGGCGCGCGCAGGTTGGCGAGGGGGTGAGGCAGGATTCGAAACAAGTAGAATCCGGCCCCAACGAGCAGTGCGAACACGAATACTCCGCTAAGCAGCCGAGGACCCGGGCGAAAACGATCCTCCTTGCGCCAGGCGCGACTTTCATCCACAGCGCGGAGCAGCGCCGCGCGCATCTCATTTGCATCGAGGAAGCGTTTGGTCGGGTCGAGATTGACCGCCTTCGCGATGACCTCGCGAATCGCAAGTGGTACTTTTTTATCCCTATAGCCGAGCCGAAATCGCTTCCCATCGCGGACGGCGAGCGCGTAAAACTCAAGGACACTCGCATATGTGTGTCCGCTGGTGGTTACGCCAGGTAGATCTTCATAGGGATGGACGCCCGTCAGTGCCTCGAAGAAGCACAGACCAACGGAGAACACGTCGCTCGCCGGACTAATCTCCTTGAGCTTAATTTGTTCGGGTGACGCATAGCGAACGGTCCCGATGAATGCGTTGAATTCGGTAAGTCGCGCCTCTTCGGCGATCGATCTCGTCTCGTCGACATTCGCTGGCGGTGTTGCTCGTTGTACACGTGCAATCCCAAGGTCAAAGAGTTTTGCCTGGCCCTCGGCGGTGAGCTGAAGGTTGGAAGGCTTGATGTCGCGGTGGATGATCCGGCCTGGCTCGTGGGAGTGCAGGAGACCCAGACCCTGGAGCACTCCGGCGAAGAGGTCGGCGGCCCGCTCCCAATCGAGTGGACCCTCATCCTCGATCACTTTCCGCAGGTCCCTCCCGGTAAAGAGCTCCATCACATAGAAATGGCAGCCTGTCCGCTCGTCCTGTCCCCGATCGAAGATCGTGACGATGTGGGGATCATTGAACGACGCGAGGAGTTCGGCCTCTCTCCGGAAGCGCCGGTACTGCTCGCCTTCGCCAGCCTCGGGCCGAAGCATCTTGAGGGCGCACCGCCGTCCGAGGTTCTCGTCCAACACCTCGAAGACCCATGAGAATCCCCCCGCGCCGAGGAATCGAACCACCCGCCACCGGCCTACGCACTTGACCTCTTCATGGTTCACGGCGCGTTATCTCCGTGGCAAAATGGCTCCGACGGCCCCGGGGCCTCCTGTATGGCCACGCCGCCGGGTCTGTATCGTGGTTTGCACCTCGAAATGGAGAAAACCTAACAACTAAGGAGCCTGTCGAGGAGAACCGGCACGATCGCCGCCATCGCGTGCTTCCCGCTCGAGCTTGAAAGGCGGCCCATATTCCGCCGCAGCGGAGACATCGGTTGGATTATATTCCGATCAGAAGCTACCCGGGGCTCTGCACCCCCACTTCGAGCGCGAGCGGCGCGATGCGGCAGACCCCGGAGGACGGATCCGTCGAACGGATGAAATTGCGGCCTTCTCGGCCTCGCCTACGAGTCGCACGCTTGCCAGCGCAGGGATCACCCACATTGACGAAGGCTTTCGCTTTTTCCCCGAACAGATGCGACCGCATCCACTCAGCGGTCGCCGCGGGCTCTTGAACAAGGAGTGATCCATGTCATGGAGGGCTCTCGCGGTGTTAGGCTGCACACTCTTGTGCACAGCGCTCGCCTGCGAGCTTGGACCTGCCCAGCACGATCTCAGTGCTGAGCTGACGCCTCTACCGCCGGACCAAGCTCGAATCATCCTGTACATGGCAGTTGCGAACGAACTCCCCTCTTACTGTCCCCACCTCACTGTCGATGGCGAGCCGGTGGGAAAGCTGTGCGTGGGCACCTTCTTCTACGTAGATCAATCGCCGGGCGTTCATCAGGTCGGCGTAGGGACTGACAAGAGCCTAAGTGCGTTTGGCGAGCAAGGCATGACAGAGCCTGTCGATCTCAAGATTGGACCTGGTGGGACTGCGTACGTCCAGGTCCAAGCTCTCGCGATGTCGCAGATGGCGAAAATAGTGCTCACAAGGGAGGCCGCCGCGAACGGTCTGCGGGATATCTCGTCGCTGCGCCTCGCGAAGCGCCAGACCGTCCAGTAGCATTCGGCTTCTCCAATCCCTCGCCAAATCGGTGGTCGTCGAACGGACACGGACTCTTCGCCCGATCGAATGAGGTTCCTCCTGCGACCTGTTGACTGCGGTCGGGGAGGCGCACGCCCGCTCCCGACCTAAATCGAGCGGGAGTGGCGACCGATCCTCCCCCGACTCCTCGGAGCCCCGAGGTGCGCCGCCCTCGACCTACGGCGCTGAGGCTGTGGTTCCCGTAAATCTCGTCGGCGTCGAAATCATTGATGTTTTCGGCGGACCTGGTCAAGCTGCGTCGACGATGCCCCCTGCGCTCACGGTCCTCCTCGGCGCGTTCTGATCTCTGTTTTAGGGGCGAGCCGCTCTTCGCGCCGAGGTCCTCGCCCTTCGCCACCAGGACAGCCTCCACGCTGGCGCCTTAAGCCCTCGTCGCGGCGCGGCTTTCACGGCGCGAACGGCAGGACGGCATCGAGCGGGGGGCTAAGGAAGTGCGCCCTCCCGAAGATCACCACTACCGGACCTCTGATTGACCCGGCCGTCGCATTTGTGGGATAAGGACCACGGGAAGGAGAGCCGCT
This sequence comes from Myxococcota bacterium, assembly GCA_035315025.1. Taxonomy (GTDB): domain Bacteria; phylum Myxococcota_A; class UBA9160; order UBA9160; family UBA9160; genus UBA9160. Next base: position 10,208 of record DATFYN010000475.1, read on the forward strand.
CCGGCGGACACCCAGCGACCAACTGGAGGACGGTGATGCAGGCGCGACAACGGGCTCTTCTGGCTCGAAGCTTTCTCATGGTAGCTGCGACGTTCCCCGCGCTCGCCGCCTCGGCAGACCCCGCCAGCGCGCCGGAAGGCGCCGCGATGGCGCCCTCGATCTCAGTTCCGAACACCTCCACCGCCAGCGCCGACCCAAATCAGGCGCTCTCCGCGTTCCACGTCTTCACGGAGACCTGGATGGACAGGCTGCGTGGTGCGAGCGCGCTTCAGACCGTCGCGGCGAGCTCGGTAGGCCGCGTAATAAAGCGGTTCAGCACGACACACACCGTAGAGGTAAAGGCAAGCGGCTCGGCATCCAACCCCTACGTTGGGCTTCTCCGTTACACGGAGGAGCTGTACCAGTGCACTGACGCGGCTGAAACGGACTGTACCGTAGTCGACAGCACGCCAGTGACTGAGATATTCCGCTACCAGAACGGCGCGTGGATCTATTGATCGAGGTTTCTCTTCTGAAAACATTGCTGCGGTGAAGTCTGCGTCGACTTTACCATCTAGCCTACACGGATGAAGTGTAGGGACCCAAGCCTCCGCCTCTTGGATCCTCCGAAGTGCTACTCGGCTCAGGTCAGGCCACCTCGGACGACCTTTCCGGAGAAGTGGCGCTAATTCGCGGGACTTGAACGGTAACCGATAAAATTTTCGCAAGCGACTCCCCTCTGCGAGAGAGGTCTTGTCCCGTGAGTACGCGAGTTATGACCGTGCGCGGTCCGATTGATCCCGGAGAGCTTGCCTTTACCTCCATGCACGAGCATATCCTCACCAACGTGGGCGTGTTCCGAGATCGCATTCAACGGATCGGTCTCCTTCCAGCGGAAGTCCCACTACGTGCCGAAGATAAGCTTTCGTTGCAGAACCGCTCGACACTCCGCCACGCAATGATCCTTTCCACGGACAATCTGAGTCTCGACGACGAGGACGTCATGACCGCCGAGGTCGCTGACTTCAAGGCCGCCGGCGGCTCATCGATCCTCGAGGTCAGCGCGCCCGGGATCCGCACGACGCCCGCCGACGTCCTCGCCCTCCGCCGCATCTCCGAGCGCACGGGTGTCCACGTCGTAGCTTCCACTGGACTCTACGCCGAAGACAGCTGGCCCGACCGGTACCGTGCGATGACATTTGAGCGCTATACAGACTTCCTGCGGGACGAGATCGCGCACGGCATCGGCGAGACCGGCGTCCTGCCCGGCCACATCAAGGTGGCCTACGAGGGCAAGAGCGAGCCGATGGACACCTACCTCCGCGCCGCCGCTCGCGTTTCCCGTGAGTCCGGCTTGTCGCTGCAGGTACATGTCGGCCTATTCCGCCCAAATGACGAGGTCCGCGCCACGGTCCTTCGGACACTCTACGACAGCGACTGCGTCCCGAATCGCACAGTGATCTGTCACGTCGAGAACTGGCTCGGCACTCTTCCTACCACCAAGCTCGTTATGAATCCCCGATCCATCCCCTGCGACTTGACCCTGCACAGTGAGGTCCTGGACCGCGGCTTCGCCCTTTGCTTTACCTGCATCGGCGCGGAGTGGGATCAAGAGCCGCTTGGTCTCTCCCACCGGCCAGACTGGTTCATCCTCGCGGGTATGCTGGCACTCCTTCGAGAGGGTTACGCCGAGCAGATCGTGCTCGGGCACGATGTCTTCACCAAGCTGTGTACACGTCGGGGAGGTGGAGAGGGTTTTACCCGGATCCCAAGATTTGTGATTCCGACTCTACGCGACTGTGGCGTCCCGGAAGCAGACCTGCGCAAGTTGACGATCGAAAACCCGGCTCGCCTCCTCGCCTTCTAAGCGCTCGGCGCAAGCGGGCGGGAAGGCGCTGTTGTCCTCAGGGAATGGCAGGCCCTGACGGAGTTGGGGGCGACGATGTCGGTAGCAGATCGCTATGTGCTCGCGATCGATCTGGGATCGGGAAGCCTCAAAGTTGCGCTCGTTTCGCATCGCGCCGAGATCGTCGCGTCCGCCGAGCAAGAGATCCGCACCCACCTTCTCACAGGCGGCGGCGCCGAGCAGGACCCAAGCGAGTGGTGGAGCGCTGTCGTCCACTGCGCCCGCGAGACCCTGAGCCGTGCTGGGGTGCCGCCCGAGCAGGTGCTAGCGCTCCGCTGCGCGACGCAATGGGCGGTCACGCTCCCTGTCGATGAACAGGGTGAACCCCTCACCCATGCACTCTCGTGGATGGACACACGCGGTGGCCCGCACAGTCGAGCCCTCGTCGGCGGCGCGATTGAGCTCGCGGGCTACGATGTCTTTAAGCTCCTGCGATGGATCCGGCTTACAGGCGGTGCGCCTACCCGAAGCGGTGTCGACGGTCTTGGCCATGTGCTGTACCTGAAGTACGAGCAGCCGGATACCTATGCGCGCACCCACAAACTTCTAGAACCGATGGACTACCTCAATCTGAAGCTCACGGGAAGGATCGCGGCCTCACACGGCACCATCTTCCCCTACTGGCTCACAGACAATCGCGACCCGCGAAAGATCGCCTACCACCCCTTGCTTCTGCGGCTTGCGAAGATCGACCGAGCGAAACTGCCAGACCTCCTGCCGGTCGATGCCGTGGTCGGCACGCTACGGCCTGCCGTGGCAGACGTCCTCCGCCTGCCAACGACGACGAAGGTGCTCGCCGGCCTCTGCGACGGTCCTGCGGCGACTGTCGGTGCGGGAATTGTGGATAACTACGAGGGCTACTTCTACATCGGCACCACGTCCTGGTTGTCTTGTCACGTTCCCGAGAAGAAAACGGATCTGAGGCACTCGATCCTTACCATGCCCGCCGCGCTGCCCGGGCGCTACATGGTGGTAGCGGAACAGGGGATGGCGGGCCGCTGTCTCGAGCTCCTCAAGGACAACCTGCTCTTTCCACCCGGTGAGCCAGGCGTCGATGTACCTGCGAACATCTACGAAGTCTTGAACGCACACACGACCAAGGTGCCAGCGGGGAGCGACGGCCTCATCTTCACGCCTTGGATCAACGGGGTGCTCGCGCCCTCGGAGGACCCGGCGACTCGCAGCGCATTTTTCAATCAGTCGGTGCGTACGACACGCAGTCACTACGTACGCGCAGTCATGGAGGGCGTCGCCTTCAACCTGCGCTGGCTCAAGAACCATGTCGAGAAATTCGTCGGCCGGCGCTTCGAACACCTAAATTTCATCGGTGGAGCTGCCCTGTCAGACGTGTGGTGCCAAATCCTGGCGGATATCCTTGGCTGCCCGATCCGTCGAGTGGCAAGTCCACGCTACGCGAACGCCGTGGGTGCTGCGCTCACCGCATTCGTGGCGCTCGGCGAAATCCGGATCGAGGACATTCCCTCACTTGTGACGGTCTCCTCCGTCTATCAGCCCGACCCGTCCACTCGACAGGTTTACGACAGGCAATTCGTCGAGTTCATGGCCTGCTTCCATCGGATGAAGCCGATCTATCGGCGGCTCAACCCAACCTCCCGCGCGAAAGGAGCGTGATCCAGTGCCCAACGAAACCAGGACGGATGAGAGGTCCGGCGGAATCTTTGCTGAAATGCATCCCTACCGAGAAGAGACTCAAACCTATATCGCCTTGCCTAAGGAGGGACGCGATCGCTCCGACATTCTCCGCGAGCTACGCGAGATCGCGCGACGGGAGGATGCGCGCTGGGAAACCGGTCGGATCTCTGGAAGCTACTACCACGGCGGGAGCGAGCACTACGCCTTCCTGAACGAGGTCTTCGGACTCTTTTCGCACGTGAATCTGCTGCAGCGTGACATGTGCCCGAGCGGCACAAAGTTGGAGGCTGAGATCGTCTCGATGGTGGCAAGGATGCTGCACGGTGAAACTGCAAAGGCACTGGATCCGAAGAACGAAACGTGCGGCGCGGTCACGTCCGGTGGCAGCGAGAGCATCATGCTGGCGATGCTCGCCTACCGTGAATGGGCCCGCGAGGAGAAGGGAATCCGGGCACCGGAGATGGTGGTGCCGGAGACCATCCATCCCGCGTTCAGCAAGGGGGCGCACTACTTCGGCATTCGGCTGATCCGAGTGCCGGTCGCAGCCGACTTCCGCGCCGACGTGGACGCGATGCGCGCCGCCATCACGAAGGACACGATCGCCCTCGCCGGCTCGGCGGCCAACTATCCCCACGGTTTGATAGACCCATTCGAGCGTCTCTCGGACCTCGCACTTGAGCACGGGATTGGGCTCCACGCGGATGGATGCCTAGGAGGCTTTCTCCTGCCATGGATCGAGAAGCTTGGCTATGACGTCGCCCCTTTCGACTTCCGCCTCCCTGGGGTGACCTCGATATCCTGCGATACGCACAAGTTCGGATACGGTCTAAAGGGCGCCTCGGTCGTGCTCTACCGCAACCGCGCTCTCCGACGTCACATGTACTTCTCAATGACGACGTGGCCGGGTGGCGTCTATGCTTCGCCCACCATGGCGGGTAGCCGTTCGGCTGGCATCACCGCCTCCACCTGGGCCGCGATGGTCTCCCTGGGTGAAGAAGGCTATCTCGAAGCCGCGCGTCGCATCATGAGGGCTGCGGACACGATCCAGGCGGGGCTTGCCGCAATACCCGAGCTCGAGATCATCGGCAGGCCCACCTTCTGCATCGCGATCCGGTCACCAGAGGAAGGGCTCGACATCTTCCACGTGAACGACTTCCTCGCGAGCCGGGGATGGCGCCTCAACGGCCTGCAGCGGCCACCGGGTATCCACATTTGCGTGACACTTCCACAGACACTGCCGGGCGTGGCGGAACGCTTCGTGGCTGACCTGCGCGAGGGCGTGGCGTATGCGAAAGATCCCCCGCAGCTGACTGCGCGGAGCGGCGCTCTTTACGGCGGCGGCGTGGTGCCACCCGGGGCGATCCGGCAAATGCTTCACCGCTGGCTCGATGAGACCTATGAACCATAGGTCCAAGGGGACGCTCCTCTGCCGACATTCGAGCAGAATGTTCACCCAATCCGAAGACGACCGTCCGCTCCGCCGGCGCCCGGTAAACATTGAGCCGACGCCGCCACGCCCATTCAGGCTGCAACCGCATGATCCCGCGAGTCGGCAATCGTACGGAGCGCCCCCCCGCTACCTGACGAAGCCCTCGGAATCGTGAAGATTCCGGGGGCTTCCTCTTTTCGGCCGCTTCCGAAGTGGGGGGACTCGGTGAGCCGCTCGAGAAGGTCTGCGGGCACCTCCCCGGCCTCGAGGAGCATCGTTTGCCGGGAAGAATCGCCGGCAGCTTGAACGGTAACCAATGACATTTGGGAAGGGACAGGTGGCGGCGAGCGACGCAGATGGGTGCGAGAGCGACCCAATAACTGGCCGTGGACTTCCGACGCCACTCATCGACGCGCGGACTCTGGTGCTTCCCGCACATGTTCGCGACATGGCGCCCAAGGACATGAAGTCGCCAGAAGCGGTACCTTCCGTCGGCACAGCCACCGGTCAGATCCTCACAGGGGACGCCCGAAGGTGACGCCGCGCCAGGGTGCGGTGGATCTCATGATCGAGGGCTGGGAACGGTTGTGAGAGGAGGGCCCAGCTATGGGCGCTCGGGCGGCGTGGGTCTACGCCTCGGACACATAGCAGCGGGCAGGTAGAGCCGGCGCATCCCCTGGCGCGCAGCGCATCGGAATTGAACACTCGGGTCTCCTGGCATGACGAAGTCGTGGCGCGGTATGCGGATCAAGTGCGCGCAGTTGCGGCACGGGGTCGGCGGCGGATCAATCATGAGTCGCCACCGTTGCTTCTCTCGTTGAGAGCGATCTTGAAGAGGTCGGCCACCGCCGCACCAAACCCGAGCGCGATGTCCCACACGTGGGGCACCGAGCGTTCGCACCCGATGACTCCGAAGTCGATCGATTCCACGTAGCTCACCACTGTGATGTTGAGGCCCGCCCCTTCCATGAGCGGGCCGAGCGGATAGGCAGCGGTCAGCCGCGCACCGGCGGCATAGAGGGGAGCCCGCGGCCCCCGGACGTTCGAGATCACGAGATTGTGGAGCGGGCGGTGTCGGCTGGCGAGCTTCCAGTCCGAGTAGAAGCGCGCGGCGCCTCCGAGGAGCCGCATGCTTGTGAACTCGGCCCACTCCCCCAGCGCGCTGACGCCGAGCTGAGCGTGGAACTGTTTCGACGACGCCGCATCGTCACGCACGGCGAGCAGCTGGTCTACGGGATCGGCCAGGT
>DATFYN010000476.1:0-5378 GCA_035315025.1 Myxococcota bacterium
CTTCAGGAGAAGAGAAGAAGGGCTCGTTTACAAAAAGGCTGTTCTCGCGACGGCTCATAAACTCATTCGTGTGATCTTCGCAATGTTGAGCCACAAAACATGTTTTGTTGAAGGGGGAATTAAATATAGTTGACTGGAATGGTGATTTTGAGATTTTTCACTTTGATACCACGTTACAGACGGTAATGGCGAAACACCAGAAATGAAAAGGCAGAGCCACCAAGAATGCGAACGTGAGCAAAACAGTCGAGATAGCGGAATAGACTCAATGTCTACCCCTGGCCCCTGTTTCTTTCCCCCCGACCCTTGACACTCAACCCTAGCCGCATAAGATTAAAGTTGTACGGACAGCATCCGCGCTGACGAGTAATTTCTATCAGAGAACCTAAATCAAGCTACGAGCCGTTGGGATGGCCACAAAAGATTATTAAAGATACTGGAACAAGAAAACTAAGGAGGGAGAAAATGAGACGCGCAACGACCACTATTTCTATTTTGTTTGCCCTGGTTACTGTGCTGGCTTTACCTGCCGAACCGGCTTGGACTGCCGACACTCTTAAAGGGCAGGTGCTTGGCGGAGGTGCCCCAATCGCCAATTCGACGGTGACGCTGTGGGCCGCGAGTACGGGCGCACCCAAGCAACTGGCTCAGGGTCGAACAGACAGCGATGGCCGCTTCGTGTTTAACGCAACTGGAGCGCCGGGCAAGGACGCGATCCTATATCTTGTTGCGAAGGGCGGCCAAGCCACCGTCAGCAAGGGAAGCGGGGACAACCCCGCCATAGCGCTCATGGCCGTGCTGGGCAGCAAGCCTCCGGCCAAGGTCACGGTCAACGAACTCACCACCGTGGCCTCGACGTTCACCGCAGCGCGATTCATCAACGGGGAATCGATCTCCGGGAATGCGCTCGGATTGAGTATCGCGGCGGGCAACGTGCCGAACCTGGTTGATCCCGAGACTGGCACATGGGGCAAGGTATTGCTTGATCCGATCAACAGCACCCAGACCACGACGCTTGCGAACTTGAACACGCTCGGCTCGCTCATATCCGCCTGCTTCACGGTGGCCAACGACGATTGGCGCGCCCGTTTCTTCAAGGCCGCCACGCCGCCCAACGGCGTGACGCCGAAGAATACCCTTGAGGCGATGGCCGGCATCGCCCGCGCACCGTGGGCTGAACCGAAGGCGCTCTATGCGTTGTTCAACGAAGCCTACCCGCAACCGAAGGACGGCTCCCGGCGCAGTGCCCCCTTCGTGCCGTATCTCGCCTACGTCCCGGACGATTTCGCACTCATGCTTTGCTTCGCAGGTGGCGGGTACTACGCCGGCGGCAAGTTGCTGTTCGACGCGGAGGGCAACCTCTGGAGTGGCCAAAACTGGATGCCCGGCTCGCAGTCCGGCGTCATCAACAGTATCGGTGGCGGCGTGGTCAAGTTTACCCCCAACGGGACGCCGCTTTCACCGCCGATCACCGGTTTCACGGGCATGGGCATCGATGGCATCGGCTGGGGGACGGGTGTGACGCGCGAGAATGTCTGGGTGTCGAGCTTCAACGGCAAAATTTGCGTGCTGGATTTCAACGGCAAGCCGGTCGCCAAAGAAAGCGACTTCCCTTTCAAGGAAAAACTGTTTGGACTGATGGGCATCGGTGTAGCCGAGAACGGTGACGTCTGGATTGCCGATGGCCCGGGCAATCAGTTGCTGTATTTCCCCGGCGGACGGATCAGGGACGGTCGCATCGTCAAGGTCGCAGGGCTGATGTCGCCCTTCGGCGTCGCCATTGACGCCCAGAACCGCGTCTGGGTCAGCAACTCGGCGTCGGACACACTCCTGCGCTTTCCCGCCAATGATCCGTCCAAGGTGGAATCCTTCCGCTGCGGCCTCAGCGTCCGCGGCGTCGCCCTCGACTCGAAGGGCAACCTCTGGGTAACCAGCAATATGTCCCAGGATTTCCCGAAACCGGAGATCCCTCCCGGCGCGTCCATCATGGAGCAGTTCAAGCTCCTGGCCGCGCACATGATGAAGGTCCTCCTGTCCAATCCCAAGATGACCACCGGTGTGGTGAACATGATTCGCCCCGACGGCACTCAACCAGCGCCGGAAGGCTTTACCGCCAATAAGCTGATCAACGTGCCGTGGGGCGTGTCCATTGACGGCAATGACGACGTCTGGGTCGGCACCACGTTCAGCCGCTCCGTTGTGCTGCTGGCCGGTGACAATACGAGCGGCCATCCCGCTGGCACGAAGCCCGGCGATCTCATCCACGTGTTCAAGAGCGGCAGCATCCAGATCCTCACGGACGCGGTGATTGACCCGGCTGGCAACGTCTGGGCGGCGAACAACTGGAATGACCTCAATGCGGTGGCTTCCCCGGATCCGATTCGCGCCACCTCGACCTGGGGTGGTGGTTCGGGCTTCACGGTCATCTACGGCGTTGCGGCCCCGGTCAAGCCGCCGCTCATGGGCACGGCGCGCAAGTATTAAAAGGCAGCACACTGGGCCGCATCCGTCCTGATTGGGTGCGGCCTCCGAGGCGCTCTCGACCCTCGGTGCCGGCCAGGGTGTGGTCTGTTTCATGGCATGACAAAGTCCGTGAAAACGCCGCTGATCGGGCCGCCGCGGGCGCCTTGGGAAAGCTGCCCCTGGGCTGTCCTCGGGGTCATAGCCGGATCTCGTGTAGGGGCGTGAGCGTGAAGCAGGTGGAGTGGGTTACTTATGACAGCCCAGTGTGCCTGCTTTCTTCCAGTTGTATACGTTTCTACCAGTAATGTTTAGCTCACCTCGCTATCCTAGGGTGAAGCTTCGTAGGTGCAACGTGCAACTTTTCTCCCGTAATAGAATTTAAAAAAAGTTGTGAGGTGGATTCTGCGCATATCTTCCTGTACTCAATAAAACGGCCCTAACACCCTCCAATGCAGATTTCAACCAGATATCTTCAGATTAGGCAATGTGGAGGTATTGGCAAGAACTCTCACTTCCGGCATTTCCGGTCATTGTGTGATATCCGATGCATCGTCTACTTGCCCACTTTACACTACTGCAATGAAAATGTTAAGAATGTGGAAAGCCGAAATAAATTGGGGACAGCCATATCAAGATGACAAACAAAGACGACAACAAAACGACACGGGGAAACAGCTCGCAGGCAGAAATGGACGGGTGGGGCGCCGCGAGGGAGCCGATGCCTCGGATCGAGGATCACGCCTTGATCGGAGACATGCGCACGGCGGCCCTTGTCACGAAGGACGGCTCGATCGACTGGCTGTGCCTCCCCGCCTTCGATTCGGACGCTTGCTTTGCGGCCCTCGTCGGGACGGTCGACAACGGACGTTGGAGGATCGCGCCGACGGTTCCGGTCAAAGTGGCTCGGCGACGCTACCGGAAGGACACGCTGATCCTCGAGACGGACTTCGTCACCGAAACCGGCACGATAAGGCTCGTCGACTTCATGCCGCCGCGGCGGGGCCGCGAGTACTCTCAGGTGTGCCGGTTGCTTCGGTGCATCGAGGGCACCGTGCCGGTGCACTTTGAGGTTTCGCCGCGTTTCGCGTTCGGGCGAGCCGTGCCCCGGGTCGTCCCGATGGACGGTGCGACGAAGATGTTCGCCGGCCCCGACGCCCTTTACCTGCGCGGCGGACCCACCGCGGGATCTCCCTCGCTCGTCGCCGAGTTTCGCCTCTCCCAGGGAGAAGAGGTCTCGTACTCACTCAGCTACGGGCTTTCGTATGAAGATCCGCCTCGGGAGGATGACGTGGCCCGGTCGGAGCGCGACACGGAGGCGTTCTGGACCCGCTGGTGCTCGACCCTTCGCGTGCCTTCGCTCTACCGGGACACGGTGATCCGCTCGTTGATCACGCTCAAGGCGTGCATCTACGAGCCCACGGGCGGCATGGTCGCCGCGCCCACCTCGTCGCTGCCCGAGACCCCGGGCGGCGTGCGCAACTGGGACTATCGCTTCTGTTGGCTGCGCGACGGGGCACTCGCCGTCCGCTCGCTGATCCTCGCCGGATTGCAGGAGGAGGCGCGGGCGTTCTTCGACTGGATTCTTCGGGCGGTCGCCGGGGATCCGGCTCAGGTGCAGATCATGTACGGCATTCGGGGCGAGCGTCGCCTCACCGAGGTGGAGCTCGATTGGCTCGACGGCTACGAAGGCGCCAGGCCTGTCCGCGTGGGCAACGCCGCCTACGACCAGCAGCAACTCGACGTCTTCGGCGAGCTGGCAGTGGTAATCTACGAGGCAGGTCAACACTTCGACGTCCACCGTCCCGAAGCCGTGCGTGGGCTCATGGGCATCGCGCACCACGTCGCCACCGTGTGGCAGCGGCCGGACCGCGGCATCTGGGAGATGCGGGGCCCCGAGCGTTCGTTCACCTCGTCGAAGGTGTCGGCGTGGGCCGCGCTGGATCGAGCGATCCGATACGTCGAAGAGCGCGGCCTTGACGAGGCCGTCGACGATCTGCGCGAGGCTCGGAAGGCCATCTTCGACGAGGTGTGCCGCGAGGGGTTCAACCCCAGACTCAACACCTTCACGCAGTACTACGGGGGCACGGGGCTGGATGCCAGCCTCCTCTTCATACCGCTGAGCGGGTTCTTGCCGGCGACCGATCCACGCGTCGTCGGCACTGTCGAGGCATTGGAGCGCGAGCTTCTCCAGGGCGGGTTCCTGCTTCGATTCAAACCAGAGGGAGAAGTGGACGGGCTCTCCGGCGAGGAGGGGGTATTCCTCGCCTGCTCGTTCTGGCTCGCCGCGGTCTATCAGATGATGGGCAGAGAAGAGGACGCACGCAGGCTATTCAACAGAACGATCTCGACCGGCAACGATCTCGGATTGCTTGCCGAGGAGTACGACCCGAAAGCCCAGCGACAGCTCGGGAACTTCCCGCAGGCGTTCAGCCACTTTTCGCTGGTAAACACGGCCTTCGCGCTAGCCAAGGCCGAGGCGAAGACGGCCGATACGAAATAGCTCTACGTGAGCGACGCGACGGCGCAGACCGGCGGGTGTATGACAGTTAAAATGAAAAACTACGAAGGTGTCCTCAAGTAAGAGGTGAAAACAGTAGCCAAAGAAGATGTGACGGTACCCTCTTTTTGAGGGACTTACTATCTGCTATCTATCCTCTGTTTTCAGACAGCACAAAATGTTTCGATATGATTCTCATCTATTGAATACGGAGGCTTGATTTCCAGCCGTAATCGGTGAACCTCAAAATCATTCCAGAGCAACATTTGTAGGTGGAATGTGTGCCACGACAAAGTACAGGAGAGATGAGGGTAGGTCCCTCGGAGTCGGCTTACAGGAGCTGGCTTCAAACCACCGTAAGCTGCTGTGATAAAGAGTCATGGTGGTGAGCGTTACGGAAAAGGCAGGGCAAGACCCT
>DATFYN010000477.1:0-2237 GCA_035315025.1 Myxococcota bacterium
CGGGGTTGGTGTCTGCATAAAGGCAGCGGATCGCGCTAGGCTGAAGCCGCGGCGGCAAGCTGTTATATTGCTGTTATACGGAACTGAAACGATGGTCGATTCATTCGCTCTCACGTTCCAGGAGACTGACGATGAGCGCCACGGTCGATACGCTAGCTCCCATCGAGACGCAGCCCGAGCTCGTCCCCGGGATGGAAATGACCCCGGAAGAGCTTATCAGATTGCCGGATGAGAAACACTATGAGCTGGTCGATGGAAAACTGGTGGAGCGAAATATGTCTTGCTTATCGGGCATTGTGGCCGTTTACGTAAGTCAGGTCTTGAGCGCCTACTGCAGAGAGAAGGGACTGGGCTGGGTGCTCGATTCCGAGGTTGGCTACCGCTGCTTCTCCTGGAAGCCAAAGCAGGTTCGCCGCGCCGATGTGTCGTTCATTAGGGTCGATCGCTACAGCTTGGCGCAGGTTTCGCAACCAGGTTACGTTCCCATTCCACCTGATCTGGCCGTTGAGGTCATCTCGCCGGGCGATCTGGTCTCGGAGCTGAACCAAAAGCTGGAAGAGTATCTCCGCGCCGGGGTGAAGATTGTCTGGGTCATTGACCCACAACAGCGTACCGTATGGGTGCACCATCCCGACGGCATGTCGCAGCGGCTGCACGAGACCGACGAGATCTCGGGTGAAGAGGTGATCGCCGGTTTTCGCTGTTCAGTCGAAACGTTCTTTCCGCCCATGCCCGCGAGCGAGAGCGAGCCGGCACCGCAAAGTCCGGTGAACCCGAACCCCTGAGTTCAGGTTTGGAAATCCATCGATGACCCAGTCGAGCCTCACATGTCCCACCCTGACGCCGCGGTCGACTACCTGACCCGCCCGGATGGAGCGACCGCGCAACCGGCTCTGGATTCGTTTGTCCCCGATCGGCAGTTCATCGCGGGGACCACAGCGGAGATGGAGTCGGAGACGCGCGACCTCTTGCACCGACGGCTCATCGCCGCGTCGCTGGTTTTAGCCCTCGCCTTCATCGCCTTCGTGATTCGCGACCTGGTCTCTCCTCGCTATCCCAACAGGCTCGTCGTCCTGCACGCCGTGGTGCTCGCCTGGCTGGTCGCCAGCCCGATCGCGCTTGCGAAGGGTTGGCAGCCCTCGATGAGGCAGCTTCGCGTGCTGGAGTTCCTCATCTTCGGCTCGGTCGCGGTGTTCTTCGTCGCCAGCCAATCGCTGGGGCTGCAGGCGCAGTTGAGCCACGACCAGCTCACCCCCGGAGAGCTGCGCGTGCTCTTCAAGGCAAGCATCATCAGCACGTTGATAATCCTTTTCACGTACGGGATTTTCATCCCCAACACGGCCCGGCGGGCTGCCTGTTTCATCGTGCCGCTGGCGCTTGTGCCCCTGGTTGCGCCTGTTCTCATGGAGTTGAGGTCGCCCACGTTCCGCGTCATCGCGGAAGAGGCCCGCACACCCGAAAAGCTCACCGAGAATGCCCTTTACCTTGTCTTGGGCGCAGTCACCGCCATCTTCGGCACGCACACGATCAACACGTTCCGGACCGAGGCGTTTCGGGCCCGACGGCTGAACCAGTACCGGCTCACGCGGAAGCTGGGTTCCGGCGGCATGGGCGAGGTCCACCTGGCCGAGCATCAGCTCCTCAAGCGCCCTTGCGCCATCAAGCTGATTCGCCAGGGGCTTTCGCAGAAGCCACGTGTGCTGGCGCGGTTCGAGCTGGAGGTGAGGGCGACGGCGCGGCTGTCGCACTGGAACACCGTCGAGGTTTTCGATTACGGCCGCACTGAGGATGGAACGTTTTATTATGTGATGGAGTATTTGCCCGGTTTGAGCTTGCAGGAGCTCGTCGACCGGCACGGTCCGCTGCCCGCTGCGCGCATCATCTACCTGCTGGCGCCGGCCTGCGACGCACTGCGCGAGGCTCACGAGGCGGGACTGATCCACCGCGACCTGAAGCCTCCGAATCTCTTCGCCGCCTACCGAGGAGCGCGGTACGACGTCGCCAAGCTGCTCGATTTCGGACTCGTCAAGCCGACCAAGGATGAGGATCCGCCGATCTTAACCCGTGAGGGCACGGTGACCGGGTCTCCTCTGTACATGGCCCCCGAGCAGATAACCCGGTCGCACCCGCCGGATGCGCGCACCGACATTTACGCGATGGGGGCAATCGCGTACTTCTTGCTTTCCGGCCGGCCTCCGTTTCTCGGGGGCGATTCCATGGCCGTGATGGTCGCCCAC
>DATFYN010000478.1:0-2719 GCA_035315025.1 Myxococcota bacterium
CCAGAAACACGCCCTCGACCTCTTGCGCGTCCGCTGTTCCCAGTAAAGAGCCCGGCGATCCTCCTCGTCCGCGAGAAGAATCAACCGCTTACGCCCAAACGCCCGCGGAACTTCTGCTTAGCGCTACGAAAAGACCCCATGGGCGAGGCGGCGCGCCTCCTCGCGCAGGCCTCCGCCACCCACCCGCTTCACTACAGCCGCGCCGAGACGCCGCGCGCAGGCCCGAGCTACTGCCAACGATCGACCGGCGGGCAGCCCGGTAGCCGGTCAGCTCGCGACACCCCTCGGCCCCGACCGTGTCCCGGCCTTCCGTTTGCCAGTTCACGTGAGGCGCCGTCTGGGCGCCGTGCGCCGTCTCCGAAGACACTGTGTGACGCCCTATGCGCGCCCTGAAATGCACGCTCGTGTGAGTTCGCGTTATTCCTCGGGGTCGTCGGGTTCTTCGTAATCAGCAGGTCGTCGGTTCGAATCCGGCCATCGGCTCCATCTTTTCAAGCACTTACGCATCGGTCGGTGGGAAGGGTTGTCACACCGGAAGCAGGACGGAAGCACGCGGCGAAGCAACCGAGCGTCATGCGGCGCCGGCGCGCGCGAGCAAAGCGGGCCGAGAAGGACGAGAACACCAACTCCGCAAACGGGGGTCTTCGATGGCGGGCCTGAGCCCGTGACCGAGGGCAGTACCTCGAGATTTACGACGCGTGGCGTACTCGGTCGACCGGGCTCCCGTGACGGGGTGGCGAGCCTTCCCTCGGAGCGTCATCCCCACAGTCTACCTTCCTGTCCACCCGCGACCGGATTCCTCCTACCGGCGTTCGCGCGGAGCTCCCTGGGGCCTCCGCTCGCTTCCTTGCCGCCCCACAAGTCCAGCGTTGCCCCAGCGGTCGAGAACCGCGGCACACGGTCCGTCCCAGCAACGGCGGACGACCTACTCCCCCTCGTGCGCGACGGCGGGGGGATCGACGCGGTCGTAGTAGTAGGCGTAGAGCTCGTGCTCCCGGAGCCCCGGGTCCGCGGCCCGCACGATCCCCGCGCGCAGCACGCTCTTCGCGTTCTCTTCGTGCAGTGCCGCGTACTGCGCCACGTAGGCGCTGATGATGTGGACGAGGGCGGGACAGTCGCGCAGCACGCGGATCCGGGGGGCGTCCGGGCTCAGCGCCACGACGATTTCGCCGTCGCCGCTCACGCGGAGCTCACCCATCTGGCGCAGCGCGCTGTCCCAGCCGATCTGGATTCCGCGCCGCGGCTTCGCGCTCTTGTTCTCTCTCGCTGACCCTTCGGCGTCGCGGCTGCTCGCGCTGCGGTCGCCGCTCCGTCTGTTGTTCCGGCGGCCCGCGCCACGCGCGACGGACGCCACGGCAGCTCGCAGATCATGTCGTGCGGCTTGTGGTCGGCCATGCGCTTGCTGAGGATCATGTGGGCGACGGGCGTGGCTTCACGGCGTCGACGATGGTGTTTCACGAGAGCGCCCTCCTCTCACGCGTCGCACGACGGAGCGCGTTGAGCTCGGATCCGCCTCCAGAGCAGCGCGCATTCCTCGGGAAGCGAGCCGAGCGTCGCCTCCACATCCGTGACGACGGACGGGTCCACATCGAGGAGCTGATCGATGTCCCAGGCATCCTGTGGCCCCCCGGCGTAGAGCTTCAGAAGGATCAGGTCGGCCGCTCCCACCATCGGAATTTCGGCGTCGCCGATGCGGATCGGGGTCGCTCGGTCGAGCAGCTCGTGTTGCCAAGGTCGTTTTCCCACGATGAGGTCGATGGGTGGCTCATCCTTCGAAACGATGCGGACGACGCCCGCGAGCGGGTCGAACTCGTCTCCTTGGCGAATCTCCACTGCGACTCCGGTGGATCGGAGATCCTCCCACGCCTGCTCGTCCAGACAAGCTGGGTCGGTGGCGAGCAAGTCGAGATCGACGGTGGCACGCGCGACGCCATGCGCAGCGAGGGCTGCGCCGCCGATGACCGCATGGTGGATGCCCTGACGCGCGAGCAGACCGCTAACCTGCCCCAGGAGCGTCAAGCGAGGAGCGCCTCGAGGCAGGCCGACGGGCGACGACGCGACTGCCGCCGCCGCTCCAGGGCTCTGCGAGCGTGCTCCATCGAGAGCCCGCTTCGGGCTCTGAGTAGCTCGACGCTCTCTCTGCCCAGTTTCAACGCCAGCAGCACCCGCTCGCTCGGGGAAAGGGAGGCCACGTCACGGCGGTGCTCGATGCGGAGCTCGTCGGCCACGGAAGCGCGGCGCATGCGGTCGATACTGCCACTCCGCCCGAACTCCGGCCAGCCGGATCGCAGTCCGCACGGTCGGACGGCGGTGGCGCCGGTCGGATGGCGGTGGCGGCGTTTCATGGGTCTCCTGGTCGTCGACCTCGATCTCGGCGGGGTGCTGAAGCCCACCATCAATCGAGCCCCAGGCCGAGCGTCTGCATGTAGCGATCGAAGAGTATGGGAGCCGCGCACTTCATCGCTGCCCGTGCGCGCAGCTCGAGGGCGCCGCACCGATCGACGACACGCTCACCGGTCGCGCGCGTCTTCCAGCCGCGCAACTCCCGAGCAGCGACCAGAGCCCGCAGGAACGAGTGAGGATGAGACTCGTGTGGCGTCGCGGGGCGCTCGAGGTCGAAGTGGACGGCTCGCGCAATCTCGGCTGAGCGCAGATCGACCAACGGAAAGACGCCGTCGAGCACGCCCAGGCAGGGCACCCATGCGCTCGCCGGCTCCGC
>DATFYN010000479.1:0-2723 GCA_035315025.1 Myxococcota bacterium
AAGAATGCGGATGATCCTCTACGGTGTTTGGAGGTCGATTACTACCCCGGACGTTCGACGCCCAAGGGGTCCGAGCGGGCGGAGAAGTACGCTCTTGACATCGCCTTCTATGGAAGAATCAAGCCGCCGCGAGTCGCTCTATCTCCGCGAGCGATCGCAGAATTCCGCCTGGGGCCGTCAGGAACTTCAGTCTAGGCTGGCGGCCCTGCGACGTCTGTGCTTCGGCGGGAGGACAGGCCGCGATCCCGGGTGCTCGGCTGATTGCGCTGGGCGCTGCGGCAGTCGCTGAGGTTTCAACCTTTCAACCTGGCTGACCTGTCGGAGGCGGGGAATCGAGGCTAAGAGCACGGGGTTCAAATCGGGGGGGCGCTACGTAACGCGCGACTCCGCGAAATCTCTCGGGTTGCGTGGACAACCTCCGCGGCGCCGCACCGAGCGGCATAAGCCGCGCCCGGAACTCCGTATGACTCCGGGAGGGCCGTGAGTCAAAACCCAAGGGCGCGCTCCCCGAGCGAGGCGCCTCCTGCATGGAGGCGTCGGAGAGTGAGGCTCACGATGTGCGGGTGCGTGGCTCAATGGATGGGGTCTGCCCGGCGCTGCTACCTCGCCCGATCCGCACCCACCAGCGTCACCGCGATCACGCAGCTTTTAGACGATCGATTGTGCCAGGTGTGCCGCGTCCCGTTCTGCACCACGCAATCGCCCGCTTTCAGCAAAACTTCGGCGCCGTCATCCAACTCCAGATACACTTCGCCCGATAGCACGACATCGAAGTCCACCGTGTCCGTCGTATGCATGCCCGGATGGTCCGGTTCGAGCACCTCGGCCATTCCGGGAAGCTTCGCCTTCATCTCGGCGAACGCCGCCGCCATGTCCACGTCGGCCGACAGGCGCTGTGTGCTCGGCGGCACAGTGAAGAACCCGAAGCGAAAACCGTTCTTCGGCGGAAAGTAATCGGGATGTGGCGGCGGAGTTCCGCCGCTCGGCAGCTTGACCACCGATTCGCTCCCCCACAACCGATGAAACTCGAATCCCGGTAACAGACTGAGTGTCACCGGCGCCACGACCTCATCCTTGACGAAGATCGACTTACCCGACGCAGTCTGCCCCGTCACCACGCGGCGGATGTTCATGCGGACCTCCCGTAAAATTCCTTCAACGCCCGATAGAGCTACTGATCGGCGGCGGCATCTTTATTACCCAACCCTCGCGCGGAGTCGAGGCACTGCGCCCGCGCGGGGGGGTATCACGATTGTACGGCAGGGCTGCGGCGTCCGCGTCAGTGACTCTCGCGCCAGGCGTCCCACCCGGCGGTGAGCGCTGGGAGCAGGGCGCGATCGCCGAGTACCTCGCCCGAGAGGACTGCGCGTCGTAGGTCACCCCCCGTCGCCGCTTCGGCGGCGCAAAGCCCCGAGAACATCACGGCGGCGATGCCGTGGCCCGCGGGCGTGCTCGCGCCGCAGAGAAAGAGGCCTTCCACGTCGGTCGCGTAACCGACGCGCATCGGGCCCATCTGGTCAGTGGCGTACTCGATCCCGTACGACGTGCCGCCCGTGGAGCGCGTGAAGCGTTCATGCGTCCACGGCGTCGCAGCCTCCTTCCAGTCCACGTGGCGCCGAAGGTCCGGAAGAACCGTCTCCGCGGTCTCGAGGAGCATCTCCACGAGCTCGGCCTTGCGACGTCGGTACGCGGCCGGTCCGGCCTCGAGGTTCCAGACCCCGTAGTCGCGCGGCACGAGCGTCATCACCTGGAGGTTCGTATGGCCCGCCGGCGCGACCTGCCGGCTCTCGGGATCGCGCAGCGACGTGACCGTGACATACACGGAGTTCTTCTCGGGAAGCTCGCCGTTCTCGATCTGCTCGCAGATGCCCTCGATGTCGGTGGTCCCCCAGAGCCAGTGGTTCGTGTTCGGAAGCCCCTGCGCCGCGAGCTCGAGGTCGAGTCCGACGTAGACGACGAAGAACGGAAGGGCCATGCGGAAGGCGCGCACGCGCTCGACGACGCTTGCAGGGAAGTGCTGCTCGCCCACCAGCTCGAGGACCGTGCGCTTCAGGTCAGCGTTGGAGACGATGATCGGCGCGTCGATCTCCTGGCCCGTCTCCTCGAGCACGACCCCCGCGACGCGGCCGCGCTCGACGCAGACACGCTTCACGGGTGCGCACGTTCGAACCTCACCACCGTACGCGCGGATCGCCTCGACGAGGCGCCCCGCCATGGCTTGGCCTCCGCCCTCCGGGTAGAACGCGCCACGCATGTAATGATCGGTGAGGCCTGCGGCGAGGGCCGTCGGGGTCTTCGAGGGCCGCACCGCGTAGGTGCCCTGCTCGCCGAGCAGTACCGCGGTCGTCGCCTGCGAGAGACCGTACTTCGCGAACAGCCCGGTCACGGGCTGGAAACCCCACTCCATGAACAGGGGCGCCTGCCGCGCGATCTGATCGAGCGTGAGATCGCCGCGCTCGAACCGGCGGCCGCCGTCCGCCACCTGACGCAGGACGTCGACGACCGCGGTGAGGCTCTCCCGTTCTGCGGGAAATGTGTCGAGCAAGACGCGCCTTGTAACGTTCCCAGTTCGACGGCACGCGGAAAGTGAGCTCCGGGAAATGGAGCGTCGAATAGCCGTCCGGATCGAGCGGGCGGAACACGATCCGCTCGGCCAGTCCGAGACCGTTCAGCAGCTGCGTGATGAGCCCGTCGGGACCGCACTCGCCGATGTAGTGCAGGCC
>DATFYN010000480.1:0-8879 GCA_035315025.1 Myxococcota bacterium
CTCCTCGTGAGCCGCCTCTTGAACCAGGGTCGCTGCCTCGTTCACCTCGAAGAGCGTCATGTCCGGACCGCCCGTGATGTTAATCAAGACGCCGCGGGCACCATCGATCGAGAGGTCCTCGAGCAGAGGGCTTGAGATCGCAAAGCGTGCAGCCTCGACCGCGCGGGTTTCTCCGCGACCGACACCGGTGCCCATGAGCGCCATGCCCATCTCGCTCATGATCGTCCGCACATCCGCGAAGTCGAGGTTGATGAGACCGTGGACGGTGATCAGGTCCGAGATGC
Organism: Myxococcota bacterium; assembly: GCA_035315025.1. GTDB lineage: Bacteria > Myxococcota_A > UBA9160 > UBA9160 > UBA9160 > UBA9160. The sequence goes on from DATFYN010000480.1 coordinate 285, forward strand.
CCTTGACCGCGTTCAGCAGCACGTCATCGGCGAGCCTGAAGGCGTCGCGCATCGCCGCGGTCTTGCCCGCGAGGGCGAGAAGGCGATGGTTCGGGATCGTGATCAGGGTGTCGACCACGCGGTGCAGCTCGTCGAGACCGCGTTCCGCGTGCTTCTGGCGGACCCGGCCCTCGAAGTGGAAAGGCTTGGTCACCACGGCCACCGTGAGGGCGCCCACCTCCCGAGCGACTTCCGCGACGATCGGCGCGGCGCCGGTACCCGTCCCACCGCCCATGCCGGCCGTCACGAACACCATGTCGGTGCCAAGCAGCATGTCACGCAGGCGCTCGCGCGCCTCGAGCGCCGCGGTGCGTCCCTTGTCCGGGTTCGCGCCGCAACCAAGGCCGCGCGTCGCCTCCGCGCCGAGCTGAAGCTTGATGGCCGCTCGGTTGTGCTGCAGCGCCTGGGCATCGGTATTGGCCGCGACGAACTCCACGCCGCCAAGCCCGCCGTCGATCATGGTGTTGATCGCGTTGCCCCCGCCGCCGCCGACACCGATGACCTTGATCGAGGCTTGCAACCGCGAGGCCCCTTCAAACTCGAGCAGGTCCGCATCGCTCCCTGCTTCGAGCTCGAGGAGATCCACCCGGCCTCTCTGGCCGTCGTTCCGCTTTCCGCTCTCTGACATCTCTCTCACCCCCCAGAGCGCATGGCGCTCGGAATCTAACATGAATAGGCAGAATTTGTGCAGTTTCGGGTGGAAAACTTGCGGGCAGGGGACGGCGCCAGCCGACCCCTCCCGCCTACTCGAACTCGCCGAAGAACCACTCCCGCATGCGCTGCTTCACCCGGCCGAAGATCGATTCGTCCCGGATGCGGAAGCGGCTCTGCGGATTTGCCCGCGTCTGTGAGAACCCGAACAGCACGAGTCCGACACCGGTCGCATACATGGGGCTGCGCACCACGTCTTGCAGCCCTCCCACATGGATGGGACTGCCGCGCCGCACGGGCGATTCGAAGACCTCCTCCGCGAGTTCGGTGATGCCTTCGAGCGCGGAGCAGCCACCCGTCAGCACGACGCCCGACGGGATCCTCTCCGCCAGGCCGGATTTGCTGAGCTCCTGGCGCGCCAGCGACAGGATTTCGTCGACCCGCGGCTCGATGATCTCGCACAGGATCTTTCGGGAAACCTCGCGGGGACGCCGCCCACCCACGCTCGGCACCGTGATGACGTCGTCCGTGCGCAAGAAGCGCGCGGCCGCGACGCCGAATTTCTTTTTGACGCGCTCAGCCTCCTCGAAGGGCGTACGCAGACCGACGGCGATGTCGTTGGAGATGTGGTAGCCGCCGAGCCCGAGAACGGAGGTGTGCTTGATCGAACCATCGGCGAAAACGGCAATGTCGGTCGTGCCGCCACCGATGTCGATCAGGCACACTCCAAGATCGCGCTCGTCCTCCGCCAGCACGGCCTCGGCGGATGCGAGCGGCTCGAGGATGATGTCGACCACGTTGAGGCCAGCCTTGTTCGCGCACTTCACGATGTTCTGGGCGCTGGTCACCGCCGCGGTCACGATATGAATCTTCGCCTCAAGCCGCACGCCGCTCATGCCGAGCGGCTCGCGGATGCCCTCCTGGTCGTCGATGATGAACTCCTGGGGAATGACGTGAATCACCTCGCGGTCCATCGGGATCGCGACGGCTTTGGCGGCGTCGATCACACGCTTGACGTCGCTTTCGCGGACCTCTCGGTCCTTGACCGCCACAATGCCGTGCGAGTTGAAGCTGCGAATGTGTCCGCCGGCGATCCCGGCATAGACCGACGTGATCTCGCAGTCCGCCATGAGCTCCGCCTCTTCGACGGCGCTCTTGATGGAGGCCACAGTGGCATCGATATCCACCACCACGCCCTTGCGCAGTCCCCGCGAGGGATGGGTCCCCATCCCGACGACGTCGAGCCCCGCCTCCGTGCGCTCGGCCACGATCACGCCGATCTTGGTGGTGCCGATGTCCAGTCCGACGATCAGGTCTTCCTTTCTTGCCACGGTTTTCTCACCCCCCTTGAGAACCGCCGGTCCTTAGCCCGCGCGGTCGTGTGGCGCAGGCGCCCCTCCGGGCGCTTGCGCGCTGTGGGCCGTCCCATCCGGGAGCGGCAGTCCTCGCAGCACCGCTTGGTCTGCGAAGCGCAGATCGATCTCCGCGGCTGCCCGGGCGGGAGTCGTGTCTCCCGCGAGCACAAGCGCGAGCCGCGCGAGCTTCTGGTCGAGGTCGCCCGTTCCGAGGAGCACCCGGGCAGAGAGTTGGGGGAGCTGCAGCGAGACGCTGTTCGGATCGTTCTCGGCGCCGAGGAAAAAAGTGGCGCTTGTGCCCGCGAAGGCCGAATGCGCGACCGCCCCGACAGCGGCGGCAGCGGCACTGAGCGCCGGCACGACCTCTCCCGCGGCGGGTAGACGCGGAGACACGATCACCGGGAGGAGCGGGAAGGGCTCGCCTGCGGTCTGCACGATCGCGCGGCCCTCGGCATCCACCAATACCCCAGCGCCGACCTCGGCCGAAGCCATCGCGACGCGGGCCACGGGCTCCCGGAGCGCGACCTCCACGAGGAGGCGTCCCGGCACGAGGCGCATCACGTGGGCTTCACGGATCCAAGGATGGGTGCGAAGCCGGCTTTCGATCTCGTGCGGGGAGATCTCAAGCAGCGACGTGCCCTCGGCAAGCCCCGTCTTTGCCGCGATCTCCTCGGCCGAGACCCGGCCGGCGCCGAGCACGCAGATCGTGCGCAGCCCGAGTACCTCTCGGTCGAGCGCCTGGCGCAGGGGCGCGAGCCAGGCGCCCGCTCCTGCGATCACCGGCCCGGCCAGGGCGAGGAGTGTCCAAAAAACGAACCGGCTCCTCTTCCCTTTCGGGCGTGCGGTGCGGGCCTCTCGTGCGACGGACGCGCCGCGTAGCGGGGCCCGGCGCCTGCGCTGTGTGAGCAGAGGCTTCACGGCTTCCGACCCACGATCCGGACTTCGACCTCAAGCGTTTGACCGGTGGCTTCGCGCACGGCCGAGCGGGCGCGCTCGATCAGCGCCAGAACGTCCGCGGCCCGGGCTCCGCCCCGGTTCACGATGAAGTTTGCGTGCACGGTCGAGATCTCAGCGCCCCCCACACGCAGACCCTTCAGGCCTGCCGCCTCGATCAGCCGCCCCGCGAAATCGCCGGGCGGGTTCTTGAATACCGAGCCGCACGAGGGCACGTCGAGCGGCTGGGTCGCGGCCCGCCGCGCCATCTGCGGATCAATCACGGCCCGCACGGCCTCCGGCGTCGAGGGGGTGACGCCAAAGAGCGTCGAAACGATCACCGAGCCCGGAGCGAGGCCGCGCAGCGCACGATAGGTGAAGCGGAGGGTCTCGCGCGAGAGGTGCCTTACCCACGTACCAGTGGGGCTCATCACCTCGATCTCGAGCACGGCGTCCTTCACCTCGCGCTGGCCGATGCCCGCGTTCATGACGGTCCAGCCGCCTACGGTGCCCGGGATGCCAGCCCCGAACTCAAGGCCCGCGAGGCCGCGTTCGACGCAGAAGCGTGTGAGTCGGGCATGGGAGACACCGGCCTCTGCGCGCAGGGCACCGCCGGGTCGCTCCTCGAGCCGCCGGAAACGCGAGAGCTGGATGGCAACTCCATCGGCGCCGCCATCCAAGACGAGCGTATTGAAGCCGGCGCCGAGCACCCAGTGGGGGGTGCGGTGGAACGCACAGAGGGCGAGCAGGCGCGTTAGCTCGGCGCGGTCGGCCGGGGTCGCAAGGGCTTCCGCAGGGCCGCCGATCCTCAAGGACGTGTGTTTTGCGAGCGGCACGCCAAAGCGGATGCGGTCTTCGAGGGCTTCCTCAAGGGCACTGCGCGCCGCCCGCGTGATCATGCCGGCCGCTCCTCGAGCATGGCGAGAATGCGCGGACCGATGACGGAAATGCTGCCGGCCCCGAGCGTCACCACGAGATCCCCCGGGCGAAGCTCCGGGACCAGACGCGCCGGCAGCTCTTCGAGGTCCGCCGCGAAGCGAACATCCCGGTGCCCGTGGGCGCGGATCGCTTCGACCAGAAGCGACGCCTCCACGCCGGGGAGCTTGTCCTCGCCGGCCGGGTAGATCTCGCTTAGCACCACGAGATCCGCGTCGTTGAAGGCGGTCGCGAAGTCGTCGAACAAGTCGCGTGTGCGGGTGTAGCGGTGCGGCTGGAACACGACGACGATGCGACCCTGGTGAAGCCCCCGGGCCGCCGCCAAGGTGGCGCGAATCTCGGCGGGATGATGGCCGTAGTCATCGACGACGCGCACTCCGCGTGCCTCGCCGCGGGGCTGGAAGCGGCGTTCGATGCCAACGAAGTTCTCGAGCGCTCGAGCGGCCGTCGCAAAGGGCACGTCAAGCTCGAGGGCCACGGCGAGGGTCGCGAGGGCGTTGGAGACGTTGTGGCGACCGGGAATGCGCAGGCGCACCGGTCCAAGCTCCTCGCCTCGCAAGCGCACGCGGAAACTCATCCCCCAGCCCTCCACCGCGACCTCGGTTGCGACGAGATCCGCCTGGGATGCGAATCCATAGGTCGTGATCCGGCGGGTCATGCGCGGCAAGATGGCTTGGACGCCGGGGTGGTCGAGGCAGAGCACCGTAAGGCCCCAGAAGGGCACGCTGTTGCCGAAAGAGACGAAGGCGCGCTGGATCTCCTCGTAGCTCTCGTAGTGGTCCAGGTGCTCGGGATCAATGTTGGTGATCACGGCGACCACCGGCGCAAGGCGCAGGAAGGAGCCGTCGCTCTCGTCGGCCTCGGCCACCAAGAACTCGCCGCGACCGAGCCGTGCACCCGTGGGATCGAGGCCCGCAGCGAGCACACGGCCGCCGATCACCGCCGTGGGATCGAGGCCCGCAGCGTGCAAGACGTGCGCGATGAGCGACGTGGTGGTGGTCTTGCCGTGAGTTCCCGCGACCGCGATTCCATGTTTCAGCCGCATGATCTCCGCCAGCATCTCCGCCCGGGGGATGACGGGGATCTTGCGCCGCTCCGCCTCGACCAGCTCGGCGTTGCTCGGCCGCACCGCTGAGGAGTACACGACGACATCCGCCCGGCCCACGTTGTCACTCGCGTGCCCGACGACGACCGGGACGCCGAGAGCGCGCAGCCGTGCGACCGTGGGCCCCTCGCGCAGGTCTGAGCCGCTCACGCGGTAACCCTGGTTGTGCAGCAACTCGGCAAGGCCGCACATGCCGATGCCCCCGATCCCCACGAAGTGGACATGCTGGATCCGCCGGAACACGCTCAGTTCCCCCCTGGCTCGGCGCCGAGGCCGGTTCCCCGCGCGGCGGCGAGAGCCGCGCATTCCTCCACGATCCGCTCGGCCGCATCCGGCCGGGCCAGCTTCGCCGCGGCGAGGCCCATCTGCGAGAGCCGGCCGGGCTCGGCGAAAAGCCGTGACAGGGCATCGGCGACACCCTCGGGAGTCAGTGTCCGGGGGTCAAGACGCTCGGCAGCGCCCGCCTTGACGAGCTCCCGCGCGTTCGCGCTTTGCTCGTCGTGAGCGGCAAACGGGTAGGGCACCAAGAGGGCCGGCAGTCCGGCCAGGGCGAGCTCGCCAACCGTGAGGGCGCCCGAGCGACACAGCGCCAGGTCGGCCCAGCGGTAGCGACGCACCATCTCGGGCTCGAACGCCACGACCTGTGCCCGCGCTCCGCTGCGAGCGTATGCCTCGGCGACCCGCGCGCGGTCCGCCTCTCCCGTCTGGTGAAAGATCTCGAGCCGGGCGAGGTCCAGGCGGCGCACGACCTCGATCATGACGTCATTGAGCTGACGGGCGCCCTGGCTCCCGCCGAAGACGAGCAGCCGGAAGGGCGGGGCCGGGGCGCGCCGGGCGGGCGCGCTCGCGAAAGCCTCGACGAGCGCACGGCGCAGCGGAATACCGAGACAGCGCACGCGATCGGGGTCGCCGCTCCGTGCGAACTCGCCCGCGGCCCCTTCGAAGCCGACGAAAATGCGGTGGGCGAAGCGTGCGGCAAGGCGGTTGGACTGACCGGGCAAGGCGTCCGTGTTGACGAGGGCGATCGGCAGGCGCAGGAGCGCCGCCGCCGCGGCGACCGGCGCGGCCGCATAGCCTCCGACCGTGACGACGATCTGCGCCCGGAAGCGGCGCAGGGTGCGGACGGCTTCGATCACGACGGCCGGGAGACCAAGCACCATGCGCAGCCGCGCGGCAAAGCTTTGGCCCAGCAGCTGGCGCGAGGGCAACGCTGCGAGCTCAAAGCCCGCCGCCGGCACCAGCGTGGTTTCGAGGCCGCGCTGCGAGCCCACCACCAAGACCGCGTCGCCTCGGGCGCGAATGCGCTCGGCGAGGGCCAGCGCAGGGGTCACGTGGCCGCCCGTCCCGCCTCCCGCCACCACCCAGCGCGCGTGCGTTATGCCTTGGCTCACGGCTGCAAGAGCCCCCGGCGCTCGGCACCGGCAATCGTCGGCCGCTGCGGAGCCGCCTCCCGCCGCGCGATCCCGAGCAACAGTCCGAGGGCGAGAAAGCAGGCGAGGGTTGCGCTGCGACCGTAGGAGAGGAACGGCATCGCAAGCCCCTTGGTCGGGAGCAGGCCCATCACGACGGCCGCGTTGATCGCCGCGGGGAACGTCAGGAGGAGCGTCGCGGCGAACGCCACCAAGAGCGAGTAGCGGTCCCGGGCACGGCGAGCGATGCGCATGCCGCCGAGCAAGAGAGCGGCGAAGCCGCCGAGCACGACCAGCACGCCCACGAGGCCGAGTTCCTCGGCCACGCCCGCGAGGACGAAGTCCGTGTGCGCCTCCGGCAAGTAGGCGAGCTTCTGGCTCCCCGCCCCAACGCCGACCCCGAGCACGTGACCTCGGCCGAAGGCCACGAAGGACTGCACGAGCTGGTAGCCCTCCCGGCCGGAGGTCTCCCACGGGCGGAGGAACGACGTAATCCGGGCTCCCGCATAGGAGTGGGTCGTGACGTACGCCGTGACGCCGAGCGCCAAAACCAAGGCCGGTAGCGCGAAGAATCGAAGCGGCGCGCCCGCCGCGAAGAGCAGCGCAGCGGTCAGCGCAAGCAGCACGACGGCACTGCCCATATCCGGCTGCAACACCAAAAGCGCCGCCGGCACGAGCGCAACGGCAAGGGGGGGGACGAGGTTTCGCAGACGGAAGGCGGATGGTCCTTCGTGGCGCGCAAGGAGTTGCGCCACCACGAGGAGTGTCGCCAGCTTTGCCAGTTCGACGGGCTGAAAGGTGACGCCGGTCCCGGGAATGGCGAGCCAGCGCTGCGCGCCGTTGGTACGCACACCGATCGCGTGGGTCAGAACGAGCAGCACGACCGAGATCGCCCAGGCAGGGAGCGCGATGCGCCGCCACGTGGCAAGGGGAAGCCGGAACGCCACGACGGCGCACACGATGCCCGCGGCAACCCCCTCGAGATGGCGCACGAAGAACACGGGCACGGGGCTCCCTGGCGATAGGGGCGCCGTGATGCTGTAGACCATCACGATTCCGATTCCGGTGAGGATTGCGGCGGCCGAGAGCAAGCCGCTGTCGCTCGCCGGCAAGAGCGGCTCGCGCGGGCGGTCCTCACGGCCCAGGGCGCGATCTTCGCCCAGCCGGTGCAGGGCTGCACCCTCCCGCTCGCCACCCGACGCGCTCGGCAAGGCGAGCGTGCCCGGAATTCTCATGCTCCCCCCAGCTGCTCGGGCAGCGCGTTCACCGCGGCCCGGAAGTGTTCACCGCGATCCTCGTAGCTGCGGAACTGGTCAAAGCTTGCGCACGCCGGAGAGAGCAGCACGACGTCTCCCGGCTGCGCCAGCTCCGCGGCACGTTGCACCGCGGCCTCGATCGAGGGCTCGATGTACACGCGGGTATGTCCATCCAACGCCGCGGCGAGCTTTTCCGCCGCCTCGCCGATCAAAACCGAAGCGCGCATGCGGCGCTCGGCCAGGGGGGCGAGCGCAGAGAAGTCGAGGCCTTTGTCTTTGCCGCCGCCGATCCACACGACGGGCTGTGAAAAGCTCTCGAGCGAGCGCAGTGCGGCGCCGACGTTCGTGCCCTTTGAATCGTTTACGAACGCGACCTGCCCGCGCCGCCGCACGAGCTCCATGCGGTGGGGGAGCCCATCGAAGCTCGGGAGCGCGCGCGCCGCGCGCACGGGATCGACGCCCAGGGCAGCCACGCAAAGCAGCGCCGCAAGGACGTTTTCGAGGTTGTGGGTGCCGCGCAGGCGCAGCCCGTCCAGGGAGATTCGCGCGGAGACATCTCCCCCGCGCAAAAGCGCCGCGCCGGCGTCAAAGGTGGCCTCGTAACTCGCACCGTGGCGCAGCGAGAATCGCCAAACCCGCCCTCGCGCCTTCTCCGCCATCGCCGCCACGACCGGGTCATCGGCCGCGAGCACGGCCGTATCGTTGGACCTCTGATGCTCGAGGATGCGGGCCTTGGCGGCGGCATAGGCCTCGAAGCTTCCGTGCCGGTCGAGATGATCCGGCGTTACGTTCAGGATCACGGCCACGTGGGGCCGGAATGTTTCCGTCGTCTCCAGCTGGAAGCTCGACACTTCGAGCACCGCGACGTCGAGCGGCCGGCCGACCAGTCCGAGCGCAGGCGCGCCAATATT
>DATFYN010000481.1:0-10190 GCA_035315025.1 Myxococcota bacterium
GACGCAGCTCAAGCACTTCAAGGCAGGGATCCGCGGGGGGACACCGGGGGACAACGCGGGTGCTTCGATGCGAGCCATGGCGCTGACCCTCGCGGACGACCAGGCGATGCTGGACGTGATCGCGTACATCACGACGCTCTCGCCGGGCGGAGGCATGTCGTCCGCGTACTAGCGTTCGGTGAGATCCCTCTGCGCCTGACGGCCATATGCATCCGAGCGACGGGGTGTTCTGGGAACGACGCCTCTGCGGCGCAAGGCACCCGTGGCGAGACGCGAGTGCGCTGTCTGGCGAGTACTCCCTCAGCGGGAGAACACCGGGAGGCCGCGTGTGAACGGCGCGGCGCCCTCCGGGTCGTAGCCGGACGCAGGCGTCGCGACACGCCAGAGCGGCTCCCAGCAGCTGTGCCTTTCGAGCAGCTCCGTCGCGCCCGTTCGCGCGTCGCCGGAGAGCGCATCGAAGTGTCTGCGTAGCTCTTCGAGACACCAGACCCGGTAGCGCGAGACTGGGAGCCCGCAGTAGCAGGTGCCCTGGATCGTGACGTTGAAGCGCCGCGCGTGCGCCTTCCATGCCTCTGCGTTCGCAGAGAGATAGGGCAGGTAGGCCTCGCCGACCTCGCGCAGGATCGGGCTCCACGCCGCGGGGATTCCACTCGCTAGCGTCCCCGCCACACGGGTGCCGCGCGCCTCCCACACGCGTCCGAGCCACGCGAAGATGTGCGGCGCGCGCTGGAGCATGATGGCGCTCGGCGTGGGGTCAAGGCCGAAGTGGCGGAACATCGATGCGAAGAAGCCAAAGTCCGAGAGCGTCGGCCGGTCGCCCAGCAGGAAGGACTGAAGCGCGAAGATCGCATTGAGCTCGTCGAGGCAGCGCAGGTAGATGCTCTCAACGTGTCCCCGCGTGCCCGGACCGATGCCGTCGCCACGCACGTAGCGGCGGAGCTGTTGCTGGCGGATGCTCCAGCGCTTGAGCCAGCCGGGTAGCGGGACGCGCGGCATCATCTCGTCGACGATCCGGCGCGAGAGCAGTAGCGCGTCCCCCAGATGACTCCAGCGGTAGTGCAGCGCGGGTCGCCATAGCCATTCATCGGCGTAGTCCTCGAGGAGCCGGCTCGCGAAGGCCTGCAGTGGATCGCGCGGAATTACGGCCGGCTCGGGATGCTGCGACTCGAGCCACGCGATCATCGGCGTGGTGTCGGTCATCCAGCGGCCGTCGGGCAGTCGGGCCGCGGGCACCTGCGTCGTACCGGTGTGGCGCCCGACCTTAGCTCGCACGAGCGGCGTCATCGGGATCCGCTGGTACGCAATCTCCTTGTAACGGCTCGAACTTGCCCGTGAAATAGGAGATCGCCGATCCATACACTTGAATCGGTTGGGCGGTCTCACCGCCGCTCGTCGTCAAGCCGCCCTGCCGCGTGGGCGCGCGGGCCCGGGCTGGAGGCCGCCCTGCAGGGCGGCCTCCAGCTGCGATCGCGCTCGCCCGGGCAGCAGGTCCCACTCGTCGAGCAGATCCAGCCAGACCCGCACTTGGAACGTCTTGGCGACGCTGCGAAACGGCCAGCCGAGCAGGACGCCGTCGTAGAGCGCGCGTCCGGCGTCGAAGGCCTCCTCATTGAAGCGTTTCTCGCCGTGGCTCCGGTGCCGCTCCCACGCCGCGTGGTTCTGCTGCATCAGTGGGACGAAGGTCGCGGCGATCCAGGCGAAGAGCGGCGCGTGCGCCGCGTCGAGCGCGAGTTGGCCGTCAAGGCAATGATCGGAGAGCTTGCCTTGCGCGATCCGCTCCAGCCAGGCATGCACCTCCGGTGCCACGCGTTGCAGTCGGGCGTGGGCGCTCGCGTCCGCTCGGTTCATCCCGAGCTGACCGTAGACGCTCGCATCGGCGAGGGTGAAGCGTTCGCCGAACAAGAACGGCTGCGCGCCGAGCAGGGGCTCGAGCGCGCCCACGAGGTGCGCGTATGCGTCGTCGAGCAGCGTGTGCGTCGGAGGGAAGCCCGGGCGTCGGGGCGGTCGCAGGCGTCGGGGGAGATCGGAGAAGTCGGCTGCGTCCGGCGCCACGCTCAAGAGATAGGGGAGGCGGCGGACCTGCCGAGGTGGGAACGAGCAGCCGAGCGCGGGCGCAAGGGAGCCGAGCAGCGGCCGCATCTCCCGCGCGAGCCGCACGCCGGCATCGTTGTCGCGCGCGGCCACCACCCAGCGATTGTGGTGCGCGAGGTAGAGCCCGAACTCATCGAGTGCCTCGTCGACGAGCCGCACGGCGAAGCGCAGCGCAGCGTCGTCCGAGGGCAGCATGGGAGACGCCTGCGTGTGTCCCTGCGCGTCCAGCCAGACGCCAATTGCGGAGGAGTCGTAGAGATTCTCGCCGTGCGGCCCGAACAGGAACGGCACGAGCGGGAACTCGTCGAGCGCGTCCTTCGGCGGCCAAGCAAGGGGCAGCCGACCGCGGACCACCCGCGCGCGACGCCGTGCGAAGGAGAGCGCCTCGGCGAAGCGTCCCTCCGCCGGGAGCCAGCGGCACGGCACGCCCGCGAAGCGGAGCATCGCCTCGACCTTCAACGCGAACGGCGAGAGCGTCGAGCCCCAGAGGACCCAGCGAGCCTCGATCGCCTTCGGCGCGGCCCTCAGATCTGGCCGGCCGTGGTGGCGATCAGCCACTGCCCTTCGAGACCAGCCGCGCGGTGCGCGCCGATCGCGCGCACGCGCGGGTCGTTCACGATCTCGAGGAAGACGCGGCGCGACGGGTACTCGACGAGCGCCACGGCGTCGAAGGGTGTATCGCTCGCACCGATCACGAACGAGTCGATGCGACCCATCCACAGGAAGCGGCCGCCGCGCTCCTCCACAATTCGGCGCATCGGCTCACCGTAGCGACGGTACGCCTCGACGCCGGAAATACCTTCGTCCGGTCCGCCGGCGCGCTCCTTGAACCGAAGGAGGTTCACCATCACGACCGGCACGTCGGCGGGTCCCCTGAGTAGCTCCTGAATCTGCTCGGGGGTCGGATACTGCGCGATGAGCACGTCTTCCTCCTATTCGGCGAGAATCTCTCGAGTGTCGCGATGCGCTGCTTGCGCGGCCGTGCCTCGCATCGAGAGCCAGAGCGCGAGCGCGAGGAGCGGCAGGGTCGCGAGTACGCCGTACTTGCCCGGCGCTGGCACCATGAGAGGCTTGTAGATCCACAGGATCCAGGCCGCGAGCACGTGCTGGGCTATCTGGAGGAGCAGCAGCAGGGCGACGAAGGTGCGGTAGCGCAGGGCGACGAGCAGGTTCAGCAGGCCCCACAGGATCTGGTTTGCGCCCATCACGGCGAAGAGCATCACGATCACCTCGCCGCCCCGCGTGAGGTCGATGCCGGCGATCCGTCCCGCGCCTCCGTCGGGCGCGAAGAGGTGGATACTCCCGCGCACAAGGTCGAGCACGCCGAGCCCCGCCAGCACGACACCGGCGAGCCGGGCGCCGCGACCATCGATGTGGGTCGGAGGGGGCAGGAGCCGGGCCCAGACTGTGGTCGCCGTCATGGCGCGCCTCCTATTATTACGGCACACACTATGCCAAAATATAGCCTGCGGCGAGGCGCGGGGAGGGATCGATGCGACGCGGGATCCTTTGGGTGCTCGGAGCTGGAGCCGTACTTGCCCTGGTCGTCGCGATCGGGGTCCGGGTACCCGCCGTGCAGGACCGCATCGTGCGAGCCGCGATCGAACGCTTGGTCGCCCCTCAGCACGAGGAGCTCTTCGGCGACAATGCGTTGCGCGTACTGCTCTGCGGCACCGCGTCGCCAATGCCCCATCCGTCCCGGGCCAAGGCCTGCGTGGCGGTGTTTGCAGGCGGGCGCTTCTGGATCGTCGACACCGGACCCGGATCCTGGAACCGCATGGCGCTGCTCCGCGTCAACCGTAGCCGCATCGGCTCCGTCCTGCTCACCCACTTCCATTCCGATCACATCGGTGATCTCGGCGAGTTCAACCTCAATACGTGGGTGATGGGCCGCCCCGGTCCGCTCCGCGTCTTCGGGCCGCCCGGTGTCGAGCGCGTGGTCGCGGGCTTCGACGAGGCGTACGCGCTCGATACGCAGTATCGAATCATGCATCACGGCGCCGGTTTTCTCCCCCTGGCCGCGGGACGTTTGGAGGCGCATCCGGTCGCAGGTCCGGCCGACGGCGCGGGACCGCAAGTCGTTCTCGAGGAGAACGGGCTCTGGATCACCGCGTTCGCCGTCCACCACGATCCAGTAAAGCCCGCCTCCGGCTACCGCTTCGACGATCGCGGCCACTCGGTCGTGGTGAGCGGCGACACCACCAAGGATGAAGGGCTGATCCAGGCGGCTCGCGGCACCGATGTGCTCGTGCATGAGGCGCAGGCCAATTCTCTGGTCGCGATGATCGGCGAAGCCGCCGTGAATGCCGGCCACCCCCGCATCGCCAAGATCATGGCCGACATCCCGTCGTACCACACCTCGCCCGTGCAGGCGGCTGAGGTGGCCAACGAAGCGCGCGTCAAGCTAAGCCGTAGCCTGACCCTTGCTGCAACCGACACGAAAGAGAGATGAGATGCGCTCCCCGCTGCGAATCGCGACGATGCTTCTCGGCGCCCTCTTCGCGTTGCAGGGAGTCGTCTGGATTGCCGATCCGAGGCGCGCCGCGGCGGGTCTCGGCATGTCACTCCTCGACGGCGTCGCGCGCAGCACCCAGATCGGTGACCTCAGCGCGCTCTTCCTCACGGCGGGAGCGACGATGCTCGTAGGTGCGCGACCGGGCAGCGCGCGCCTCCTCTACGTACCGATGGGACTGTTCGGCGTCGCTGCGGTCGCGCGGACGCTCGCCTGGGCCCTGCACGGAGCCGCCTTCGCCGCGACATTCATCGCGATCGAGGTCGCGCTGGCCGTCCTGCTGCTTGCCGCCGCCCGCCAGCTTGATGCAGACCGCTGAGACGTGAGCCGAGCTTCGACAGCACCTCGTCGCCGGATGCCGTCGATCGATCGTGACGAACGCCGAGCGGCGGACGATCTCCCGAATCGCAGCCCACACCGGCCCGATGCGAGGTCCGTATAACTTGTGGCATGATCAGTGCCAGAAACGCAACCCCACGGGAGGGTGAGTTTGGCGATCGCGAGTTTCTGGAGGGCGACGCCTTCCCCATCGCGGACATCGCCGTCGCGACGCAGTTCGTGAATCTGCACTAGTCTAGTGTCGACGCCGCGCGCTGGCGCAGGCTTGCGGTCCAGCGGATTTCGCCGTGCTTCTTGGCCCTTATCGAGGACGAGAGTCGTTTGTTTCCGCCAGGCGCGACGAACTCTGGGCGGTACGCGAGAAGAGGAGCCCAATGTCGAGTCCCTATCGCATCTTCGGCGTTGAACTGTCTCCGTACTCGGTCAAGGTGCGCTCCTACTTCCGATACAAGGGCATCCCGCACCAGTGGATCGTCCGGAGCACGGAAACGCAGGCTGAGTACCAGAAGTACGCGAAGCTTCCGATCGTCCCGCTCGTGGTGACGCCCGGCGGCGAAGGGATCCAGGACTCGACGCCGATCATCGAACGCTTCGAGGCCGAGTACCCCGAGCCGTCCATCTATCCGTCCGATCCGGTGTCCGCCTTCGTTTCTGCGCTGCTCGAGGAGTTTGGCGACGAGTGGGGCAACAAGTGGATGTTCCACTACCGCTGGGCACGCGAGGTGGACCGGCTCTCCTCGGCCGGGCGCATCGCCCGCGCGATGATGCCGGGCGCGAGCGACGAGCAGCACGCGGCGATGACCGCTCAGATCCGCGACCGCATGGTGAATCGCGTATGGTTCGTGGGCTCGAATGCAGAGACTGCACCGCAGATCGAGGAGTCGTTTCGCGAGGTGATTGCGCTCCTCGAAGCGCACCTTGCCGCGCGCCCGTACCTGTTCGGAGGGCGCCCCGCCTTCGCTGACTTCGGCCTCTTCGCGCAACTCTACGAGGCGTGGACCGATCCGACGCCCGGCGCGCTGATCGAGGGGAGCGCGCAGCGTGTCCTCGACTGGACGCACCGCATGCTCTGGCCGCGCGCGGAGGGCGACTTCGAGCCGTGGCAGAGCCTCGAGCCGACGCTGCTCCCACTCCTCGAGCGCCAGGTCGGACGGCTCTTCCTGCCGTGGACGGTGGCGAACGCCGCAGCGATCGCCGCTCACCGCGAGGAGTTCCGCCTGGAGCTGGATGGCAGGAGCTGGACGCAGAAACCGCAGAAGTACCATGCCAAGTCGCTCGCGGCGCTGCGCGCCAGGTACGCCGCGCTGCGGGATCGCCGGGCTGTCGACGGCGTACTCGAGCGCACCGGCTGCCTGGCGGCGCTGCGCGACTGAGCCCTCACCATCGGAGCCGCAATGATCGACCTCTACACCGCACCGACGCCAAACGGCTGGAAGGCTTCCGTCACGCTCGAGGAGCTCGGCCTGCCGTACGAGACCCACGCCGTGAATCTCGCGAAGAACGAGCAGAAGGAGCCGTGGTTTCTCGCGATCAACCCGAACGCACGGATTCCAGCAATCATCGATCGCGACTGCAGTGGTCTCGCCGTCTTCGAGTCGGGCGCGATCATGATCCATCTTGCCGAGAAGACCGGACGCCTGCTGCCAAACGACGGGGCAGGGCGCGCGCGCGTGCTCTCGTGGCTGATGTTCCAGATGGGCGGGGTCGGTCCGATGATGGGCCAGGCGAACGTCTTCTTCCGCTACTTCCCCGAGAAGATCCAGCCTGCGATCGACCGCTATCAGAACGAGTCGCGGCGCCTCTTTGAGGTGCTTGACCGGCGTCTCGGCGAGAGCGAGTGGCTGGCCGACGAATTCTCGATCGCCGACATCGCGAACTGGTGCTGGGTGCGCACATACAAGTGGTCCGGCGTCTCCGTCGACGGCCTGGCAAACCTACGCCGCTGGCTCGACGCGATGAAGGAGCGACCCGCTTGCCGGCGCGGCGTCGAGGTTCCGTTCCGGGTGGAGAGCCTGCTGCGGGACGAGAAGGCGGCGCAAGAGTTCGCGGAGAAAGCGCGCGACCAGCTGCAGCGCTGAAGGAGAAGACCATGAAGCTCGGAATCGGCGCGGTCTCGTTCGGCCCGAAAGTGCGGATCGATCTCGACTTGATCCGGCGCGCAGAGGCACTTGGCTTCGACTCGGCGTGGACGGCAGAAGCCTACGGGAACGACGCGGTCACCACCGCGACCTGGGTGATCGCCCACACGAGTCGCATCAAGGTGGGTACCGCCATCATGCAGATGCCGGCGCGCACACCGGCGATGGCCGCAATGACAGCGATGACGCTCGACCAGCTCTCGGGCGGACGCTTCATCCTGGGCCTCGGCCCGTCGGGTCCGCAGGTAATCGAGGGTTGGCACGGTGTTCCGTACGGCAAGCCGCTCACGCGCACGCGTGAGTACATCGCGATCATCCGCAAGATCCTGGCGCGCGAGGAACCGCTCGAGTTCCACGGCTCGGAATATGAGATCCCCGCACGCGGCGCGAGCGCCACCGGGCTCGGCAAGCCCCTGAAGAGCATCCTGCACGGCAATCCGCGCATCCCGATCTACACGGCGTCCATTAGCCCGGCGGGACTGCGCTGCGCGGCGGAGGTCGCCGACGGCGTGTTCCCGATGATGGTCGATCCCGAGAAGTTCGACGTCTCGTACTTGCCCTACCTGGAGGAGGGATTCACGGAGGCCGGCGGCGGCAAGAGCCTCGCAGACTTTGCGGTGCTGCCAGGCGTCACCGTGATTGTCACCGATGAGCCGGAGAAGGCGCGTATGGCAGTGAAGGGCGGGATGGCGCTCTACATCGGTGGCATGGGTGCACGCGACAAGAACTTCTACAACGATCTCACCAAGCGGCTCGGCTACGAAGAGGCTGCTGTTCGCATCCAGGATCTCTTCCTGGCGGGCAGGAAAGCAGAGGCGGCTGCCGCGGTGCCCGACGCGCTGCTCGACGCGGTGCACCTGGTCGGGCCGCGCGATCGCATCCGCGATCGGCTCAGGGCCTGGAAGGAGGCGGGTCGCAAGGGCTGGGTCCATACCATGCACGTATCGACGTCGCAGCCCGAGGCGCTGGAACTCCTCGCGGACGAGCTGCTCTAGCTCGATGCCGCGCGCACGGATGATCCAGAGCGATTCAGGGGTCGCGTCTGTGACCGACGGCCGGCAGCGTCGCAGCGCGCGCAGCCGTGAGGCGATCGTGCAGGCGCTCTTCGAGCTCGTCGGCAGCGGCGTGCTGCGGCCGACCGCGCAGCAAGTCGCGGAAACCGCCGGCGTCGGCATCCGCAGCGTGTTCCGCCACTTCGCAGACATGGAGAGCCTCTTCGCCGAGATGGATGCGCGGCTCCAGGCCGAGGCGGTCCCCATCCTGCGTGCCGATCCCGTGGAAGGCCCACTCGATCGGCGCGCGCGTGGGTTGGTGGATCGCCGCGCAGACTTCTTCGAGCGCATCGCACCCTACAAGCGTTCGGGCAACGTACAGCGCTGGCGCTCGGAATTTTTGCGTGGCCAGCACGGCGTCCTGGTGCGTGCGCTGCGCTCCGACCTCCTGCGCTGGCTGCCCGAGCTGCGCCGCGCGCCCGTCGATCTCGTCGAAGCGTTCGATCTGGTGCTCTCCTTCGAGGCGTGGGACCGCCTGCGCACGGATCAGCGACTCGGTCGCGATCGTGCGCGCGACGCTCTCGTGCGGACGGTGCTTGCGCTCGTGGCCGACCTCGGCCGCTAGGACGCCGACTCGAGCCTTGATCCGCAAGCGAAGTGCGTAGCGATCTGACCTTCCTGCGGATCAAGTGGCCTGTGAGAGCGTCCGCGTACTCGTTCCGTGGGGTCGGCTGGTCTTGGCGAAAGCTCCCGCGCTGCCAACGTTCCCCGCTACGGCTTTTTCGGCTCCACGATGTGGACCTCGCGCTGCGGGAACGGAATCTGGATACCCGCAGCTTCGAATGCCTCGGACAGGGCCACGGCCACCTCGCTCTTCACGGCAGCCAAATGGCTGCCGTCGTCGACCCAGGCGCGAAGTTCGAAGTTGAGCGCACTGTCGCCGAAGCCGAGAAAGAGCGCGTTCGGCTCCGGGTTTGCAAGGACTTCGGGGTGCTGTTTCGCGACCTCCTTCAGCATCGTCAGCACACCCGTAGGCTTCGTGCCATAGGCCACGCCAATCGGGAGCTCGAACCTGCGAGAGCGGTCTGAGAGCGTCCAGTTCGTGACGCTGTCCGAAACCAAGATCGAGTTGGGAACAATGACCTCAGCCCCCGAAGCAGTACGCACGGTGCTCGCTCGCACACCGATGCGCTTCACCTCTCCGGTGATCTGGCCGACTTGCACCGTATCTCCGGTCTTGATCGGCCGCTCGAAGAGCAGGATCAAGCCAGACACAAAGTTATTTACGATGGCCTGTAGACCAAAGCCGATGCCCACGCCCAGAGCACCGATCATGACCGTGAGCCGACTCGCGTCGAAGCCCAGGGTTGCGAGCGCGAGGAGGAGACCGATCGTGAGGATGGCATATTGGATGAGATTTAAAAGCGCGTAGGAAAGGCCATGCGCGAGCCGAAACCGCGGGAAGAGCTCCTCGTCCAGCGCGAAGCGGATGAGGCGCGAAAGGAGTACGCTGCCCCAGAGCGTGACTCCAAACAAGAAGAGGTCTCCCACGGAAACGGTCACGCTTCCGAAGCTCACGCTGGCTGCGCCGACACGCCGAAGGGTGTCCATTTGTAAACCCAACATTCCGAGATTCATTCGGATCGTGAACAGCCAACCCGCGATCGCGAGCATGGAGATGAGGGTTGCGCTCCGGCGCGAGATCAGAGGGCGATGGCCCTTCACCATGCGGAGAGCCGCGAGAGGTCGAACCCCGAGCGAGAGTTCCCAAATCCCGAGGAGCACCCGTGCGGCAACGAGAAATCCCAAGAAAGCGTTCACGATGATAAGGGCAGTGCTCGAAGCGAATCGGGCCAAGACCATGTAGCCGAAGGCCCCAGCGGCGAATGCGATCCCGAAGTTGAGGGCGAGAAAGCGTCCGATCCAGGTCACCCCGGTAAGCCAGCGCTGCTCACGTTCCGTGAGCGGAGTGCCGCGCGTCCGCGCAGGGCTCACGGACCAGAGCATGAAGATCAGCCCGCCGCCCATGGCGAGGCAGATCAGGATCTGCTCGATCTCCGGTGATGTCCCCACGAAGTCCTGGACCCGGTCCATCACCCGGAGGGCGGTGACGCCGTA
>DATFYN010000482.1:0-4775 GCA_035315025.1 Myxococcota bacterium
CGACCTCGCCGGCCACGAGTCGGGCCAGGACCACGTCGCGCTGGCCCTGTACAACTCCAACGAGTACTTCGAGGGGATGCTCGGCAGCTACCGCGCCCGGGCGGCGCCGTTCAACGTCAACTACCGCTACGTCGAAGAAGAGTTGCGTTACCTGTTCGAGAACGCCGATGCGCGGGCCGTGATCTACCATGCCCGCTTCGCGCCGACACTCGCAAAGATCCGTCGCGAGCTCCCGAAGCTCGAACTCTTCCTGCAGGTCGCCGACGACTCTGGGGAGGCGCTGCTCGACGGCGCGCAGGACTACGAGCAAGCGCTCGCGAACGCAACTCCGGATCCAACGCACGACCTATCGCCAGAAGATCTCTACATCCTCTACACCGGTGGGACGACGGGCATGCCGAAGGGTGTCCTTTGGCGGCAGGCGGACATCTACGCGGCGGCCCTGGCAGGGCTGCAGCCACGCCGTTCCGTGGAGGAAATTGTCGCGCGTGCCAAGGAGCCGCCGATGCGCGTCTTGCCAGCGCCGCCGTTCATGCACGGCGCGGCCCACTGGGCGGCCTTTAGTTTTTGGCACGTGGGCGGAACGGTCGTTGTCCAGGCGCAGACACGCCACCTCGACGCCGACGACATCTGGTCGACGATCGAGCGCGAGCGCGTGGATGTGCTTACCATCGTCGGCGACGCCTTCGGTCGTCCGCTGCTCGACCAGCTTGAACGAAAATCCTACGACCTCTCGTCGCTGAAGCTCCTGACCTCCGGCGGAGCGATTCTCACGGCGGTCCTGAAGCAGCACTTCCTCGAGCGCTTGCCCGGGCTGCGCATCCTCGATGCACTTGGCTCCTCCGAAAGCGGCGCACAAGCCGCACAGGTTTCCGAGCGCGGGGGGAAGGCCACCACCGGCGATTTCGCGGTGGCCGCAGGCAACCTGGTGTTGCGAGAAGACCTGTCCGGCGTGCTCACAGCAGGCAGCGGCGAGCGCGGTTGGCTGGCGCGGGAGGGCGTGATTCCGCTCGGCTACTACAAGGACGAAGAGAAGACGCGCAAGACGTTCCCCGTGATCGGGAGCAAACGCTACGTGGTACCCGGCGACCGAGCGACGATCGAAGCGGACGGCACGATGCGCCTGCTCGGCCGCGACTCGGTCACGATCAACACCGGAGGCGAGAAGGTGTTCGCCGAGGAAGTGGAGCAAGCGCTCAAACACCACCCGTCCGTGTATGATGCGGTGGTGGTCGGGACGCCGCACGAGCGCTTTGGCCAGCAGGTGACCGCGGTCGTCAAGCTCCGAACGGGTGCGACGGCATCCCCCGACGAGCTCCGGCAGGCTGCGGGGGAGCACCTCGCGCATTACAAGTTGCCCCGGACCTTCGTGTTCGTGGACGAGATCGTGCGATCCCCGTCAGGGAAGGCCGACTACCGCTGGGCCAGAGAGCGGGCGACGCAGGAGCGTGGCGTCTAGGGCGCTTTCGCTACTTCCCTTCCGCCACGCTTTGCGTGAAGGCACGGATGCGTTTCGCATTCACGCCTTGGTCACCCTTGCCGTCTCGAGACTTCGAGCGCACGTCGATGCGCGATCCTTCACCCTCGGGCCGCACGCGCACCACGATATCGTCCACGAAGAGAAAGGTCGGCGAGATTTCCTGCGCCTCAAACACCCCAGCCCCAGGATCCGAGTAGGTCGTCTTCCATCCGAGCTGGCCAGCGGCGCGCTGCGCGCGAACGAAGGCTTCCGCGGTGGGCTGGGAGAGGAGGATGGGCCGTAGGTCCGGATACGCCCGGCGCTGCTCCGCGGCGAATGACGCAGGGTAGCTGAGGTCGCGTCCCTGGTTTGCGGGCTCACGGGCTGCGGCCGCGAAGGGAGGGGGATCGTCGGGATCGGTGGTGATGTCGTTGATGTGGGGAAGCCCGCGCCCTGGAGAAGCCACCACAAACAACACGATCACGAGCAAGAGGCCTAGGCCTGTCCCGGTCCAGGCGCGGGATCGCTGGATGCCTTTGGACCCGCGCGTGCGGACAAGGCCAATCGCTCCGAACACGAAGCCGAGAAACCCGAGCAGCAAACCGAGCAAGAAGACGGAGAAGCCCTGAAGCGGCTTGACCCCGGCGTGAACCGCCAAGGGTCCAGCGCCGACGGCTAGCAGCCCGATCGTCGCAAGCGTTACCGAGAGCCGTGCGACGAGAGCGCCGCGATCGCGTGCGCGCTGCGATTGGTCTTCTTGCACGGCGACGTGTCCCCTGCGTGTGGAGCCTCACGATATCACGGCGCGGGGCCGCCGTATGATACGATGTTGGGTCCTCCGGATTGGCCCGTTGCCGGTGGCGTCCTCGGACCGCGCGAACCCGACTCGAGCTCCTGTGGGCTCAGCCCGGAACGAGCGCGGGGTGGCGACGAGGTAGGGATGCGCGGGAGCGACACCTGGGCGCGACGTCGGACGGCTGCGGTCCTGGCCTTCGGGCTGCTCCTCGGGGCGGGGTGCAGTCGCCCCGAGGCGGCGGTTGTGATTGGAGCGCTCTCCTTCGCTCCGGGTGCCGTGACGCATGTCCCACTGCTCCTCGCGCCCGATTTCATCGAAGGATCGCTCGAGGTTTCGCTCGACGGCGCACCCACCGCCAAGGCATTCGCGCGCACCTCCGGCGGGGCGGCTGCGGAGCTCGCGGTCTCGGCCGGCGGACCTCACCTGTTGGTCGCGCATGCCCGATTCCTGCGCGGCGGGAGCGCGGTCACGTTCGCCGACAGCCGGCGCTTCACGGTGCCGACAGCGACACCGCCCCTTCTGTCGAGCGTGCCCGCGAGCGGCGCGAGCGACGTCTCCCGGACCGCCTGGCTCCGACTCGATTTCGTGAGCGCGGTGCTTCCCGCTGCGCTCGAGAGTTTCCAGCTCGCTTGCAGCGCGGCCGGGAACCACGGCGAGCTGCATGCCATCGCAGTTTCGCTCGTCGGAACGTCGGAGCTTGTCGTGAATCCGGTCGGTCAGATGCCCGGCGGCGCGAGCTGCGCCCTCCTGTGGTTCGGGCCGAGCGGCAACGAGTTCGTGACCTTCCGCACCGCTGTCGCAGGTCCTCCGGCGAGCGTGCGATACAACCGCAGCGACCTCGCTGCCACGGCGCCATTTCCCGACGATTTTTGGACGGTCCCCGACAGCACGAGCCCGACGGGTCTGCGTCTTTCGATCTCCGTTCCCGCCCGGGATGCGGATCTCCAGAGTACCTGGCGTGCGCTCATCGCGGACACTGCGCAGCTGGATGGGTTTAGCCCGATCGCGCCTATCGTGGTCGAGCTCTCCGACGCAGCGGATCCCGCGACCATTCCGCGGACGCCGGAGGAATCGCTCGACCCGCTGGCAAGCGTGGGTCTTTTCGATCTCACGCCCGCGGGTCCGACGCGGGGCAGGCGCGTTCCCTTCCGCGCCGAGCTCCGGGAGGACGTGACAGGGCCGGGCGTCGCCTCGAAGTCGCTCCTGTTTTTTCCGTCGATTCCGTTAACACCGGGTGGGCGCTATGGGCTCGTCATCACCCAGCGCGCTGGCGTGAGTGCCTCCCGGCCCTTCGAGCCGTCCGGCTTCATGGCTGCCTGTCTCGCCCCACCCGTGCCCGGAGAACCCGCGCAGGTGACGCGCGTCCGCGCTCTCGTCGAGGACGTCCTCTCGGTGGTGAGCAGCCAAGGCGTTCCGCCGATCCCCCGTGACGACGTGGCACTCGTGCTGCGATTCTCGGTTCGCACGACGAGTACGATTCCCAATGACATGCTTGCTGTGCGCGCTGATGTGGATGCGGAGCCACCCCCCGCGCTTGTCATCACGAGCGTGGAGAACGATCCGGTTCACGGGAGTCCGACTGCGGCCATCGTTCGCGGGACCTTCGAAGCGCCGGACTACCGCTCCGGCACGGCCGCGGCGCCGGGCCCGAACTTTGTGCGAGACACAAGCGGTCGTCCGCTTCGCCAGCGCACTCGTCCCGTCCCCTTTACCCTCACCATCCCTCGCACGACGCCTCCCCACCCGGTGCCCGTCGTCATGTACCAGCACGGCAATCCGGGGAACCAGGACGAGGTGATCGCGAGCGCGCGGAGCTATCTCTCGGCAGCTGGCTTCGCGGCGATCGCCTTCACTGACATCTTGAACCGCGAGGTGGCGTCGACCGGAACGAGCGAGGAGCGCGTCCTTGCGCAGCTCGGCTTCACCGTCGAAGGACTCCTTGCGAACCACAAGGTGCCTGACGCGTGGGCGGAGACCCACGCCGAGCAGATCGCCTTCGTGAAGTTCATCCAGAGTCTGGCCGCACTCGACGTGGCGGGGGCCACGAGTCCGAGCGGCCAGCCCAGCTCGGACGGCACTCCCGACCTCGATCTCTCGCAGCCGCTCAGCTATCTGGGCATCAGCGAGGGCGCAAATTTCGGCCCGGGACTCTTGCCCTACGTGCCGGAGATCAAAGCGGCGGCACTGATCGCGGGCGGAGCGCGCCTCGTCGAAGCCACGATCCATCAGCAGGCGGCGCTGATTCTGCAGACGCTTCCTTCGCTCCTCGCGCCGAAGGCCACGCCTACCGATCTATGGGTCGGCCTGTCGATCTTCCAAACCCTCTTCGATGTCCAGGACAGCCACAACCATGCCGAGTTCCTGTATCGGCATCCGCTGAACATCACGGGTACGACGCGCAAGGCGAGCATCCTGTTGGTGGAAGGGGTGCACGACTCGCTCGTGCCGAACCACGCGACGGAGTCGCTCGCGGGGTCCCTGGGTCCGATTCCTCAGCTTGAGCCGGCTGCCCAGCCTGTG
>DATFYN010000483.1:0-3089 GCA_035315025.1 Myxococcota bacterium
CGCGAGGCGAACATGAGCAGCCGTAGCCCGGATTGAGCGCAGCGAAATCCGGGGGCAATGGAGAAGCCGTCGGCTAATCCCCCGCATTTCGCCATACCGCGTCGGAAGACGCGCGTAAACGCGCTTATGGGTCGCGGTAGGGATGCGAGTTGCCTCGCACCCCCCGCACAGATCCGTACGTGCGGCTTTCCCGCATACGGCTCCTACCTCGGGTAGCGGACGGCGAAGCGCTGATTGGGCCAAGGATGGCGGATGCGCGGTTGTGGAAGCCATACGTCGGCCAGCTTCACGACCTCATTCCAAGTGACCCTCCCCTTCTGGCTGCGGCGGCTGAGCGCGCGCCGCCAGCGGCGGGTGATCTCATCTCGGAATGTCACGAGCGCACGATAGTTGGTCGGCACGGCGTGATAGTTGAAGTAGCCTTGGATGACACGCCCTAGCCATTTCCCCAGCTCGTGGGTAGGCCAGTGCATGCGCCGATGCAGCTCCGCGGTAATCATCTTGAGCTTCGCCCGCATGCGGTCGCGCCGGGTCTTCCGCTTGATCAGGAAGCCACCCCGGCGAGATTTGCCGCAGATGAAAGTGAAGCCCAGGAAGTTGAAGGTCTCCGGCTTGCCGAGCCCTCGCGCCTTGCGGTTGCTCGCCGCATAGCGTCCGAACTCGATCAGCCGGGTCTTCCCGGGATGAAGCGTCAGCGCAAACTTCCCTAACCGCTCGCGCATCTCGTCGAGGAAGCGCCGGGCGTCGCCCCCGTGCTGGAAGCCGACGATGAAGTCGTCGGCATAACGCACGATGATCATATCGCCCGTGGCCTCGCGCCGTCGCCAGCGCTCGGCCCAGAGGTCGAGCACGTAATACAGGTAGATGTTGGCCAGGAGCGGTGAGATCACTGCCCCTTGCCCAGTCCCCTGCTCACTGCTGCTCACGATCCCGTCTTCCAGGACCCCCACCTTGAGCCATTTCTGGATCAGGCGGATGATGCGCCGGTCGCCGATCCGATGCTCCACGAAGCGGATGAGCCACTCATGGTTCACCGTGTCGAAGAATGATTGGATGTCGGCGTCCAGTATCCAGTTCACCTTTCTGCGTTCGATCCCGACCACGAGTGCGTCCAGCGCATCATGCGTGCCGCGTCCCGGTCGGAACCCGTACGAGAACCCGAGGAAATCTTCCTCGTAGATCGCGTTCAGCAGCGCGGCCACGCCCCGTTGGACGATCTTGTCCTCCAGGGCAGCGACCGCGAGCGGACGCTGGCGTCCATCCGGCTTGGGTATGTAGACCCGCCGGCTGGGCAGCGCCCGATATGCTCCTCGTTGGACCCGGTCATGCAAGTCCTCGAGATTGCGCTCGAGGTTTGCCTCGTAGTCCTCCCATCTCAGCCCATCCACGCCGGGTGCAGCATTCTCCTTAAGCTCGAAGAACACCTCCTCCAGCAGGTCGATGCTGAGATGGTGAAAGAGCGCGGTGAACTTCTCCTCCTTCTTTTCCCTAGCGACTTTCCGTATGCGTTCCAGCACCTGTGACACGCTTACCCGACTCTGCGTCCGGCGCATGCTTTGCTGGCTCGCATTCCCCTCGGTCGCCGCACTTGGCTCCACCAGCTCCGCGGCGGTCGGCGCCGCCGCAGATTGCTCTGCCGCGGGCTCCGCCTTGTTCGCCGGCTTCACAGCTACTATTGCGGCGTCCGACTTCCCATGCCCGTGCATCATCGACTACGGCTCCTCGCCTTCTCGATGCGGACCGCCGTACGCGATACCAACCAACACTCGACGGCCAGACGTGGGATATCCCAGGTTCCGACGCGATCCTTTTGCGCGTGATGTGCTCCTCGACCCCGGCAGGGCGACAATGCCTCGCATAGCGGCATTGCTCATGCTGCGTTCGACCATTGAGACGGCCTCCGCCCCTGCGAAAAGCCCATTTCGTGGCTCACTCACACACCCCACGCAACAGCTGTGTACGCTTCGTGTTCGGCATCGCTGCCGCCTCACGCAACACTCGCTTCCAGGCCGCCTGCTCGGCTTTACCTGGGTCGGACTTGCACCGACTGATCGCGCCAGCTTAGCCTGGCGCCTTCCTCCAGCCGGGCTACGCTGCTGATAAGCGAAGCTGGCGTGCGCGGCATCATTGTCGAGAGAGCGCAAATGAGAATCGCCGAAGACTCTCCGCCGACCGTTTCCGCGCTCGACCGCCCGAACTCGTATATCGGGCGCTCGGTCCCGCGGCCCAATCTCGCCCGTCTCACGGCGGGCCGCGCACAGTTCGTGAGCGATCTCAGTCTTCCCCGCATGGCGCATGTGGCCTTCGTGCGCTCACCCCATGCGCACGCCCGCATCAAGCGGATCGAGGGCGTTGCGGCCCGCAAATGTCCGGGCGTGATCGCCGTTGTCACCGGGGCCGAGCTTGCGCAGGTGATCACCCCCTGGGTGGGCGTGCTCACGCATCTCAAAGGCATCAAATCGGCGCCGCAGCACGCGATCGCCCTCGATCGCGCCTGCTGGCAGGGCGAGGCGGTGTGCGCCGTGGTCGCGCGCTCGCGCGCGCAAGCGGAGGACGCTTGCGAGCTGGTCGAGGTCGGCTACGACGAATTGCCCGCGGTGACCGACCCGGAGACGGCGCTCGATCCCGGCACGCCGGTCATCCATCCCGAGCTCGGCGACAACCTCACCTTCGCGCGCAGCCACGCCATGGGCGACCCCGACCAGGGCTTCGCGGCAGCCGACCAGATCGTCGAGACCACTTTTCACTTCGGCCGCCATACCGGCGTCACCAACGAGCCGCGCGCGATCGTCGCCGACTGGAACCCGGGCGAGCAGCGCCTCACCGTCTATCAGGGCACCCAGGCGCCGCACATGATGCAGAACCTGTTCGCCAAGCACCTCGGCCTTGAAGAGCATCAGGTGCGCGTGCTCACCAAGGACGTCGGCGGCTCGTTCGGCATCAAGGTGCACATCTATGCCGACGAGATGGCGACGGTGGCGCTGTCGAAGCTATTACGGCGGCCAGTCAAATTCGTCGCCGATCGCTTCGAAAGTTTCGTCACCGACATCCATGCGCGCGATCATCGCGTGAAGGCTAAAATCGGCGTC
>DATFYN010000484.1:0-2917 GCA_035315025.1 Myxococcota bacterium
GAGCCTTTCACGCAACACCTTCGGCGACGATTACACTTGCGCCGGAACCGGTTTCGCCGCCTCCGAATTAGCACCCGAGTTCACCTGCGCCGCATTCACCGGCTTGGCGTCGTTGCCCGGCTTGCGAATGTCGATGCCGCCCTTGAAGAACGCGCCATCTTCAATCGAAATGCGCTGCGCCGTCACATCGCCGGTCAGCGAACCTTCGCTGCGAATATCCACGCGATCGCTTGCGGTCATGTTGCCGCGCACCTTTCCCAGGACAACGATTTCGCGCGCCGTGATGTTCGCCGCGACCTGTCCGTTCCGGCCTACCGTCACGCGGTTGCCCGGCAGATTGATCGCGCCTTCTACCTTGCCGTCAATATAGAGCGATTCCGAACCGCTCACTTCGCCCTTCACCACCAGGCTCTTGCCAATGGTTGCCTGATCGGCAGACGAAGCAGGCTGTGCGCTGGCTGTCGGAGTGCGGACCGCCGGTTCATAACTGGGGGTGGCAGGCGCCGCCGGACGAACCGGCTCGTTGGTGGGCGT
Source organism: Myxococcota bacterium (assembly GCA_035315025.1). Classification (GTDB taxonomy): domain Bacteria; phylum Myxococcota_A; class UBA9160; order UBA9160; family UBA9160; genus UBA9160. The sequence goes on from DATFYN010000484.1 coordinate 535, forward strand.
CTGCGAAGAGCTGCTTGGCTGATTCGGTTTCCACATCTTGGTAACTTTTCCTCTCTTCTTCTGCTTGCTCCATCGGGCCAGCGGCGTCGTGGAAGCTTTCGCCCATCGCATCGCCCTCAAGCCCGTCGAGCTTGAATTACGTCGATCCCTCTTTGACCAGGCCCTCGTCAGGCCTCTTCGCCAACAGCAAATCCGCACAATCGGCGCTATGTCTCGATCTTATACACCCTCGCGGGAAAAGTGCACCCTCCCTGTGAATCTTTTCGTCATTGCGGGAAACTCTTGAGTCACATTGGGAACAGCCCCTGCCGTACCATAACTCTGTGACCGACCGCGAACTCCTCCGCCAGATCGAGCGATCTCCCGGCCAGCGTGCCGGATACAAGCAGCTCGTCCGCGAGTTCTCGCTCGGCGGAGGGCGCGAGCGCCGTCTTCTCCTCGAACACCTCGCCCGCCTTACCGCCGCCGGTCACCTCGTTAAGACCGATCGCGAGCAGTGGGCTATCCCCAAAGCCCCCACAAAGACCGGATATCAAGCCAGCAACCTCGTCGCCGGACGTCTCGACCTCCACCGCGACGGCTTCGGCTTCGTCCGCCCCGCCCAGGGCGATCGCGAGGACGACATCTTCATCCCGCCCAATGAAATTCACGACGCCATGCAGGGCGACCAGGTCCTCGTCGAACTCGCGCCTTCCCGCAACGACGGACGCAAGCTCGGCCGCATCGTCCGCGTCCTGACCCGCCGCAACGCAACCGTGATCGGCACCTTCCACTACGCCCGCGAAGGTCGCGGACGCGACAATGACTACGATCGGATGGGGGGCAACTATGTCACCCCCTTCGACGACCGGATGAACCAGCCCATCCTCATCCCGTTCGGTGTCGAACTCCCCAGGCCGCCTGCAACCACCGCCAACCCGCACCGCGTCCTCGGCGAAGAAGCCACCCGCGCGATCCGTAACTACGACAGCGACAATCTCGAAGGACTCGTCGTCGATGTCGAGATCACCGCCTGGCCAACGCCCACACGCCCCGCCCGCGGCAAGGTCATTGAGGTCCTCGGCCACGAAGACGACTTCGGCATCGACGTCGAAATGGTCATCCGCAAGCACCATCTCCCGCGCATCTTCCCCGATAACGTCCTCGCCGAAGCCCGCGCCGTAGCGCATCTCGACCCCGAAGTCATCGCCGCCCGCCGCGACTTCCGCGACCTGCCCATCGTCACGATCGACGGCGAAACTGCCCGCGACTTCGACGATGCGGTATTGGTCGAACACGACGGCGCCACCGGCCACTGGCATCTCCAGGTCCACATCGCAGACGTCGCCCACTACGTCCTTCCCGGAACTGCGCTCGACCTCGAAGCCCGGCTGCGCGGCAACTCCGTCTACTTCCCCGACCGCGCCATCCCCATGCTTCCGCAGGAGCTCTCGACCAACATCTGCAGCCTGCGCCCCGGCGAGGACCGCCTAGTTCTCTCCTGTCTCATGAACATCGACGCAAGCGGCAACGTCCTCGACTACGAAGTCACCGAAGGCGTCATCCGCTCCGCGCGCCGCATGACCTACACGCAGGTCCACGCCATCCTTGACGGCGACCAGGCCACGCGCGCTGAATTCGCCGACCTCGTGCCCGCCTTCGAGCGGATGAAGCAGCTCGCCGAAATCCTCAACCACAAGCGCGACCGCCGCGGCTCTATCGACTTCGACCTGCCCGAGCCCATCATCGAGTTCGACGAGTTCGGAGCCATGAAGTCCGTCACCCGCTCCACGCGCAACTGGGCCCACCGCCTGATCGAAGAGTTCATGCTCTCCGCCAACGAGTGCGTGGCTTCATGGATAGAAACCCTCGGCGTGCCCTCGCTCTACCGCATCCACGAAAAGCCCGAGCCCCGCCGCATCGTCGAATTCGAAGACATTGCCGCCTCCTTCGGATACTCGCTCGGCATTGGCAATCTCCCCGTCCGCAAATTCCAGACGAAAGGCGAGCGCCGCGAACATCAGCGCCGTGATGGCGGACGCGGCCGCTCCAACCCCCGCCTGCACGAAGTGCCCGAAGACATCCCCGTCACCCCGCGCATGTATCAGAAGCTGACCGCCAAGATCGCCGGCAAGCCCGAGGAGCGCATTCTCTCCTACCTCATGCTGCGCTCGCTCAAGCAGGCTCGCTACAGCGAGAAAAACGAGGGACACTTCGCCCTCGCCGCGCCCTGCTACACGCACTTCACCTCGCCCATCCGCCGCTACCCCGACCTCATCGTCCACCGCGTGACGAAATCGCTGCTCAATGCAGGAGTCAGCGGCCACGGCCACCTCGTCCCCGGCGAACCCCACGCGAAACAGGGCTCAGGGCTCAGGGCTCAGACAGGCACAAAAATGGGTGC
>DATFYN010000485.1:0-15831 GCA_035315025.1 Myxococcota bacterium
AATCGGCACCGCGACCTCCACGACGGCCTGTTCCGTCACGCCACCGCCTCCGGTCCGGCCGCACGCCGTGCGGCCTCGAGCACGGCGTGGGTTACGGTCTGGCGTTCCCGCAAGCCGAAACTGAAGTGCTCGGGCCTCCCGAGAACGCGCTCGACGGCGCCGTCGACGCTGTGCCAGTCCGCGGGCCGCATGCGGAGCGCTTCCTCGAGCTCGGCCACTCCCGCGGAGTCCGCGATGAAGTCGCCGAAGATTCGCACGCGCCGCAGCGTACGGCTTTGTTCGAGCGCAACGAAGGCCTCGAGGCCGCCAATCGGAGTCGCGAACAGGCCGCTTCCCACCATCTCCGCGACCGAGTCTTCCCTGGAGCCATGGGCGCGCAGCCGCGCCTCCCGTTCGCTCACCGCCTGCAATTCGAGCTCCGACGGCGGGGAGGCATCGAGGGCGAGGCCATGGCGCGCCGCGTAGGCGGTGAGCAGAGCCTCGCTGAGGCACTCCCCAAGACCCGCCGAGCCGCCCACCAGGTCGGCAAGGGATGCGGGAAGCGCCGCGGCGTCGCCCTCCGGCAGGGGCGGCGCGCTCTGCTCGACGGAACACGGTCGGGAAAGGCCCACGATCGCCTGGACCAGGCACACCCCGGTCGCATCGCGCTCGCAGCTCACGTACGCCACAGGCCGAGCTGCGACGGTGACGCAGTCCCGTCCGGGATAGAAGGCCGGAGCGCCTAGCGCCGAGAACGCGCGCAGGAGGCCCCGGACATGGCGGTTCAGGAGCTTCTCGGCGGGGATTTTCTCCGCGGCCGGCAGCCAAGCCGACGGCCCGGGAAGGATGAGCGATACGGACAGGATGCCATCTCCATACGCCGTCGCGTGTCCGCCAGTCCAACGCCGCACGAGATTCGCCGGCGACTGCGTCGGATCGGGCTCCCCGAGAGGAGTCGCCAGGGCGCGTGCGAGCCGCTGGTAGCGACCGAGTGCGAGGGCCTCCCCCCGCAGCATCGCCAGCTGGATCGCTCCGCCCTCCCCGCGCTCGCGGCCGCGCGCCACGCTGGCCATGAGCTGGGCCGTCGAGGCAAGCTCGCGCAGCGGATCGACTGCAGCGAGATGACGCACGCGCACGCGGATCATAGGGATGCCGATCGGCGGCGCAGGGTAGCACGAGGCTCCGCGAGGACGCCTATAGTTCTCCCATGCTGCAATCGGCCTCCGTCCTCGTGGACATCCTCCGCGCTTTCCTGCTGGCCGATCAGAGCATGCGCCGGATCTTCGCTCGCTACCGCGAGGGCGTCCTCACCTTCGATGAGGTCCAGCGCCTTGTCGGGGACGACGAGCGGAGCGTTTTGTTTCGGCTCAAGGAGCGCTGCCACGCGCTCTTCCGTGGCAGTGACCGGGCTCCCGGCATCGCGACCCAGCGCGAGGCATTGTTCGATCTCGCGGTGGGCTCGCTCTTCCACGAGGCCATGAAGTTCCGCGAGAACCTCTACCAGCGGACCGTCTACGGGCCCAAAGTTCGCGCGCTCCGCTCCCAGTCCGGCGCGGAGGCCGAAGGAATCTTCGAGGAGTTCGAAAAGATCCTGGCGGCTGCCGCCGTGCGGCTCGACGAGGCCTTGCACGAGACGGAAGCGCTCCTCGTGCACACGCGTGCGCAGTTCCGCGCGCTCTTGGCCGCCCATCCCGAGAACGACCTGGTCGCGCGTTTCCTCGTGGAGGGGCGCGCGCTGGTCGAGGAGGTGCTGGGCGACGAGCTCGACGACGTGCTGGCCTCGATCCACGGGACGGCGGTCTTGGGCTACGCGCGGGCGGCGCGCTCCTACCTTCACAGCGGATTCTTCGCGCCGGCAAGGCACGCCCTGGCCGAGGCGCTGGCGCGAGATCCCGGACGCGCCGATCTCTTGCCGCTGGCCGCCTACGCGGAAGGCATGGACCGCTACGTCGGGGGGGAGCACGGCACGGCGCTGGCCCGGCTCACGGAGTGGGTCGACGCGGAAGCGGCAGCCGAGGAGCCGGCGCTCGGCGATCTCGCCTATGCCGCAGTCTGCCGCATCGCCCAGTGTGCGCGCGCCTCTTCTTCGGGCGCGGGCGAGTGTGATCCCGCCCTTGCGGCCAGCGCCGCCGCACTCGCCGAGCGGCTTCAGCCCTTTGCTCCCCACGCCCGCGCGGCGACGTCGGGCTAGGCCGTCAGGCTTTCTCGGGGTCGCGCTCGCGCTCTTCGGCCGAGAGCAGCACGCCCTGCGCCAGGATCTTGTGCAGCTCTTCGCGCCGCCAGTTCACGGCGTTGTGGGTGAAGATGTCATCGATGCCGAGCACAGCCGCGCTGAAGTTGCGCGCCGCGTAGTGGAAGACCGTGGCTCCAAGCAGGCTCTGGAAGAAGTGCCGCGAGGACATGCGGCGGAAGGCCCCCGCCTCGACCCCTTCCTGATAGAAGCGCAGGATGCGACCGATCACGCTCTGGATCGGCGGATTGATGATTTCGCCCACCAGCTGCGCCCGATCCACGAACACACGAATGAGGATCTGGGAGTAGTTGCGCCGCTCGGCGAGCAGGTCGTTCAGCACCGCGAGCAGGCGCTCGAGGCGCTCGCTCGGAGTGCCGGGGCGGTCGGTCGCCGCACAGACCGCCGCCTCAAAGGCCTCGAGCATGCGCACGAGCACTGCAGTGTAGAGGGCGGCCTTGCTGGGAAAGTAGTAGTACAGGGCCGTCTTCTGAACACCGACCTGCTCGGCGATGTGCTGGAGATGGGCTCCGGCATAGCCTTCTCGGGCGAACTCACCCTCGGCCACCTCGAGTATCTTGTTGCGGGTATCCAGGCTCCGCAGCTCGTCGCTCACGCGATCCTCCTCCCCCCGGGCGCGGGGCCACTCCGCTGGCTTACACCGTCGCGGGCTCGGGCTTGCCGCGATAGTACAGCCAACTGCTCGCTCCGAGAATCACCAAAGCGATTCCGATCCACTGCGGTTCGGTCAGCCCGAGGGCGACCCGCGGATTCACGCGCCAGTGTTCGACGACGAGTCGACCGAGGCCATTGAGCGCCACGTACTCTCCGAAGAGGAAGGGACTCGTGCGGCGACGCCGCCACAAGAGTGCGGCAACGGGCAAGAGCCAGGCGATCTCATAGAGCTGCGTGGGATGCACCGGATCGAGTGTCGGAGGGGAGCCTTTTGGGAAGGCCAGGCCCCAGGGTACGTCGGTCACGCGTCCGTAGTCGTCGCCCACCAGGAAGCAGCCCACCCGGCCGATCGCCTGGCCGAGCGCACCGCCCACCGCCGTGCAGTCGGCGAAGGTCTTGAGCGGGAGCTTGTGGATCCAACAGCCAAGCAGGCCGAGTAGCGTCCCACCGATCAGGCCCCCATACCAGGTGATCCCATCCCGGGCGATCAGCAGCGGGAAAAACGGTAGGCCCTCGCGCAGCGAGTTGTCGATCGCGAAGTAAAGCTTGGCGCCGCCGACGCCTCCGATCATGACGTAGAGGAGGATGGTTGTGGCGAGCTCTGGATTGAGCCCTTCTTCCCGCATGCGGATCGCGGTAATCCACGTCCCGACCAGGAACGCGATCGCGAGCATCACGCCAAAGGAGCTGATGGGGAAGCCAAAAGGTTCCCAGACGATGGGATACATGGGGACGTCACCCGGGCCGCAGGCTAAGGGACCGCCCCTGGGTCGGCAAATCGCGCGCCTATCGCGGCTATTCGCGAGGCAGCGTCAGATGGAAGCAGGCGCCCTCGCCAGGAGCGCTCTCCACCCAGACCCGGCCGCCATGGGTCTCGGCGATCTTCTTCACAATCGCAAGGCCCACCCCGGTTCCCCGTCGACCGTCGGCACGCGGCCCGAGGCTCTGGAAGATCTCGAAGATGCGTTCATGATGGCTGGGATGGATGCCCCGCCCGTTGTCTTGCACCGTCACGTGATGCACGTCGGGCTCTTCGCGCACATCGATCTCGATCCGCGGCTTGGGGTGCGGCCCCATGTGATCGAGCGCGTTGCCCACGAGGTTCGAGAAGACCTGGTAGAGCCGGATTCGATCGCACAAGACAAGCGGCGGACGCTCGCAGATCTCGAGCTCCACCCCTTGGGCCTCAAGGCGCGGCTTGATCTCGGCCCGCAGCTGCAACAGGGTTCTGCGCGGATCGACGACGGTCTTGCGCGCCGCGGTCTCGCCGATCCGCGAGAGCTCGAGCAGATCGTTGATCAGCGCCTCCATCGTTCGCCCGGCCTGCTCGATGCGGTCGAGGAAGTGTCGGCCGGAGTCTCCAAGCTGATCCGCATGGTCTTGGCGCAAAAGGCGCGAGAAGCCGAGGAGGGAGACAAGGGGCGAGCGCAGGTCATGGGAAACGCTGTGGACGTAGCTCTCCAGGTCCGCGTTCTTGCGGGCCACCTCGGCCGCCTTGCTGCGCTGCTCAGTCACGTCTCGTAAGAACGCGAGCGTTCCCACGCGCATTCCGTCCGCACGGTAAAGCGGGCTCGCCGACACGGAGACGCAGAGCGTGACCCCGTCGGCACGGGAGATCGTCACGTCCTCAGTCTGACCGTCGCTCGTTGCGGGGAAGGCAGCGACGGCCCGCTCGACCTCCTCGCTGCCCCATAAGAGGTGGGTGAGGGGCTGGGAGACGACGTCCTCCGGCGCGCAGCCAAGAAGCCGTGCGACGGCGGGATTCGCGTAAGTCACGACGCCCGCAGGATCGAGCGTGAGCACGGCCTCAGGCGAGCTGTCGAGGATTGCTGCCAGGGAAACCTCGGGCGCGGATTCGAGCCGTCGGGGGGCCTCCTCGCGCGCCACGGCGGGACGAGCGGTCACGAGAAAGAAGGGTTCGGGCTGCGCACCCGGGAGGAGCACGGCAGAGAGCTCCACGTGGCCCGTGCCGCGGCCACGCCGAATCTCGATGCTGCAGCGGGTCGAGTGACCGGCGGCGAGCGAAGGGGAGTCGCAGAAAAGACCGAGGCTGTCGCTCATCCACACGACCCGCCCAGAGCGGTCCACCACCAAGACGGCCTGCTCCAGTTGGGAGAGCGTCTCAAGCAGTGTGCACGCGGGCAAGTCGAAGAAGGACGCCGGGGGGCTGGGCGTGGTCGTCATAGGGCTCAAGCCTCTTCTGCAGCAACTCAGCGATCCACACCGCGCTGCGACATGTAGCTACGAGCCCGAGGGATTGGTCGCAGCCGGATCCAAGCAAACGGGCGAATCGGGGATCGGCCCGTCAGTCCCGGCATCCTACCAGAGGCGGAAAGTGAGGGTCAAATGGAACACCGGCGACGAACAGGTTGCGGCAGCGAGAATGCAAGCGCGGGTCCGCTTGCGCGTAGCTCGCCCGCCAAGATCGCGAATCCAGGGGTGATGAGTGGGAGGACTGCCGGTCCGCGTGGGGTTGGCGGGCGGGCGGGGGTCGGGTAAGGTCCGCGGCCGTTCAGGAAGCCTTGCGGCGAGCCTCATCCCCCGGGGTTCGTGACGCCCGCGACAAAAGCATGGGGCGTCACATTCCACCTGCTGAATGCCACACACTCCCGGGGTGCATTCTGCCCGTCCTTGTCCGCGGATGCGCGGCCAAGGCTGGCCACCGAAATGCCCTAGTCGCGCGCATGCGCGGGGCCAGGGCGAGGAGGTGAGAGATGACGCGAGCATCGCTGTCCCGTGCTCAGCTCGGCATCGTGGCCCTTCTCTCTGTTTTCGGCTTGTCGATGGGCGGATCGCCGTTGCCCGCTCCGCAGGCGACAGTTGCGGTGGCGCCTGCCCATCCGCCGCTCGATGCCGCCGCTGTCGCCAGAATCGTCGGCACCGCAAACCCGACTCTCTCGCCGCGCGAGCTCGGGCGGATCGGCGCCGCCGTCATCCGCTACAGCGGCAAGTACGAGGTCAATCCCGAGATCGTGACCGCCGTCCTCCTCGTCGAGAGCGGAGCGCGGCCGTGGGTGCGCAGCCCGAAGGGTGCGATGGGGCTCATGCAGGTGATGCCCAACATGGCGGGGCCGCTCGCTCTTGCCGGGAACTCCACGACGATCGAGAGCAACGTCGAGGCGGGTTGCCTCATCTTGTCCGACAACATCCGGCGCCTCGGGGAAGAAGAAGGGATCTCGGCGTATTTCTGGGGCTCGGACATCCGCGGCGTTGCGTATCTGCAGCGCATCCAAGCCGCGCGCGAGCGGGTTCGTCGCTTCGTGAACTCCTAAGCCGAAGGGCTCTCCGTTGACGGCGCGCGCGGTGGGGGTAGGTTCGCGCCCATGGAACGCAGCGTCGTGCGCCGAGCGGAGTCACGCTTCGAGGGAGCGCGCGGACAGTCCCTGTTCCGCCGCTCCTGGCTTCCGCCTCAGCCCGAGCGCGTGGTGGTGGTGGCCCACGGCTTCGCCGAGCACAGCGGCCGCTACGACGGCCTCGGTGCATGGTTCGCTGCACGCGGAGTGGCCGTCCATGCCCTCGACCATCAGGGACACGGACGCTCGGCGGGCCCGCGCGGGCACATCGCGTCCTTTGATCACATGCTCGATGACCTCGAGGTCTTCCTCGGTCTCGTGCAGCGCGAGCACCCCGACGATTCGCCGACGCTCCTCGGTCACAGCATGGGGGGGCTCCTCGTCGCAACGCTCTTGTGCGAGCGCCGTCCCGCGGTCTCGGCGGCCGTCACCTCGAGTGCCGCCTTGGCGCTTTCCGCGGGCTTCTCGCGTGTGCGCATTACCGGGGTTCGGCTGCTGCGCCGTTTGATGCCACGGATCTCCCTCGCGAGCGGGCTCGATCCGAACGGACTCTCGCGCGATCCGGAAGTGGTTCGCCGCTACGTCGAAGATCCGCTCGTCTTCCGGCGCATGACGGCATCGTTCGCCGCGGAGCTGCTTGGCACGATCGAGCGCATCGCGCAGACCCCCCAAGAGGTCGCGCTGCCGATGCTGGTGATGCACGGCGGGGACGACCCGATCTGCTCGCCCGAGGGCAGCCGCGCTTTCTTCCAGCGCGTGCGCGGGAGCGGCAGCGTGCTGCGCATCTATCCAAAGCTGCGTCATGAGATCTTCAACGAGCCGGAACAGGAGGACGTGTTCCAGGACACTCTCGAATGGCTCCGCGCACGAAAGAAGTAAGCGGAGCGCGCCCGGGTGCGAGCGGCAGCCTAAGCCATCTCGATTCTCGCGGTCGCGCTCGGATGGTCGACGTCGCCGCGAAGTCTGTGACACGGCGGGAGTGCATTGCGCGTGCAGAGGTGCGCATGGCATCGGCCACCGCGGCACAGATCTCCGAGGGCCGCTTTTCCAAGGGAGATGTGCTGGCGACGGCACGCATCGCGGGGATCCAGGCGGCCAAGCGCACGCACGAGTGGATTCCGCTGGCCCATCCTCTGGCGCTCGACGCAATCAGCGTTGAGCTCTCGCCGGATGCAGCCGGGGGTTGCGTTCGGATCGAGGCCCGCGTGCTGGCCCATGCCCGCACAGGCGTGGAGATGGAAGCCCTCGTGGCGGCCGCGGCGGCAGGGCTCACGATTTACGACATGTGCAAGGCGGTCGACCGCGGGATGACCCTCGAAAGGGTGCGGCTTGTGCGCAAGAGCGGTGGAAAGAGCGGGACGTGGCTGCGCCGTGGAGAGGGCCGCGTGGGCCGAGCGCGCTGAGCGGCGCGAGGGAGAGGGAACCAAACCCTGCGGGTAGGTGTCCACAGCCAATGAGGCGAGAAGTGAGCCACGAGATTGCAGAACGAGGCCCCCTGGTCCGGGCGGGGGCCGTGCGCGTCCCCGTGCTCGAGGATCCCGACCGGGAGCTCGTGGTTCGCTGGCGCAGTGGCGACACGACGGCCTTCGAGACGCTCGTGCAGCGACACGAGCGGCGCGTCTTTCGCCTCCTGGTGCGCATGCTCGGGAGCCACAGCGAGGCCGAAGACGTGGCGCAGGAGACCTTCCTCAACCTGCATCGTCACGGCCACCGCTTCCGTGGCGAAGCTCGCTTCTCCACCTTCGTCTACCGCGTTGCCGCCAACGCCGCGCTAAACCGCCGACGCAGCCTCGGGCGCAGTCACGCGCGAGAGCGCAGCCTTGCCGTAGGCGAGGCCAGCGGCATCGCCATCCCGCTTTCCCCGGTGGATCCCGAGCGTGAAGCCGCGGGCGCTCAGGTCCGCTCGCGTGTCCAAGAGGCGCTGCTCGCCTTGAGCCCTGCCTTGCGACTGCCCCTTGTGCTCTACGACATCGAGGGCCTGGGCTACGCCGAAATCGCGCAGGTCCTCGAGCTCGCGGAAGGCACCGTGAAGTCACGCATCCACCGCGCGCGTCAGGCCCTCCGGCCGCTGCTCGGTGCGCTGGCCCGCGAAGTGGGATCGGGGAGAGCGGCATGAAGCACGGAGAAGTCAGGGTCCGGCTGGGTCCCTATCTCGAGGGCGACCTCCCGCTTCAGCAGCGGGCGTTGGTGGACGCACATCTGGACGCGTGCCCAAGCTGCGCGGAGGAGTTAAGGGAGCTGCGAGGGACGATCGGGCTGCTGCGCTCGTTGCCCGAGGTCGAGCCTCCCGCTGGCTTGGCAAACAGCGTGATCGCGCGCATCCAGGCAGGGGAGGCGCAGCCGACTCTCCGGGTGCGTCTTCTCGACGGGCTCGACATGTTGCTGCGCTCGCGCCCGCTGGCCCTGTCCGCTGCCGCCGTGGGGGTCATCGCGCTGGCGCTGCTTGCCCCGGGCTGGCTCGCCGAGCAAGTCAAAGCGCCGCAGACGACGGCGCTCACAACACCGGCCTCCGATGCCATCGCGAGGCGCCTCGCTCCTCTCGACGTCTGGATGCAGCAGACTCCTTTCGTGCGCCGCCCCATGGGGTCATCGGTGCCCAACGAGGAGGCGGCAACGCCGGTCGCCCCCGGACCGGAGCCCCTCCCCGTCGGGTCAGAGCTTGGTGCGATGGAAGCCCAGCTTGAACAGATCCGACGCGATCCCAGCGGATTCCTCGATGAGCTAAGCGGGATGCCCCTTGCCGAACGCGACGAGCAGCTCTCCGCGCTCCTCGACGAGGTGATCCGCGCCGGCCGTACCGCCGAGATCGTGCAGATCCTGCGCACCACGGGCGATCGCCGCGCGGAGGCAATCTTGGACAGACTCGAGCTGACGTCGAGCTCCGCCTCCCCGCCCTGATCGCCAAGCGACCCGCGCCCGGGGAGCCTCGCGGCGCCCTGTCGGCTGCTCCTTCCCACGGCTACGCTCGGCGCTTCGGAGGACGCCACGCTCTTGGTTTGCCCGAGAAAAGCAGCGGCCCTCCTGGTGTTCCTGATCGGTGTCAGCGCCAGTGCCGGCGCTGGCGCGGAGACCGTCCAGCTCGTTCCGGAGAGCGCGGCTTCCTGGGGTCTGCGAAACGTCTTTGCGCCGTTCAGCGTGATCTTCGTAGGCCCGAGCTACTGGTACGGAGAGCGCACCCTCAAGGTCGACACGACGCCCCCGGGTGCGCAGCTCGACCTCTTCTACGTCCGGGCAAATTTCCAAAAGCGCTATGAACAGGCGCAGGCCCCGGTCACGCTTGCGCTTCCCACGCGGATTGAGGCAGGTCCGCGCGACGCCGTCACCGTCCGCGCCTACCTCGAAGGCTATAAGGTGCAAGAGACGACCGTGGCCGTGTCCTCCCGACAGGACACGGTGCAGCTCGACCTGTCACCGCTCCCCAATGCGCTGAAGGCCGTCGCATCCGCGTACTTCGCAGGCCGCGGATCGCTCTCGCTCCTCACCACCCAACTGGCCGAGGTACGCCTTCAGAATCGAGAGGGCGGCTTTACCTTGGTGCTCGACCAGACCGCCAACACCCCCGAGCTGGCGAGCGCGCTCACGAGTGTGCGGAATCCCTACATCGGTGCAGTCTCCACCCAGCAGCTCGGCGAGGATCTCCTCGTGCGTGTGGACACGACCTCCCTTGCCCAGAGCGAGAAAGTGGAGTTGCGCTCGCGCCAGGGAGAGGATGCGACGCGCGGTCTGCATGAGTTTACGATCGACCTGGTGCAGCCCCAAGGCGGCGAGAACATGGTGGCGCGGGCGCAAGCGGCCCTGGCACGCCTCGACCGACGCGACGTGGTGGGCTGCCCGGCCGTCTTCGACGACGCGTTCCGGCGGTCGCTCGACCGTGAAGCGCTGACGCGTGCCCTCGTGCCCCGCGGCGCCTTCACCGACCCCTACCTGCGCGCCGTGATGAAGCGGCTCGGCGAGATCTCCCCCGACGGAGCCGTGACCCTGGAGGACGGAACGCGTCTCAATCCCGCGGCACCCATAGAGCTGGCGGCCGCCATGAGCCAGGCCTCGGAAGTAAAAGGGTACCTGGCACTGCTGCGTGCATTCTCCCGCGAGCTCGATGGCCCGGAACGCGCGCACGAGACGCTCCGCGGGCTCGTCGCCCCGGAGCTCGAGCCTTCGGCCTTTGCCGCGGCGCTCGCAAGCGCCGAGGCGCAGGAGAAAACCTGCCGTGGGCAGTAAAAGGCCCACCACAGGACAGGCAGGAAGCCTGCGCAAAGAGGAGGCAAGGGGTGAAACCTCGAGCGGGTCTCACGTGGGCCTGGACCCTGCGCAAGCCCGCGTCGCGTAAGCCGCGGCGAAGGGTCCGCGCTTCGCTGGCCGCCCCTCGCAGTGCGGCAAGAAATTTGGGTGCTAAGGGATCGGGCGTGTCTGGTCGATCAAGGCGGCGAGCCCGAGCCTGCGTGAGCTGCGGCGCGTCTTCGGGGAGGGCAGAGTCGGTATGGCCAAGGCCAGCATCGAGATCTTGCAAGCCGACGGCGAGCCGGGGGGCGATTCGGAAAAACGGCGCTCAGAGCGTACGCCCCTCGTCGTGCGGGTCGACTACACGACGGTCGACTCATTTTTCTCGGAGTTCACGGCCAATATCAACGAAGGCGGCCTTTTCATTGAAACCGAAAGCCCGCCGCCGACCGGCACGGCGGTGCTGCTGAATTTCAAGCTCCCGGGCGAGGAAGAGCCCATCCAAGTGCACGGTCGTGTCGTTTGGACCACCGCTCGGGGCGGCGCCGAGAGCCCGGGAATGGGAATCGAGTTCGAGAACCTTGACCGCGTAGCGCGCGCCCGGATCGATCAGGTCGTGCGGAACCTGCGCCAAGATTCGGTTCCCGGGCGTCTGGTGCGCGCCCGGCGCGGCGCGTCGTAGGGCGAGGCCACTGCCCTTAGAACGGGATCTCGTCGTCGGGGGGCGGGGCGGCCGCGGCGTCGTCGGGCGGGCCCGCGTCCAGCTCCGTGCCGCTCCCCGCGCGGCCCGAAGGGCGGGCTTGCCCTCCCTGGCCGGCGGCGCGCGGGCCACCGAGGAACTGAACCGTTAGGGCATTGATCTCTGTGGTGCGCTGCTTTTGGCCTTCTTTGTTTTCCCACTCGCGCGTTTGCAGCCGGCCTTCGATGTACACCGTGCGCCCCTTGGCCAGGTACTGCGCGCACAGCTCCGCCGTCCGTCCCCAAGCGACGATGCGGTGCCACTCGGTCCGCTCTTCGCGCTCTCCCCCTTTATTGGTCCAGTTCTCGGTGGTGGCGAGCGTGAAGTTCGCCACCGCCTGGCCGCCCTGCGTGTAGCGGAGTTCGGGATCGCGGCCGAGATTGCCGATCAGGATCACCTTGTTCACGCCTGCCATGATTCTCTCCGTCGAGGATCGGTCGGGTTGAGGGGTAAGATCCCATGATCTCGCCCGCCCTGTCGAGCGTCAAGCGCACGCAGCCAAGGATGCACCCTCGCAGTGCGGCTTGACGCATCGATTCTCGCCCGGATACCCTCGCGCCATTGCCCGTCCCAAGGGGGTGAGGGACGTGGATTTTTCGTCGATCTTCCGCGTGCACGCAGATGGCTAGGGCCTCCGCACGGGCGGCCCGCGGCGGCGCCTTCGCTGCGACCTTGATGGGTCGCCTGGCGCGGGAGTCGCTCGGGATCGCGCTTCTGGGGCTCGCCGTCCTCGCGGCCGCGTCTGTCGCGACCTACACACCCGTGGATCCCGTTCTGCGCTGGGTGCGTGTGACCAACGCGGGAGGCGTCGTCGGAGCCGCGCTCGCCGGCGGCCTTGTCCGGGGGATCGGTTGGGCCGCGGTCGTGCCCGTGCTCGCGCTTGCGCTCGTGGGCTCGTATCTCCTGGTGGGGCGCCGGGTCTCCGCGATCCCCGTGCGTCTTTGGCTGGGTGGCCTTGGGCTCTTGCTCGCCCTCGCGACGCTACCCGTGCTGCTCCACGAGCTCGCGCGGCTGCGTCTTGGCGAGGTCTCGGGCGGCGCCCTCGGTAGTCTTTTGGCATCGCTCGAAGGTACGCTCCTAAGCCGCTGGGGAGCGCTCCTCGTGAACTTCCTCCTGCTCACGGCAAGCCTGCTCGCGGTGACTGGGATTGCCGCATCGACAGCACTGGCCGCGGTGGCTGCGGCCGCCGCGGCCACCGGCCGCGGCGCTGTCTCTGTCCTGCGCGTAGCCGGGCGGGGGCTGAGCCAGGGCGCGCTGCGCGCGCGGGAGAATGTGCGCGCTTTCCAGGTCTGGCGGGAACGGCGGGCGCGCCGCGCCCGGGTCGAGAAGATGCGGGAACCCGAGGGGGCGGGAGAGCCCGAGGGGGCCCTCGCGATCGTGGCCGCAGGGCCCGATCCGTTCTCCGCCGCAGCGCTGCGCCCCGCCGCCGAGCGGGAGCGACCGGAACGACGGGGCAAGGGCACCGAGCCTGCGATCGTCGACCACTCCGCGGAGCGACACGAGAAGGTGACACCGCGCCAGGAGGCGTTCCTATTCGCTGAGAGCAGGGCCGGTAGCCCGTTTTTGTCGCCCGACATTTCACTCTTCCAGAAGCCGCCCGCGACCGCCCGCACCTACGACCGCGAGAGCCTCATCATGAACTCGCGGATCCTCGAGAAAAAGCTCAAGGATTTCGGTGTCGGGGGTCGCGTCGTGACCGTGCACCCAGGCCCCGTCGTCACGATGTACGAGTTCGAGCCCGAGTCGGGCGTCAAGGTGAACCGCATCGTAAACTTGGCCGACGATCTCTCCTTGGCCCTGCGCGCGCTCTCGGTGCGGATCATCGCGCCGCTCCCGGGCAAGTCGGTGGTCGGGATCGAAGTCCCGAACTCGGAGCGCGAAATCGTCTACATCCGGGACCTGCTCGAGTCGGAGTCGTTCCGCGCGAGCTCCTCGCGCCTCACCTTGGCCCTCGGCAAGGACATCTTCGGGAACCCCGTGGAGGCGGACCTGGCACGCATGCCCCACCTGCTGGTGGCAGGCGCCACCGGAACGGGCAAGAGCGTCTTTTTGAATACGCTCTTGTGCTCGATCCTGTTCCGCACCACGCCCGACGAGCTGAAGCTCTTGCTGGTAGACCCGAAGCTGCTCGAGCTGTCGATGTACGAGGGGATCCCGCACCTCATCGCCGACGTGGTGACGAATCCGAAGCGCGCCGCCGCCGCGCTCGCGGGCATCGTGCACAAGATGGAAGAGCGGTACCAGATGATGGCCGCACTCGGCGTGCGCAGCATCGACCAGTTCAATGCGCGGGTCGACGAGGAGCTCCGTGCTGGCCACACGACCTTCCGCCTAAAGCCAAAGCCGGGCGAGACGGAGGGGCGGGAGCTCGCGTTTTCGCGCCTGCCGTACATCGTCGTGGTGATCGACGAGCTCGCCGACCTCATGGTGGTCTCGGCCCGTGACGTGGAAGAGGCGCTCCAGCGACTCGCCCAGATGGCGCGTGCTGCAGGCATTCACCTCGTGCTCGCGACCCAGCGACCGAGCGTCGACGTGTTGACCGGGGTCATCAAGGCCAACTTCCCGGCCCGGCTCTCGTTTCAGGTCTCCTCCCGCACCGACTCGCGCACCATCATGGATCAAAACGGCGCCGAGCACCTGCTCGGGCAAGGCGACATGCTGTTTCTCCCGCCCGGAACCTCGAAGCTCCAGCGCATCCACGGGGCCTATGTGTCGGAGAAGGAGGTCAGCAGCCTCGTCGCCTTCCTGCGCGACCAAGGCAAGCCGCAGTTTGACGAGACGCTGCTCAAGATGAAGGAAGAGAGCGAGCAGAAGGAAGAGCGGGGCAGCGAGGTCGACGAGATGTACGACCGTGCGATCGCGATCGTCGCCGAGACGCGCAATGCGTCGATCTCCTACCTCCAGCGCAGGCTCAAGGTCGGCTACAACCGCGCGGCCCGCATGGTCGAGCAGATGGAGCTCGACGGCATCATCGGCCCCCAGGAAGGCACCAAGCCCCGCGAGGTCTATGCGCGATCGCTCGACCTCGAATAGGCGGATTCGAATCCGCGTGCGCCAAGGCGGGTCCAACCCTCGATGACGCGCGGCTTCGCATGCGGCTCGTGGTTGGCCCTTGCGCTCGGGCTCGTGGCTCCGTTGGTTTGCCTCGTGGCGGAGCGCGAGGCGGGGGCGCAGGCGCGGCCCGCCCGCGAGGAAGGGGTTGCCAAGCACGACTGCACGGACGAGCTCGCGGCCCGCGTGCAGCAGCGCTACGAAGCGGTGAAGGATCTTTCCGCCCGCTTCGAGCAGACGACCCGCGTGGCTTCGCTCCACGGCTCGGGCCACGACGCGCCGAGCGAATCCTCCGGCGAAGTCGTCTTCGAGAAGCCGGGCAAGATGCGCTGGTCCTACGAAAAGCCGAATCCAAGCCTTGTGGTGAGCGACGGGGAGGTGGCCTGGGTCTACGACCCGGCGACCCACGAGGCGCAGCGCATGCACGCGGGAGAGACCTTGCTCACGGGCGGGGCGATGCAGTTTCTGCTGGGCCGGGGTGACCTGCGGCACTCCTTCAGCGTGCGTGCGAGATCGTGTGAGGGAACCAGCATCGTGCTTGATCTCACGCCGAAGGAGCCGGCCAGCTACGAGAAGCTCGAGATCGTGGTGGATCGCGAGAGCGGTGAAGTCGAGGAGAGCACGGTCTCCGATCTCGTCGGGAACGTGACCCGCGTCGCGTTCCACAACGTTCGGACGAACCAGGGCGTCGCCGCGAGCCGCTTCCACTTCACGCCGCCCGAGGGAGTTCGCGTGATCGAGCTCCAACCGGTGCAGCCGTGAGCGCACTATGCACAAACTGCACGGCGTCCCAATGCTTTCCCAATCAGGGCAGAGCGCTTCCGCCGCGGCGCCATGCCGCAAAGTTCGGCGGGGCGCTCGGACCTCGGGCAACCCGTTGCCCGGCCGACGCCCCCGTCAAATTCACGCCTCTCGCGCCTGCAGCATTGCCACTCGAAGTGGCACCTCGAAGGCAGGCGTGGGGCCGAGCTGCCTGTGTTCATGGAGCTTCACGGTCGGATCGCGCGCGCGGCAGGTCGCCTCGGTGCGGCATCAGCACAGACTGCCATCCCCCGCGGGGCGAATCCTTTCGCGGGCGCCTCCACTCCCCCAGGGGCGTGCCGACTGGGATCTGTGCGGCTTGACACACCCCTCTTCTCTGGTAGAGTGGAAGAGGCTAAAAATGATGCAAATTCGGGGGCTTCCGAGATCTGCCGCCAGCTCCGCAGGGAGCTGGTCCCGAGCTATCGAGCTGCGGCGGAGAGGCCCCAAAGCGTCGTCCTGCGGAGAGATCGGGGCCGCTTCTGCGAGCGGACGAAAGGACCGACAGGGAGAGGATGGCGAGCGAGTCGCAGCCGCAGGGCCGAGAATGGAGCCCGAGGCGCGCAAGGGGCCGTGCACGAGCGCGCCTTGGCAGCGGCTTCGCGGGGGAAGAGCAGCGAGGGGAGCCTCTCCCGGGGCGCTGAGTCAGGTGGTGCACGGCACAGGCTTTGCAGCAGCAAGCGTGGGGAAGCGACCCACCACGGCGCAGAGCCGGTGAGCGAGGAGAAGGTGCAATGAGCGAGTTCGACGCGGGGTCCGGCGGTAGGCGAGGCTTCGTGCGAGACGTGATGCGACGCATTTCGACGTCGGGGCCACGGAGCGGAGGGGATCCTGAGAGCGATCGC
>DATFYN010000486.1:0-11706 GCA_035315025.1 Myxococcota bacterium
CTACAACCTGGTCCGACTGCACATGCAGCACGTCGCTCACAGGGTGAGCCTCCCTCCCTCTCGCATCAGCTTCCGCCATGCCCTGCTTCTCCTGCGCGGCTTCTGGCTGACGGCCTGGGTCACCGCTCCAGGCAACCTGCCGCGCAGGCTCGAGGATCTTCACCAACAGATCGCCCTCCTGGTGCTCCCTCCACGACGCCCGCGCCGCTACCCACGCGCCGTCAAGATCAAGATGAGTAGCTACCCGAGGAGCCGCTGAGATCGTGCGCCAAGGCGCAAACTACCCGGCATTGCGCTTAGCCCCCGTAACACTCATCGGCTAGATCGAGCTCGTGCCCGGCCTTGACGGCCTGGTAGTGGCGCCAGAACGCCTCGTCGATTTCGTGCAAGGACTTGCGGGTCTTCTGCCGATAGCGTCGCAGATGGCCCGGACCTCCGTTGTAGACCGCGTAGGTCGCGCGAGCGAGGTTGTCTTCGTGGCCGGTCTTCGTGTCCTCGCCTTGCTCGATGGCGTAATCGGTCAGGTAGTGGAGCAGGATTTCCGAGCCGGCACGGCTGTTGTACCCCACGTCGCTTCGTAGACCTCGCAGGTCGTAGAAGCCGCGCCACACATGCTCGTTCACCTGCATGATGCCGACAGCCCCGGCAGCAGAGCGGATCGGCTCGAGCCTGCCCCGGATGCGGACAAACTGTCGCCAGCACGATTCCGTCCACGCCGTCGCAAGCACCAGCCAGTGGAAGAGCGCATCGAAACGCGGCGCGAGCTCGCCGCGAGCAAGCGTGCGCTGCGCCGAGTCGCCCAGGAGGTCCCCCATCGCGCGGAGATAGGCCTCTAGATCGTGTGGCCCAGGCACCCAGCCGTTCAGACGGGTCGCGAGCTCGGCCGAGTCCTTCGATGCTGTGGACTCGACGAGGCTCCAAGGGAGTTGGATTCGCTCCTCACTTTGATCGGGTGTCGTGGCGCCGGGCACCTCGTCCTTTGGCGGCTCGGCGGGCGCGTCATTCTTCGGACCGCGCGGTGCGCCCTCTTCACGGTCTTCTACTGCAGGATTCGCTTGGGGGGGCTCGATCGGCGGCCCGAAACCAAAGATCGCACGCAGCTCTGTGTCGATCTGGGTGCCGTAGGCGAGCGGATCCTCGGACCGGCTTGGAGAAAGGAGTCGTGCGAACCGGCGCAGGCCGTCCTGGGAGATCTCGAGTCCGACCTCGGGTCCCAGCCGGTCAAGCGCGGCGAGCGCGTCGCCGGAGGCGAGAAAGCCGAGGTAGCGGAGAGCGATCTCCCCGGGGAGCTTCCCGGACTGCTTGCGCAGTACGGGTGCAAGGCGCGTCCAGGTCGACACGAAGAGGCGCCGCACGGGATCCTCGCTGCGAGCCAGTGGCACAGGAGGAGGAGCTGCCTCTGGCTGCGTGGCCTCGAACTGCGCAATCAGCTCCTGGCGCGCGTCGAGCAGGATGTCGAGGAGCTCTTGTCGTGCCTCCTTGGTGGCCGCATCGGAGCCCGCGGCTTTGATCACGTAGGTGAGGAAGGCATCCCAGCGCTCCAGCGCCGCGCGCAGCTGGACGCGCTCCACGTCGGTGAGGGGCGCCTCGGTCGCCGGCTGCGCCGCCGTGGCCAGAGGGGGCACATCGAAGCGCAGCGTGGCGACGAGTGCCGTGTCGGAGACGCGCACCGCCGCGAGCGCGACGGAGTCGAGGATGTGCTGCGTGCGCGATGCGTCGTCGCTCGGGAGCAGCAAGGGAAGAACGCTGCGCAGGTCCGAGAGGGGTGCTTCGAGGTCGACCTGGAAGCTTGCGAGGCGCGGATGCACATATTCCTTTACCCAGCTCCACAGGATGCCGGTGGCACCGAGCTTGCGGCCAGACGCTTCGAACACATTGGAGTCGACGACGCGGAAGTGGACGATCGCCGATCCGGGTGCAAGCACGGGTTCAAGCCAAAGCTCAATCTGGTTCTTGCGTTCGATGGAGAGGGTGCAGGCGCCTGCAATCGGGGTTCCGACGCGTGCGTCGCTCGCGGTCAGAATGCGCAGACGACCCTCACGCCCATAGATCCGCGGCTCGGAAAGGATGAGATGGTTGCAGCCGATCTCGTCGCGCCACACCTCGGCTGTTTCGCCGGGCGAGGTGTAGATCTGCTGCAAAAGCAGCTGGCGTAGGAAGGCGTAGTCGATCTCGAGGGGAACATCGAGCGGACTCGCGGACGCGGAGACCGGAGCGGCGAGGAGCAGAAGAGCCAGGACGAGGCGTAGCGCGCTCACCAGCCGCGCAGATCGACCGGCCAGGTCTCGAGGACATCGTCTCCGGCGACGAGATGCATGCGCTCGTGGTAGGCGACGGTCGGGTCTACGTGCGCGGGGAGAACGCGGATCCGCTCGCCAGCGCGGACGGGCCGCTCGGGCTTGAAGGTGACGTGTTCGTCGGAGCAAAACCACACCTGCGCGCCCTCGATCGAGGGATTGCCATGATCCATACCGAGGGCCTTGAGACCGCAGTCTGCCACTGCGTAACCGGGTGAGACGGAAACGACCGTGGCCAGCACGAAGAGAGCCTGTCGGAACGGGAGGTCAAGCTTTGCGTATGCGGTGTCCATCAGCACGTAGGATCCGGCCTGAATCTCGGTTGCGAAGGTATTGATGTCGTAGCTCCCCGTGCCCCCTGCGGAAATGACTGTGCCCCCGGTCCTCCCGTGCGCGGCACGGAGCTTCTCCATCGACTCTTCGACCACGCGCATCCGCTTCTCGGGGTCCGCCAAAGCCATTGCATGGCCCTCATAGCCCATGACCCCTCTCACCTGCAGTCCACACGCTCGGGCGCGGTCCGCCAAGCGGCCCGCGTCCTCGGGCGCACACCCGCAGCGCGGGAGGCCCACGTTGACGTCGATCAGCACCTCGTGCACTCCTGCACGCGCCGCAGCGTCGATGGTGAGTTCAGAATCGACTGCCAACGTCACGCGCGCGCCAGCCGCAATGGCCGGGGTTAGGCGCCGCGCATCCACCACTTCGTTGGCGAGCAGTAGGTCGTGGCCTAGACCAGCCGCCGCCATCTGCTCGATCTCACGCAGCGTCGCACAGGTAAAGCCCGCGTGGCCCGCGCGGACCTGGCGCCTCGCGATGGCCGTACACTTGTGTGCTTTCACGTGAGGCCGCAGCTTCGGACCCGGAAGCGCCGCCGCCATCGCCGAGAGATTGTGCTCGAACGCCTCCGCGTCGACGAGAAGGGCGGGGGTTGTGAGGTCGCTGACCCGCACCGTGTCCCGCGTCACTCGCGCGCGTCCATACAAGCCCTGCACAGGACCAATCCGCTGACGCCGGATTGTGTGAGCCCAAGAGAGGCGCGGTCGCCCCGGACAAGAAGCCGTCCGCAGTCCGCGCAGGACTGGGGCCGGTTCATCACGAGCGGCTGCCAGCCGAGAACCTGGGAGAAGTCGGGACGCTCCCCGGCCGAGGGCGCGGCCCCCGACGGGGCTGCCCGCTCCGCTGCAGTCTCACCCTCCCGCACGGAGGAGACACCCGTGGGCGGTCCGCCCTGGGCGCTCGACTCGGGGGAGGCGGTGGAGGACTCATCCCAGGAGTTCTCCCAGGCCGTCTCGTCCCGGGGGCCCAGGGGTGCCTCCCCGCCCTCGCGCGCGCGTGCCCAGGAACGCGCCCAGCGGCGCTGTCGCTGGCGGGGCGAGCTGCGAGCCTGTCCGACCTCGGTCGCCACATCCTCGAGCCACGTCCCGAGGTTGTCGGTCACAGATTCGACGACGCTGAAGGTCTCTTCGAGCACGTTGCGGACGAGATTCGAAACAGGCACGCGGAGATCCTCCGCGACACGCCGGATGTCCTCCGCAAGCTGTTCGGAGATCCGGGTGTGCAAGACGCGCTCCTTGCGACCACGTTCGCGAAATCCACTCTCTTCCCCGCTCTCGCCTGTGCGTCCTGCGGAGGGATCGGGTTCGCCCGATTCGGCTCTTCTCGTGTCTTCAGGATTTTCCATGCGGCACCGTGTATCACATCGTGATACGAAGCGCAACGAAAATCTCTTCCTCGAGCGGGGCCGGCTGTCTACGGGCCTTCGATCCCCACCCTGAGTAGCTCTCGGAGCCAAGCGATTGCCTCGCCCGGATTGGCTATCCGGTCGAGGTCGATCACGAACTCCTGCCCTCGGCCCACGCTGCGCAATAGCCACCCCTCTTCGGTCCGCGTCCAGCGCCCCGGGTCGGTGTGGTGGGTGAGAAGTGGGGCACGCCCGGGCCTGTGCATCCACCCTGGCAGCTTCCAGAGGCCCCGTGGGACGACCCCGGGTTGCGCGGTAAGACACAGGCGCTGCTCGAAGCGTGGAAAGAGCCCGGCTCCTGGCAAGCGCCGCGCGCCCGGCGAGGCAGCGTCGGCCGCGAAGCGATCGGCCGCCAGGTAGAGCGTGTTGCGGGCTCCGCGCTCTCCCCAAAAATGCGGATGGCGCCGGGCCCAGCGCAGATCTCTCGGCCCGAGCTTCGCCACCGGCACAACCTCACCGACTTCAAGCCAGCCGAAGAGTGCGTGAAGGTCCGGCGCGCCACGGGCATAGCGGAGCTGTCCGTGCTCGCGCACGCAGCAGCGGAACCAGCCGAAGAAGAGGAAGACGTCGCCCCGTCCGACGCCGTGGCGTGAGAGGTGGCTTTGCGCGGCACCGGCCTGTCCGAAGATCGGTCGCCAGCCACGCGCTCGCTGCAGCGCGTGGGGATCGAGGTCTGGGTCGAGGTGGGCGAAGGCGCGCGCGCTGACCCGCCCCCGTGTCAACGCTTCGACGGTGCGCCCGAGGGAGTCGGAGGCCACTGCCACGTCTGCGTAGCGCAGCGGCGACAGCGGGTCAGGGATCGGGAGGGAGCAGAGCGCACCGTCCGGCAGGATCGGGCTTGCCGTGCCCCCGGAGCTTGCGTCGAAACCCTTGCGGCTCAGGATCAAGCGCACGCGCGCGAGCTCTCCTGTCTGGCCGGCTCCGCCTTATCCTATCGTGGCACACGAAGGCGCCGGCCCGGCGCCCGGGTTTCAGCCGGCAGAGGGCTGTCGCGCGATCGAGCCTGCAAACCGGGCGCGACGGAACCTCGCGACCCACTCCTCGAACCCGAAGAGGCTGCCCATGAAGTTTGGACTGTACGGCATCAACGTCGGCGCGTGCGCGGATCCTGCGACGGCGGCCACGGCGGCTCGCCTTGCGGAGCACGTCGGCTTCGATTCGGTCTGGACGGGCGAGCACGTCGTCCTTCCCGACCCGCAGGCGCCGCCCTCTCCCCTTCCGCCGCACACACCGCTCCTCGACCCCGCGGTCGCTCTTGCATTCGTAGCGGCTCATACGCAAACGATCCGTCTTGCAACGGGCATCATCATCCTTCCACAACGAAATCCTCTCGTATTGGCGAAGGAGCTTGCGAGTGTGGATGTCGTCTCAGGCGGAAGGCTGCTCTTTGGAATTGGGGCTGGCTATCTCGCGCCCGAGTTTGCAGCGCTCGGCATCCCTTTCGCAGACCGGGGACGGCGCACCGACGAGTATCTCGACGCCATGCTTGCTCTCTGGGATGAACCGTCGCCGCGCTACCAGGGCAAGTTCGTCGCATTCTCCGGGATCGACGCCAAGCCGCGCCCGATCCAGCGTCCGCATCCTCCGATCCACGTCGGCGGCCAGAGCCGCGGGGCATACAGGCGCGCGCTGGGTCGTGGGAACGGTTGGTACGGCTTCGCCCTCGACGTCGACCACACACAGCGCTGCCTCGCCGACCTCTCCGCCGTCCGCGGACGCGTGGCACGTCCTGCGGAGCTTGGTCCGCTCGAGATCACGATCACGCCTCCGCCCGGACTGCGCCCGGACGACGTGGCACGCTACGCCGATCTCGGCGTGCATCGCCTTGTCCTGCTGATTTTGGCGCGCGACGGCACGGAGCTCGTGGCGCAGGTTGAACGCGCGGCCGAGACATTCCTCGGGCGCAGCCAATCGAGCGGCGCCTAGGCAGAAGCGGCCTCGGTGGCCCCGAAAGGCTGAGCGACTTCGCGACGATGGAAGTCCGCCTCGGCCCAGCGCGGGATCACTGCCGCGATCCCGGTGCTCCTGCCGACCCCTCCGCCTGCTCGCCAAGCTTGCGCGCGATGAACCATGCAAGGCGGGGTGAGATGCGCTTGATGAAGTACATGGCCCACGCTTCGGGCGTGATGGGAGCGACGGTGCGGTTGCGCTGGACTGCGCGCAGAATGTTCTCCGCGACCCGCTCCGGGCCATAGTTCCTGCGTTCGTAAATTTTCACGATCCGTTCGCGGGCTTCCGGCGTGGCCTCTGCTCCCCGGAGCACACTCGAACGTGTGATCGCGGTATTGATGAGGCCTGGACAAACCGCAGTGACACCGATGCCGTGAGGCGCGAGCTCTTCGCGCAGCGCTTCGGTCAGCCCCAGCACGCCGAACTTGGTCGTGCAATAGGCTGCGAGCTGGGGAGTCGCGAAGAACCCAGCCGCCGAGGAGACGTTCACGACGTGGCCGCCGGAGCCTCTTTTCACCATAGGCGGCAGGAAGAAGTGACAGCCATGAACGACGCCCATAAGGTTCACTCCGACAATCCAGTCCCAATCCTCGAGGGTGCTGTCGAGGAACATTGCGCCAAGGCCCACGCCGGCGTTGTTCACGAGCAAATCGACGGCGTCGACCCAGCGGTGGACCGTGTCGGAGAAGGCCCGCATCTCCTCGCGCTTCGAGACGTCGACCCGCTGCACGAGGACATCACAGCCGTGGGCGCGTGCCTTCGCTTCCGTCTCCGCGAGGCCCGCTTCGTTCACGTCACACAGCGCAAGCCTCGCGCCGCGGCGCGCAAGGGCGAGCGCCGTCGCCTGGCCGATGCCGCTCCCCGCCCCGGTTACAAGCGCTGTCTTGCCCTGCAAGCTTGAGACATTCACGGGGCTCCCTCCACCTTGTTTTCATCCGAGCAGCGGCCCACAGGCTCGTGCTCCCGTCGCCATTCGTCGAACATCGCCCGAAGCTTCTTCACCGGGTTCTCGTATTCGGCGGCTCGTTCGGGCCGAAAGAGCTGGCGCAAAAGAGTGGGAATTCCCCTGTCCGGCTCGAAGGGAGGCGTCACGACGAGTCGCAGCGAGGAGGCGCCGGGCGGATCGTCCGGCCCGGCGACCTCGAGGAACGCAGAGAGCGCCGCGAGAGCGGGCTCGCAGCGGCGATCCCCTCCGGCCTTCGCCCCGGCCTCCAAGGCTTCGATCAGACGGTCATGCAGCGTCGACCGACAGTCGCCGCGCGACTGCTCAAATCGTGCGAGCGCCGCTACCACGACCTCAGGCGCTGCGAGCAGATTCCCTTGTACCGAGACTCCCGCCCCCTGCTCGGATCCCGCCCACGAAAGGGTCCTCCGCCCGGTGTAGCTCGCGGGCGCAGATTCAAATCCAAGGGCGACGACGCCGTATTGCCGCACCTGCGCGCCCGAGGTGAAGCTCCACCACGGATCCGGATCGAACGCATCACTCGTGATTTCCGCGATCACTCGCTGTGGGCTCTCCCCGGCCGCGAGGAGCTCCTGGCCACGCTCGCGTGCGGCTCCATTCGTGAGCCCCTGAGCAGCGATCACCCCGTGGCCGGGCACGAGGCCTCCGATCACTTCGACATCGCCGATGCATGAGGCGCCCGCGATCCCGACTTCTGCTGTTTCCGGATCGGTGGCGACGATCGACCACGTAGCGCGGGCGAGCGGGGCGTCGAGCAGAAGCAGGGCGAGAGCGGCGCACGCAAGCGCTTTTCCACACCCCTCCCAAGGCAAACAAGGGGCTGTGACACGGGTGTTCCTCGTACCCCCACGATTCGCCCCGTCCCCAGATTCGCCGGTGAGAAGGACCGTTCCGAGAGCGGAGGCGTCCCTCGAATCCGTAGAAATGGGCATCTTCATCCCAGACGTCTGCCCACGAACCCGACGATGGATGCACCGAAAGCAGCTGGAGAAGCTGCGCGGCAAAGGCGCTCAGCCTCGATCCGGCCCTGCGAGCGTCGTCCCGCGTGGCCCGACGCAGGATGGCATCCCCCGCCCCGGGCAGGCAACCTTGCGGGTCCGCTCCCCGCCGGGGCCGCGAAGACGCCACGGTCATCGCCCCGCCGGCGGTGGTGGGCCCTGGTCGCGTGACACAGGCGCGCGGCTTCCACGCAGCCGGGTGAGACAAACCCGCGCCGGCGAACCCCTCCGCGCGAGAGGCTCGTCGTTTGCAGATGGCACTCAATGCGCGACCGTTTACACCGAGCCGCTCTTCGCGGCGAAGCGAGCGGGTCGATTGACTCCCACTGCACGAAGGCAGCGTGATAAGATGGGCACCGCCCTTGGGACGCGGAGCCCGCAGCGCTCTGCTCGCGGAGGCGTCGATGCGGAATCTGAAGCTGCCGAAGGTGCCGCGCGATTGGCTGGCTCCCGACGCCGGTCCCGGGCAAGGCACCGGGGCAGAGACCTGCCAACCGGCGCCGCAAAACTCGGAGCGCGGCCTCAGCGCCGCGCTTCCCCGGCATCTCCTCCGAGCCGCACACCTGACACGCCGTCAGTTTCTCTTCGTGTCGGGTGCAGTTGCGGCCGTCGCCTCGGCGACCCGGCCACGTGTCGCGCGTGCCTTCTCCTTCTGGCGGCAGGAGCGCTTCTTCACAGACGCCGAATTCTCGACGCTCGAGGCATTGGTCGACCGGATCCTCCCGCCCGATCGCGACCCAGGCGCTAAGGAGCTCGGCGTCGCGGTGTACATAGAGCGGCTGCTCATGACGTTCGATTGCGGCGGAGTTGGCCTGTATCGGCGTGGCCCTTATAGCGGGCGGACGCCGTATCCGGACTACCGGCTCGGAACGCCGTCATCGCGATTCCCCGAGAACGGATTCTTGCGCTCGATCCGGCCCTCACGCCTGCAGGAGCTGTACTGGCGCGCAGAGCTCTATGGATCCCAAGCCGCGGGGATCCCGGCCGAGCTCGACGCCGCCCAAGGCGGTCCGCTCATCGGCCTGCGCGATCTCTATCCGCAGGGTCTCGCAAGCGTCGATAGCGTCGCCATCGCCACCGCAGGTCAGCCCTTCGCCCAGCTGTCCGTGGCCGACCAGGACCGGGTGCTCGCGCAGCTGGACTCCCCTGGTGTTTTGCCGATCGATCCACGGCGCGGCAACAACACCTTCCTCGACATTGTCATCCAGCACGTGCTCGAGGGCTCGTTCTCGGCGCCGGAATATGGCGGCAATCGGAATACGCAGGGCTGGCAGATGCTCGGTATCGAGGGCGACAACCAACCGCTCGGCTACTCGATCTTCTCGTTCGAGCTTGGGACGTATCGCGAGCGCCCCGAGCACCCGATGTCGACGCCGAACCCCGACGAACTCGCGCCCGACGGGAGCGTCGTCCCGATCCCGTTGACGCCGGATGGCCTCGCGATCCAACAAGGAATCACCCAGACCACGCGATTTCTCGAACTGGATAACCCGGGAGCTTGCAACAAGACGTGATGAACTCCGACGACGTCCTTGGCAATCGCGCACTCACGCGGTTCGACGTGTGTGTGATTGGGAGCGGTGCCGGCGGCGGCACGGCGGCCTACGTACTGTGCAAGGGCGGAAAGAAGGTGTTGGTGCTCGAGTGCGGGCACAATCCGTGGCCGGGGCTCGACGACGACGAACTGCCCCTTCCGCACCACAACAACGACGAGCTGAAGTACGCGGTCCGCAGCTGGATCGATCCTCTTGCCATGCTGGAGCCACGCACTTTCCGTCCCACTGCGAGCGTGGATGCCGCAATCAACCCCGATGTGAATCTCTTGCCACGTGCCGTGGGCGGCGCGTTCCAGCACGCGGACTGCAAGACACCGCGTTTCAATATTCTCGACTTTCAGCTGAGGAGCACGCTCGAGGCATTGATCGGTCGTACGCCCGGGCTTGCGATCCCCGGCTTTGGATCGGACGCGGCGAGCGCCAACTTCGCCGACTGGCCGCTCTCCTACGATGAGCTCGAGCCCTACTACCGACATGCGGAAGCCCTCTACGGGGTGCAGGGCACGGACGACGACCCCTTCGCGTCCCCGCGGAGCACACCCCGCCCGATGCCGCCCGGCGTGCCGATGTATCTCGGTCTGCTGCTGTCCGAAGGTGCCCGTCAGGTCTCGCTCCAAGGATCGACGCTGACGCCTCACACCTATCCCGCTGCCATTAACTCCCGTTTCTACGACGGTCGTCCGCCGTGTGTGGACTGCGGTTGGTGCAGCGGCTTTGGCTGCCCGAACAACGCCAAGGGCTCCCCCGCGGTCACCGCGCTTCGCCGCGCCCTGCGCTCGGGGCGGTGCCAGCTCCGTTACAACGCAAAGGTCGTGCAGTTGCTGAATGACGGCGGACATGTCAGCGCCGTGAGCTACGTGGACGGGGAAGGCCGGCGAAAGACGGCGACCGCCGATGCTTTCGTGCTCGCCGCGAGCCCGATCGAATCGGCCCGCCTGTGCCTGCTTTCGCCGACACCTGCCGGGGGCGTGCTCGGTGATTCGAGCGGACAGGTGGGGCGAAACCTGATGTTCCACCTGCAGGCAAACGTGAACGGATTCATGCCGCAGCGGATCCACGGCCAGCGCGGTCGCGCCGTAAGCCACGGTGTCTCCGACTTCCGCGGTGTCGAACCCGGGGGTGCGGCGCCGCGCCTGTTCGATGCGAACGGCAGCAAGGCTGTGTACCTCGGCGGAATCACGGAGTTCGGCGGCTCGCAGGGTTTGCCGATCACCGACGATGGATTCGTGATGGCGTTGCAGCTACCGAGCGGGGTCGGGGCCCGCTTCGGCACGAAGCTCAAGAATGCCATGCGCGACGGTGCCCTGAGCCAGCACCTCATCTCACTCATCATGCAGGCCGAGGACGCACCCCAGCTCACAAACCGCGTCGACCTCGACCCCACCGTCCGCGACATCTTCGGGCTGCCCGTCCCGCGCGTTACCTACTCGCCGCACGCCTACGAGCTGCGCACGAGGATTTTTTACCTGCCGTACCTCCACCAGATCGTTACCCATGCGGGAGCGCAGGGTGTGTTCACCGCGCCTTGCGACACGCTCCAGCTTCCGCCGCTGGTCGTCAGTGCGCCTAATTCGCGGCACGAGATGGGAACGCTTCGAATGGGCCGAGACCCTGCAACCTCGGTGACCGATCCGCAGGGCCGCTTCCACGACGTGGACAATCTCTATGCCTGCGACGGCAGCGTGTTCCCCACCTCGTCGGGCTACAACCCGACCCTCACGATCGTCGCCGTCGCGCTCAGAATCGCGCACGGAATCGCAGGAACCCGGTCCTTGGAAGAAGGGCCGCCTGAGAAGGGCTGATTCGCATCCAGGAAAACCCGCGGCCCTGCGTGGCCGCTCGTGCATCTCATCTCTGGCCCTCTCCAGGGGGTCGCGAGCGATAACGGCGCTTGCCGAGGCGCGCATCGCACCCAGCGGAGAAGGTGTGCTGCCGCTGCCGGAAACGACCCTCGGATCTCAGGCCTTCCCGACCTCTTCCTGCCGCTCTAAGCCCCTCCCCAGGACCTAAGGGTCGGCGCAAGAATAACAGCGCACGTGGAGCTGAGTTCTAACAGAGCAACTTGGGACTTTGGGACGATCCCGAGGCCACGCCAGGCTGGGTGCTCCCGACGGTATTGGGCCTCTGGAGTGGTTCTCGACGAAGTGGTCGCAGTCCGTCCATTATGTTAGAGGTACGCCTATAGACATGATGTAAGGCG
>DATFYN010000487.1:0-13632 GCA_035315025.1 Myxococcota bacterium
CCACGGGCGGCAGCCCCTCGCGTTCGCGGCGGCGGCGCTCGCCGATCGCATCTGTCTCGCCGGGCGTCTGTACGTCGGCGACTGCGAGCACGTGCTCGCGCCACATTACCCTCGCGTGGCCGAGCGGATCGTCCGCGAAGCGGATCGCCTCGCGCCGCATGACGGGGTCGATGTGCTCTTCCCAGAGCCCTCGGTATTCATACAGGTGCTGGTCGCTGTCGATCACAGGCGTCATGGGGACCTCTCGCGAGGGGTGTTGCTCAGTCTGCACCATCGGTGGAAGGAAGGGGAGGCCCGGGGGGCTTCATCGCCGCGGGTAGGATCTCTTGGGTGCCGCGCGCGGTGAACCCGTCGGAGTGCGCGCTTTCGAGGGCTCCGACAGGACAGGAGGTAAGGCCCCCCTTCGACTCCCTCCTCTTAAGAGGTGTCAACCCGTCGGTCCCTGGTACACCTCGATGAACCGCATCAGCAACTCCTGCGGCGTCGCGAGGTTGGCCTCTCGATCCGTCTTTACGCAAACAACGGCTGGTCCGCGCGCATCCCTGGCGCACTTAAGGGCCGGCTCGAGCTGGTCCAGCTGCTCGACATAGACGCCCTCACATCCCAACCCCTCGCCTACCCGGTCCCAGCGGACGGTGCCCATGTCGGTGCCGAAGGTCCGACCATAGAGTACGCGTTCGTTGGGTTCCTCCATCGTCCAAGAGCCTTCGGCGAAGACGACGGTCGTGATCTTGAGCCGCTCGCGCGCAGCGGACTGCATCTCCATGAAGTGGAAACCCGCGGCGCCATCCCCAGTCACGCACACGACGTCGCGAGCGGGCTCGCCGAGCTTCGCGCCAATTGCCGATGGAATACCGGTACCCAGCATTCCGAGCTCGAGAATGCTGAGGTAGGAGCGCGGCCGCGTCGAAGGTAGGAACCAGTGTGCCCACAGCGAGGTGTTGCCACCGTCAGCGGTATAGATGGTGTCTGGGCCGAACACTCTGCCGATCGTCCGCATAACATGCGCGGGATGAACCCCCGGCCCGGCCCATTGTTCGACGATCTGGAACTGCTTCTCCCACCAGCTCCGATCGTTCTCCCGGTGGCGCGCCATCGCTTTGCCGTCGCGGGATGGGAGGCGCCGCGTCCCAAGCGCGCGCAGCAGACCCGTTAGGGCGACCCCCGCGTCGGAAACGATGCCGAGCGTGAGCGGTCGGCTAACGCCAAAGTGCCGAGGGTCAATGTCGACCTGAATCAGCTTTTGCAGGGCCGGGTCGCCCCAGTACTTGTCGTACGGAAGATCCAGATTGCCCAGGCGCGAACCGACGACGAGCACCACGTCCGCCTCTCGCTTCACTGCGTCGCCACCACCCCCGAATCCGAAGATGTGGTTCGGATGGTCGTGTGGGACCGTCGCACGACCCGCCATGGTGGACATGACGGGGCATCCAAGGAGCCCGACGAGCGCGAGCAGTGCGGCGTTCGCCTGTGCGCGGTCTACGCCCGAGCCTGCGACCACCAAGGGCCGTTCGGCATTCGCGAGGAGCTCCGCCGCGTGCTGGAGCTGCGCCTCAGAGGGCTGTGGCAAAGGCGCGCGGTAACTTTCGGGGGGCAACACGAGAGCCAGCTCCTCGCGTCCCGTCGCATACATCACCGGCATCGGCACCTCGAGATGAACCGGTCCGGGTCGACCGCAAAAGAGCTCGCGGAAGGCGAGACGCATCACCTCCGGAATGCGTTCCCAAGACAAGATCGGACCACCCCACTTCACGGTGGGCCGGAACACATCGAGCTGGTCTTGGCCCTGGAACGTCGAAGGCGGGGCGGGATAGACCACCCCGAGCCGATGCTGCGCGGTGATCACAATGACCGGGACGCCCTCGTGGCGGGCCGTGATCACACCCGGAAGGAGATTGGCCGACCCAGGGCCGGGATTTCCGATCACAGCGGCCACATGGCCCGTGGTCTTGTAGAGCCCCTCCGCCATGTGAACCCCTGCGGCTTCGTGACGGACGGGGAAGAAGCGGATGCTGTGCTCGTCGAGCGCAGCCAGCAGCGGATCGACTTCCGGACAAGGCAACCCGAACACGAACCGAATGCCCTCGTTGGCAAGACAGCGGGCGATGAGCGAGCCGCCTGTGATCTCTCGCATCTCTGTCTCCTCCTCGACCGGACGACGCAAAACCGGTACCGCTGGTATCCGAGCAATTACCTTACTTGGGAGTGCCCGCCACGAGTCTCTCGAAGAAGCGAGGGACGTCCTTCCGAAAGACGTATCGCAAGTGAAACTCTCCAGGTAGCGCCACTCCGTCAGGGTGTTCGATGTACCGCGTCTCCGCGACAGGCACGTACCTGTCGAGCATGCGGTTCACGCCGATATTCCGGGTCCGTGTCTGATGGACCAAGCGCTCCATGGGTACAAAATCGAAATAGGTTTTGATTCGATGCGGATAAAGGGCTGTCGACAAGCCCGATGCTCGCAAATGCGGATCTGTGATGTGCCAGTGAGAATAGTTGAGTTCGGGCGTATAGCGGTTTAGCAACGTGTAGCCCGCGAATGCGCCATCCACGGTGATCGCGAAGGCCAGGTTTTGCTGATTCGGATTGCCCGTGCGAATTGCTCGAAGCATCCGTCGACAGGTGTCCTCCGCAGTGCCCAGAAGCGTCCGGTCAATGCCGAGGGCGTCAAGGTGCTGATCACCGCTCTCGTACCAGTAGGCCACGACGTCTTCGATATCTTCGGGACCGAGATCACGCAGCGCCGCCAGGCCGAGGCTCGTCTTCGCCCATGCGTGGACAGAAGGAGGGGCCTCTCTGGACTCCCGAGGCTTTGCATCCATTGGCAAGATCATACAGTCAAAGCGCCTGCGACGATCACCGCCGCGCGTAAGAATCTACCTTGTGGTGGCCTCGTGGCCGAGCTTCTGAGGTTTCACGGTAGAGAGGATCTCGGTGGGGAACGTGAGCTGAGTTACGAACTCATGCGTGACGTCCTTGAAGCCTGCGGATTCAAGATAGGGCTTGAGCACGATCCCCCGGCAGCCTCCGAGCCAGGCCGGATTTATCCGATACAGCAGCTCCCATGCCCTTTCGTACCACCGTGCAGCCAGGGTCATGTTTGCGATCACGAGGCGACCTTCCGGACGCAGTACACGCTTGAACTCAGCGAGTACCACGGGGAAGTGCTCCTCTGGAAGCAGATCGAAGAGATAGTTGTTGATGAGCACGTCGAATGTGTCAGCGGGATAGTCGAGCTGGTAAGCGTCTCCTACCGCAAGTCGATAGGTGTCAACACCGGACTGCTTCGCTTTCCTTCGCGCGTGATCCAGCATCTCCTCGGTGAGGTCGATGCCATCGTTCCGCCCGTGGGGGTTGGCGGCCAGGATCTTTGCGAATGCGAGACCTGTGCCGACCGCAACCTCGAGCACCGACTCCCCATCCCGGATGCGGGCGAGTTCGAGACAGCGGCTACGAGCCTTCGATTCTGTAAGTCGGCCCCAGAGGTCGTAGACGGGCGCGATCGAGCGGTAGACCTCTCGCACACGGCCCCGATCCAAGCGAGCGTTCAGACTCCTTTGGTCTCGCGAAGACATCAGCCCCGCCTCCCTGCTTCCTTGCGGCGCGCCCATCCCCTCGACCCCACGAGCTGTTCGACGCGGCTAAAAATCTCATCTCGGATCTGGCGCACTGCCTCGATTGGCTTGCCCTTCGGGTCTTCCAGTGGCCAGGCGTCGCCCGGCTCCCTCGCATGCTCGTGGCTCCGCGATTCGTGAGATCAGCCGAATGCAATCTCGGCGAGGCGACGCAAGCTATCCACCGCATCGCGCGAGCGGACCCAAGGCGTCACGATGACGCGCTCGACGCCGGCCTCCTCCCAGTCACGCAGGTCACCGCAAGACGCCACTCGGCCGCCGGTCGTGACCGCAAACGGCTTCTCGCCGTGGCCGTGCTTCACACGTAGCTCCCGGATCCTGGCGATCGGCGCCTGGATGGATTCGGGTGTGTGGAATAAACCTAGCCAGCCATCCCCATGGCGCGCCGCGCGGCGCAGTGCGCTCGGGCTCTCGCCGCCGATGTGGATTGGAGGCCAGGGCTTCTGGACTGTCTTCGGCTCAAAGGCCACTGGACCGAAAGCAAAGAACTCGCCGTGGTGTTCGATCACGGGTTCCGCCCAGAGCCGCTTGCAGACGGCGAGACCCTCGTCGAGGCGCCTCCCACGCGTCGTTGGATCCAAACCGGCGGCTGTCCACTCTTCGCGCAGCCAACCCGCACCAATCCCAATCTCAGCCCTGCCGCGCGATACGACATCGAGCGTCTGGATCGCGCGAGCCGCAGCGAATGGGTGGCGGAGCCCCAGCAGGTAGACGCTGGTTCCGAGGCGGATGCGCTCGGTCTTGCCCGCGAGGAACGAGAGCCAAGCGAAGGCGTCGAAGACCGGCGTTGTCGGGGGGACCGGCGGGTGCTGCGCCCGTGGATCAGGAGAGCCCGACATTGCGAGTGGAAAAACCAGGTGCTCGGGCATCCAGATGGATTCGAAGCCAAGCCGCTCGGCTTCGAGGGCCACCGTAAGGTGATAGGCGGGGTTGAGCGCCCCGAGCCCGACCCCGAGCTTCAGCACGGGTCTTTCCCGAGTGTGCGTTCGTTCCCGGCGCGCATACCCGATGCCAAGCGCTCTTGCGGCGGCTGGCAGCGTCCCGTCGCATGGTGTTCAAAGGCGCGCGGGGACGTCACCGGAGGCGTTCCGCTCATCCCAGTTCCTTCGATGCGCCATCGACCAAGGCGCCCGCTTCCACCAGTCGATCGATCTCCTCGGGTGCGAACCCTGCTTGGAAGAAGACCTCCCGACTGTGCTCACCCACCTTGGCAGGTCCGCGACGCACTGTCGGCGGTGTACGAGACAGCTTGAGGGGGCTCCCGACAAACTGGCGCCCTCCGACCTGCACCAGCGTGCCGCGGGCCTTCACGTGGGGATCGGCGAGAGCTTGCGCGATGTCTTGGATTGGACCGCAGGGGATGCCACGCGCGACGATCTTCTGAACCCAGACCTTCGTATCTTCCTTCAGAAGGCGTGCTTCGATCTCGTCCCGCAGCGCGTCGCGATGGGCGAGGCGCGAGAGCGGATCGCGGAAGCGCGCGTCCTCGTCCAGCGACGGCGGGCCGAGCACCTCGCAAAAGCGGAGCCACAGCCGCTGATTGGATACGCCGATCACGACGCGTCCATCGCGCGTCCGGAAGGCCTCGTACGGTGAGGCCAGCCTGTGTCGGGAGCCTTTGCGCTGCGCCACTTCGCCCGTTGTCAAATACATCCCCGCTTCCCAGACCGTATAGGCAAGGGCGGACTCGAGGAGCGAGGCTTCGACACGCTGTCCTTCGCCGGTCTTCTGCCGGTGCGCCCACGCAGCGAGGATTCCGAGGGCGGCGAAGGTGCCGGCGTTCAAGTCCGCGAGCGGGACGCCCGCAGACATGGGCGCCCCGTCGGGTTCGCCGGTGAAGCTCATGATGCCACTCATTGCTTGGGCAACCAGATCAAGCCCACCGCGTTCGCGATAGGGTCCCGTCGATCCGAAGCCCGAGACCGATGCGTAGATGAGAGCCGGATTGAGCTTTCGCAGATCCTCGTAGCCGAGACCCACTCGGTCGAGCGCGCCGGGGCGGAAGTTTTCCACCCAGACGTCGGCGGTGTTGGCGAGGCGACGCAGTGCTTCCGCTCCCAAGGGTCGCGCGAAATCCACGGCGATGGCGCGTTTGTTGCGATTTACGAAATCATACGCGCAGAAGCGACCGATGTGCGCCCTCGTAACCTCGCCATTTGGTGGTTCAATCTTGATGACATCGGCGCCGAGATCCGCGAGGAGCAAGGAGCACCAAGCGCCTGCGATGACGTGCGTGCAGTCGAGCACGCGCATTCCGGCGAGGGGTCCTGTGGATTCCCGGAGAGTGTCAGGCATCCGCATTGGCTCCTTCGTCACGCGACGCTCCCGGCTCGGTGCAGGCGACCAAATGAGGGTGGCAATGCTCGAAGGATTCTCTGCGCCCCGAGTCTCGTCCCGGAGGTTCTCGCCGCTTGAAACCCTGGAGGAAGGACCCTCTGTGAGGTTGAGGTCGTCCACCGTGACGAAGGGCCAGTCCAGCTGAACGTTGAGCCTCCTGGCTGAAGGTCTATGGCAACTGCCGGACAGGTCTCATCGCTACGAACAACGGCCTCTCAGTCTCCTCGAGCCGGGCGCCGCATGAGCGTAATCTTGGGGGCGCCGGGCACGAGAACCTCCCGCATGACCCGAAAACCGCTGCGCTGATAGAACGGAACATTACGCTCATTCGACGATTCAAGGTAGGCGGGCAGCCTCTCCATATCGCATGTGGCAAGCACGGGAGCGAGCAGCGCAGTGCCAACTCCTTGGCCTTGGTGGACCGGGTCGGTGCCGAGGGCAAACAAGTAGTAGTGCGGCTCTCGGGGATGGTGCTGCTCCACAGCATTGAGCAGCGCGAGGCCGCGCAAACAACGCCTCCTGAAAATCCGCACGAAGGCCGGACCAAAACGGATCATCTGCAAAATTCCCACCTTCCAGTGTCCGGGCGGATCCCACACTGCAGCTCCGGCGAAGGTAGGGGTGGTGAAAAAGGAACCGTGCTTTCCATGCAGGCCCCCGAGCGCGTACGTCCAGAAGGCGGGCAGCCGCGCTGCACGTTGTTCAGGGTCGGGCAAGAGCCAGGCCATCACGGGATCATCTTGGAATGCGCGGGCAAGGGTCGCGCTTATCGGCTGCAGATCGGCGACGGGGTGAGCGCCGCGGACATCGTGTTCGGCTCGCACGAGGCAAGCCATAGCACACGCCCAACCCGATCGGCTCCTGCTGCGGAGGCCCTCTCTCCCTAAGCGCCTTCAACGAGTCGAGTTTCGCTCTGGAGGGCCTATCCTCGATACGCGCCGGTCGTCGCTTGGAATTCGGGTGAGGTTTTCGGCTACGCGGATTGACTACGAGTTCGAAAAAGCGGATGCGAATACCTCGGCGGTGCCTTTCCCAGGAACCACGGCGACGATCTCGAAGTCGATAAGATCGGACCATTCCGCAACCCACTGCTGAAGCAAGGTGACGTCGCTGGACTCCACCACCTGGAAGCATCGGCGAAGGTCTGCTTCGACCCAGCTGCTCACAAACGCGAGGCCGTCCGGCATGAGTCGCCCCTTTTCTCGAAGCCGCCGGTAGACAGATTTCGCATCCTGGTTTCGAAATTTCTCGATCACCATGAACTGCATGACGTCCTCGATATTGGGTGTGACAACAGAGAGTTCATACCTACCGTGGAACTCCGCTTCAAGCGCCGAAACGCGCTCCCCTCCCAGCGCTCTTCTGGCTTTGCGACCTGCCATCCCATTGGGTGGGGTCCTAAGGAGATCCTCCTCCAGCGCCGCGGAGCCAAGGCCGCAACAAAGTTTTGGCGTCACGTTCCCCACACGCCATTGGGAATGGGTTAGCCAGACTGCGTAGTTTCTCACGTAGGCGCGGCTCATAAAGGGGTGAAGGTTCCTTCCGTTCTGAGGTTCGGGGGGACCCCGAAACGCGTCGCTTCGCAATCCGGCCAAGGACAACTCGCATCCCCAAGGGCATGGAGTTTAGAGACCGCCGGCTTCTCATGCGGTACGCGGCGCGATCGTCCCCAGCTTGATCTCTGCAAGTCCACGCGGCGAGGGCGTTCCTTTCCGCGGTCACCCAACATCTGCTCGCGTGAACAGCGGTGCGATAGGATTACTGGGAAACCCTAGGCGTATCCGAATCCTATGTTCCCGCGTAAGAACGGTGAAGGGCGGATGAACCCCGACCGGCAAGCCCGCTGGTCGGAGTGGATGGGGGCCGCACAGGGCGGAGATGGGCGGGCGTATGAGGCTCTCCTCCGCGAAATCCTGCCCCACGTGCGCGATTTTATCCGGACATACATCCCCCATGAGGCCAGTGCCGAGGATGTTGCGCAGACCGTCCTGCTCGCGGTTCATCGTGCTCGCCACAGCTACCGGCGGGAGCAGCCATTCGAACCGTGGCTATACGCGATCGTCCGTAAGGCCGTCGCCGACTTTCGTCGCAGCCGGGGGCGCTATCCTGGACCAGAGGGCCTGCATCCGGAGGAGAACGCTGAGGCCGAAGTACATCTTGTGTCAGACAAATCGGTCGACATGGCCGACCCCAAGAAGCACGCCCTCTTGCAGGAGGAAAGCAGAGTCGCTTCATCATGAGGGTAGAACGATCGGGAGGCGGACGTGCGGTTTGCGCTGGAAGGTCTAGCGTGACTGGAAGCTCGCGTTTGCGCACGGTGTCGAGCGGAGTACTAGAGTTGGGCACCGGGCGAACGTTCCGCAAACCGCTTGGCTGCCTAGGGGGGTCGTCATGAGCCGCGATCCGACGGATGCTCTGATCACCTCGCTGGCCCGCGACCTCCAGCCTGTTCGTCCTGTCCGGCCTCTTCGCCGGGAGGTTCTCAAGGTAGGTGCCGTGGCGGGCGCGGTGACGGTCGCGGTCGTCGCCGGCCTTGGGCTGCGGCCAGGCCTCGAAGTCGTGCCCGGCCAGACGCCGTTCGTGGTGATGGCGCTCGGTCTCGCCGTCTTCGGCCTCGGATCCATCAGCGCCGCTCTCGCGTTCGCAAGACCGGGGCTTGAAGGTCGGGGTGTGACTCTCGCGCTGGGCAGCGTGGTCTCGCTTCTTGTGTGCGTGGCTATCGCCGCTTTCTGGCTTCGGGCAGTGCAGTCGACGGGAGATGCAGTGTGGGGGGGAGGGCGGGAGCTCCCGTGTGTTCTCTTTAGCATTGCACTCGCGCTACCGGCGGCCTTATTTGCGACATACCTCGCCGCGTCCGCCGCGCCCATTCATTCAATCCGGACGTCCGTCCTCACAGCCGCGGGGGGCACCGCCCTCGGAATGGTCGCTGCCCATCTGACCTGCCGCACGCCAGGTGCATGGCACACGGTCCTGACCCATGCACTGGCACCGATGATCGGCGGATTCCTGCTCGCGGCGCCGCTCGCCCTTATGCTCCGGCACTGGCGGTTCACGGCGCGAAGCTGACGCCGCCAAGTCGAGCTCCTTCGCGTCCTTCTTCTCGCACGTGCGCGAGCGGCCTCACTTCCGCTTCCACATCGAGCTCTTTCGCTGCAGCACCCATAAAGGTGTGCGTAACTAGCTGCCGCGCTCATACCGGCCTGGCAGCGCTCAGCGAGGCATGGGTTGAGATGGATACGGAAATCCGCATGATCTTTCCGGCGGTTGGAAAGAGCGCAACTCCTCGCCCCAGAGCGACTCCGAATCGAAAGGAGTGCGCGAGAGAACGGATCGCACGTGACCAAGTCAAACGTCGGGCCTGTCTCGCGAAAGCCATCTTCGTGAAGCGGATGGCAGCGTCTTAAGCGCACCCAAAGTCCAAGGCGTAGGCCTCAGCCGCCCCGGCGATCAGCCAAAAAATCTGCTCTTCCAACGCTTCCCGGTGGCGCGCGTGCGGGTGCGCGTATCCATCCGCGGTATCGAAACGTATAGATCCGTGGACGATCGTTTCCGTCCAGAGATCGCGCTGCCCCTCTCGAGTGTGTGAGGCAATCCCTCAGAACACGAGGTAACCGGCCGTCGAAGCGCATTCCTACTGTCCGGTCAGAAAACGCGGCTTGCCGCATACCGGTGCAGGAACCAGCTCTGCGGCGTGTCAGAACAATCCGGTCCTGCACGTGTCGCGATTCATCGACCACTGCGTGGACAACTTCGGACGGAAGCCTGCGCAGACCGATGACCGGCTCGCTGGACACCTTCGGAGCGGGAAAATGGCTGTGAATCGCGAAATCCCCTTAATCGCCGGCGTACTCGCGGTGGTGCTCCTGCTCGGTTCACGGAGCGCGTGGGCGATTCCAAGCTTCGCTCGCCAAACAAAGCTCGCCTGCAACGCGTGCCGCACCCAGTTTCCGGAGCTCAACGCCTTTGGTCGCGAGTTCAAGCTGAACGGCTATGTCTTGAGAAACATCGAAGGAATCGAGCAGAAGAGCTCCACCGGACGAAAGGACCTCGACCTCCCGATCATCCCCTTGCTATCCGTGATGTTTCAAACCTCACTCACGCAGACGGAGAAATCGCAAACCGGACTGGCGGGCACGCTCGGACGGGTCCAGAACGCCACCGTGCAGTTTCCGCAGCAGGTCAGCCTCTTCTACGGCGGAGAGTTCACAGACCACATCGGGGGATTCGGTCAGTTCACCTACACGCCCGAAGCAGGCACATTCGGGATTGACAATACCGATATCCGGTTCGCAGACCACACGGTGTGGATGGAAAAGCGGCTCGTCTATGGGGTTATGGGGTTTCACTCAACAATAACCCGACCGTACAAGACCTTTGGAACAGCACTCCGGTCTGGAGATTTCCATACGCATCATCCACCATTGCGCCCACGCCGGCGGCCTCGCCCTTGATTGACGGTGCCCTGGCACAGAAGGTGCTGGGTCTCACGGGCTACGCGATGTGGGATGACCTCGTGTACGCCGAGGCGGGCGTTTATCGCTCAGCGCCCCAGGGTATCGGCAGCAGCCCGCTGAACGGGAACAATGCAAGCAATGTAATTTCGAACACGGCTCCGTACTGGCGGCTCGGTCTCCAAAGACAGGTCGAAAACCAGTACTTCATGATCGGGACGTTTGGTCTCGCGGCGAGCCTCTTGCCGGGCGAGGGCGCCCCTGGAGGCCCGCAGCCGCTGTCTGGGCCCGGGAATCACTTCACGGACGTGGGCATCGATGCCAACTACCACCTGATCCTCGATGACAACAGCGTGACGGCACACGCCTCTTGGATTCACGAAACACAGCACTACAGCGGAAGCTTCGTCGCGCTCGGTGGCGCAGCAAACTCCTCCGACTCGCTCGACAGTTTTCAGATCGCCACGACGTTCCATTGGGGCTCCCGCTGGAGCTTCACGGCGGCGCCCTTCATGACCTTTGGATCCAAAGATCCTGTTCTCTACGCGCCAGCACCGATCACTGGGAGTCGTACGGGGCGGCCCCACAGCGACCGTGTGACCCTGGAAGTAGACCTCAATGCCTGGCGAAACGCTCGGTTTGCACTCCAATACGTCGCCTACTTCGAGTTCAACGGAGCCCACTCGAACTACGACGGTTTCGGGCGCAACGCATCGGCAAACAACACGATCTATCTCCTAGGTTGGCTTGCGTACTAGCGCGTGAGGGAGAACCCGAGTTTTTCCCTGATCCCGTGAACCAAGACCGAAATCCTGGGCACCTCGAAGCCGGGCCGGGCGCGAGATTGGCCAAACCACGGCCAAGATCGTCGAGCCTCGACTCGACCACGCGACCAGTTCGTCGGCCCGACAGGCGGGGTCTGCATCCGTCGAGTGGAGACTTCGACGTTGGCTGTCCGCGGCGAGCGGTTTCCCTCACTCGGCTTGGCGCGTGCGACCGAATCGACCCGGGCAGGCTCCGTTCGGATCAGCGGTTCGTGCGACTCCACGGGCGCCTGGGCCCGCCCACCTCCAGGCGAGAAGAGACGAGATGCGGGGCGGCGAACGGATTGATCATGGTACCCGACCGGGGCATGATGTCCTGCGGAAGGATCGGATTGCCGCAGGTTGGCCGCCTTGCCACGCATCACATCGGGTCACCTGAAAAGACTGGGAGAAGAACGGTCTTCACTGATCGCGATGGCTGCGGCGCTCTTGGCCAACAAAACGGGAGGGTGGCAAGGTGCTTAAAAGGCTGATTTCCACCGAGAACGATCCGGCGACGGCGATTGTACGTGTGATACTAGGATTGGTCTTCTTCGCGCATGGCAGCCAGAAGGCTCTCGGCTGGTTTGGAGGCGGCGGATTTACCGCCACGATGGGATTCTTCACAGGCATGATGCATATTCCACCGCCCCTCGCGTTCTTGGCCATTTGCGCAGAGTTCCTTGGCGGCATGGGATTGCTCGTCGGCCTTCTCGCTCGGATTGCAGCTCTTGGAATCGCTGTAAACATGGTCGTCGCGATCGCCACCGTTCACTATCAGTTCGGCTTCTTCATGAACTGGTTCGGTAACCAAAGGGGAGAAGGTTTCGAATATCACCTTCTCGTGATTGGAATGGCGCTCCTCATCATCCTGCGAGGTGCGGGAGCCTTCTCGCTGGACCATCTTCTGGCGAGCGGCATCCACAGCGGAAGCAGTGATGAACTGGTCCGCCATCGCTGACGCACGAGCCGATGGCTGCTCCGCAGCGAGCGCCTGCGGCCGCGCTGTGCCACGAGAGCTCGTCGCGATCGGGAATCGTGGCGACCTGCGGGGCCTGCGTAAGCACAAAGGAGATCGCCTCTGACCATGAGTGTCTCAGAAGAGATCTCACGAGAGGAGATTCGGCGACGCCTCCGCGACCCCTCGCTGACCATTGTGGACGTGCTTCCCCCCTCGTCGTATGCGGAAGGGCACATCCCCGGGGCGATCGGTCTCCCTGTAGAGGACGTCACGACTCGCGCGCCTCTCCTTCTGCCCGAGCGGGACGCCGAGATCGTGGTGTATTGTGGTGGACCCACCTGTCCTCGTGCTGAGCGGGCCGCGAGCTTGCTCCGCGATCTCGGGTATTCGAGGGTTCGCCACTACCACGGTGGGATTGCGGAATGGAAGGAGGCGGGCGAGGCGCTCGAGAGTTCAAAAAGCCGAGGGGTCGCTCCGGAACCGCCGCGACGCATCTCGGCTCTTGCGCGAGACGCTGCTCAGCGGTCCGAACAAAGCGCGGTGTGGCAGCGCTGGACTGCCGGTCTCCTGGATCTCGTGGAGCGCTGGTCGACGACCCGACTCTTCGGCATCTGGCTCGCGATGGTGGTTCTCAGCGGTTGCATCTACTGGTTTGCAAGCCTCCTCGGATTTTCCTCGCTCATCGAGGCCGGAGCGCCTGTCGGGAGAGGTATCAAGGGGCTCGCGACTGCCATCTACTTCAGCTTTGTAACCACCTCGTCAGTCGGCTATGGCGACGTGCTGCCTGTGGGCCCAGCGCGCATCCTTGCCATTTTCGAGGCCGTCGCGGGGCTTCTGATCTTCGGGGCTGTGGTCGCAAAATTCGTCTCGCGCCGACAGGAAGAGCTCGTTCTCCAGATCCATCGCACAACCTTTGAAGATCGTCTGAACCGGGTGCAAACGAATCTCCACCTTTGCTTGTCGGACTTTCTTGCCATCGCGTCGATCTGCGATGGAAGTTCGACCGCCTCCGAGCGGATTGCCGCGCGGCTCGACAGCGCCGCCCTCGTATTCGTGGGCGAGATGAGCACCATTCACGATCTCCTGTATGCGCCCCAACGCATGCCGGACGACCGAGTCCTTGGAGCGATACTGGCGAACCTCGCCTCCTCGCTGCGTACTCTTCGCGATCTCCTTACCTGTCTGCCGCCGGATTTTTCTTACTCTCCGGTACTCGGCGACAGCCTCAAGAGGGTCTCGTCCCTTGCGGAGGAGATCTGCTCTGACTGTGTGCCCCGCGCGTATGCGCCAGTACTCGCGGACTGGACGTACTTTCCGCAGGTCACGACTCGGATATCTCGCGCATTTCACGGTCGGTGGCGCGAAGGGACAGCGCTTCCATGCGGCGCACGAGCTTCTTGAGCTGACGGTGGTTGTGGATCCACTCCTGGCAGCGCTGCGCCTGG
>DATFYN010000488.1:0-11198 GCA_035315025.1 Myxococcota bacterium
CGCTCGAGACGGACCCGATTCAGTCGTACCCGCGCCGTCGCGGTCTGCGCCGGGTCGTGCGGCTCGAACAACGACGGCTGGTCCGCGCTCCGGCCGGTGATCTCGCGGGCGAGGCTACGCGCCTTGGCACGTCCCTCCGCGTCCAGCTCGCCCAGCTGAGCCACCGTCTCTTGCACCACCCGGCCGTTGCGGCGAACCGAGCGCACGAGACGCCAGTACGTGTGCACCTTGCCGCTCTTGCGGCGAACGGAGTGGCGCAGATACACGCGGCAGTACCCCCCGCCGCAGTTCTCTCAGGAACTCCACGCCGCATCAAGAGGGTAGGTCGGCACTACACGCCGATTCGAAACTTCGGCCACGCACTTTCGCGCACTTACGCCCGCGCGCGTGCTCCAATCAGGCCAAATTCGTTCGAAACTGACGAAGCTGGGCTAGCCAAGACGCGAGAAGATCTCGTAAGGGCTTTGCTCACTCGAGTCGAGGGCTGCAAGCCCATCCAGGAGCTTTCGACACAGGCGGCCGCATCCGCCACGCTGCGCGCTCAGGCTCAAGGGCGCTTCGTACCGCGCGCATCCTCTCGGTCTTGCCCACCGTCTTGGGGTTCTGGCCCGCGGTCTTGAGGGCGAGGCGCACCGTACCCCGCGCCTCGATCTCCGAGAACGTCGTGTGCTGCTTCAGCAGTTCGCAGGCGCGGTCAAACGCAACCGAATCGGCCATCGATCCTCCTTCGGATGTGCCGTGAGGACCCTTGAGGCGGCACGACCGTCGCCTTCGTTGACGCCAGGGCGAAGCGTTCCATACTCGGGCACCGATGAAGATACTTCTCACCGCTGTCTGCGTGCTGCTCCTTTTCCCCCTGGCCGTCGCCTGCGGCCGCGCGGAGCCGAAGGGGCCGCCGCCTTTCCGAGTCGCTCTCCTCAC
The DNA here is from genome assembly GCA_035315025.1 of Myxococcota bacterium. GTDB lineage: Bacteria > Myxococcota_A > UBA9160 > UBA9160 > UBA9160 > UBA9160. The sequence continues at coordinate 922 of DATFYN010000488.1, forward strand.
GCCCGGCTCGGTCGCCGACGGTGGCTGGAACCAAGCGGCCTATGAGGGGCTGCTGCGCATCCGCGACGAACTCGGTGCGGAAGTGAACAACGAGGAAACGAAGACGCCGGGCCAGTTCGAAGAGGGATTTCGCGACTACGCAAGTCGCGGCTATCAACTCGTCTTCGGGCACGGCTTCGAGTACCAGGAAGCTGCCGCCCGGGTGGCGGCCCAATTCCCCGACACGGTCTTCATCACCACGTCGGGCAATACGATTCGCCCGAACGTCGCACCGATGGTGTTCGAACTCGAACAAGCCACCTATTTGTGTGGCGTTCTCGCCGGGCGCATGAGTGCAAGCAAGGTGATCGGGATGATCGGGGGAATCGACATTCCATCGATCCGCAGCACGTTCTTGGCCTTCCGTGCCGGGGCCGAGTATGCGATGCCCGCCATCTCCGTGCGCGAGGTCTTCACGGGCAGCTTTCAGGACAGCGGAGCCGCTCACGAGGCAGCCCTGGCACTCCTCGATGCCGGGGCGGACTTTCTGCTCCATCAAGCCAACGACGCGGGCCGGGGAGTCTTCCAGGCGGTCTCCGAGCGCGCGGCGAAAGGTGCCCACGTCTTCGCATTCGGGACGAACAAGAACCAAAACGACATGGCTCCGGACGTCGTGATCGCCTCGGCGGTGCTCGACGTCCCCTCGGCGTTTGTGCTTGTGGCACGCCGCGTGCGAGACAAAACGTTCCGTGCCGAGCCGCTGCACTTGGGGATGAACGACGGCACCGTGAGCTTTGTTCTGAATCCCGCGCTGGTTTCGAAGATCCCGGAGCCGGTTCGCGTTGAGCTCGGTGAACTCGAAGAACAGATCCGCGCGGGTTCCCTCGTCGTTCCGAGGGGCGACTTCTGACGGCAAGCGGAAGCGGTGGCGGTCCGCGCCCCGAGGCGACCGCGACCCGAGCGGTCCGCTTCGTCGAGATCTCGAAGTCCTTCGGGCCCGCCCGCCCCGCGCTCGTAAACGTCTCGCTCGACCTCCGTGCGGGGGAGATCCTGGCCCTGCTCGGGGAAAACGGCGCCGGGAAGTCGACGCTCATGCACGTGCTCCTCGGGCTCGTCCGGCCCGACACGGGCCGCCTCGAGATCGCCGGGCGCGAGGTCGAGCTTGCGAGCTATTCCCCGGGCGCGGCGCTCCGCGCCGGGGTGGGGATGGTGCACCAGCACTCCGCGCTCGTCCCCGCCATGACCGTGCCGGAGAATATTGCCTTGGGTGCGGTGAGCGGGAGCGTCCTGTTCCGACGCGCCCGGGTGCGCGCCCGGGTGACACGGCTCGCGGAGCAGTATGCCCTCGACGTCCCGCTTGATGTGCCGGTCGCCCAGCTTTCGGTAGGACAGCGCCAGCGCGCAGAGATCTTGCGCACGCTCGACTGTGGCGCGCGGGTGATTGTATTGGACGAGCCCACGGCGGCTCTGACGCCGGGGGAGACACAGGCTCTTTTTCCCGGCCTGCGCAGGCTTCGGGATGGAGGCAGCGCGATCGTCTTCATCTCGCACAAGCTTGAGGAAATCGAAGGACTGGCGGACAGGGTCGCGGTGCTTCGGCGCGGCGTCCTCGTGGCGGTGAAGGGTGCGCGCGAAGCCGACGCTCGCGAGCTTGGGAGTCTCATGCTTGGGCGAGATCTTCCCGGGCTCGTGCGGCTTCCCGCTGTGTGCCGAGAAGAGCTCGTACCCGCTTTTGCACTGCGGGATCTCGAAGCCCCCGGGCTGCGCGAGGCAAGCCGACTCAAGGGCGTGAGCCTCGCGGTGCAATCGGGGGAGATCGTCGGAGTGGCCGGGATTGATGGAAACGGCCAGCGCGAGCTCGAAGAGGTGCTGGCCGGCGTCCGCCCGATGACCGCGGGCCGGATCGAGGTTTCGGGGCGGCCGGTCGCTCCGAGTGTGGGGCGTTTGCGTGCGGCGGGTGTTTCCCATCTGTCCGGCGAACGCGAGCGCGGCGGCCTTGTCGCCGGCTTTACGATCGCGGAAAACCTCGTTCTGAAGGGCTCGTATGACGACCCGCGCTTCTTCCGAGGGGGCCTCTTCGACCGGGAAGCCGCGCGCCGATACGCGAGAGGCGTGATGCAGCGCTTCGGGATCGAGCCTGCCGACCCGGACCTCGACATCGCGACGCTTTCCGGAGGAAATGCCCAGAAGGTCGCGGTCGCCCGCGAGCTCGATTCCCGGCCACGCGTGCTCGTGGCCGTGAATCCTACGCGTGGACTCGACGTAGGCTCCGCGCGCTTCGTGAACGAGCAGCTCCTTGCGCTCCGCTTCGAGGGTGGTGCCGTACTCCTCGTCTCCACGGAGCTCGACGAAGTCCTTTTCCTCGCCGACCGCATCGTCGCGCTGGTCGAAGGCCGCGTCGTCTCCGTGCCGCGCGACGCAAACCGCGCCGTGCTGGGTGCGATCCTCCTCTCGGGCGCAGTGCAGAGCGCAGTGGCGTGACCGCGCGCGCAGCCGCCTTAGCCGCGCTGCGGCCTGTCCTGTCGGTCGTGCTTGCGCTTGGCATGCTCTCGCTTGGGCTCCTTCTCCTTGGCTACGCGCCGCTCCCGGCCCTTTTGGCGCTCGCATCGGGCGCATTCGGCAGCAGCGCAGCGTGGACCGCGACGCTGCTCAAGGCTTCGCCCCTCTTGCTCACTGGCCTTGCCGTCGCGCTCTCGTTTCGTTGCGGAGTCTGGAATATCGGAGCCGAGGGCCAGCTGTACGCCGGTGCGCTCGCCGCGACCGCTGTGACGACACGCCTCCTGCCCGGCGCACCCGCAGCCATCCTTGCGCCTTTGATGAGCCTGGCCGGTGCTGCGGGCGGAGCGCTACTCGCGGCGATCGCGGGGGCGCTGCGGGCTTTTCGCGGGGTGTCCGAGGTGATCTCCACCATTCTGCTCAACTTCGTGGCGATCCAGGCAGTGGCGCTCGCGGTGCACGGCCCGCTCCAAGAGGCGTCCCGTGCCTACCCCCAAAGCGATGCGCTTCCCGCCGCGGCACTGCTCCCGGCCTTCGGCCGTCTGCACCTCGGCGTCGCGATCGCCGTCACGCTGGCCTTTGGCGTCCAACTCCTGATTTTTCGGACGGCTCTTGGCTTCCGCATGCGCGCGGTCGGCCTCTCACCGGTCGCCGCCCGTTTCGCCGGAATCTCGCCTGAGCGACATGCGCTCGTGTCGATCGCCATCGCCGGGGCGCTCGCGGGACTCGCCGGCGCTTTCGAAGTGGCGGGTGTGACAGAGCGTTTGTACGAGGGACTCTCTCCCGGCTACGGCTACACGGCCATCGCGGTGGCACTGCTCGCGCGGTTAAACCCCCTTGCGGTGTTGCCGGCCGCACTTTTCTTCGGCGCGCTCGAGGCCGGCGCGGGCGCGATGCAGCGCACCGCGGGAGTACCCTCGGTGGTGACCCAGATTGTGCAGGGGCTCGTGATTTTGGTTTTCGTCGCCATCCCCTTCGAAGGCCGCCGGGCGCCCTTGCCCGGGGCTCCCGCCGACGGAGCGGCGTAGCGTGGAAGCGCTCCTCGACTCAGCGCTTCGGCTTGCCGCACCGCTCCTGCTTGCGGCGTTGGGTGAGCTGTTGGTCGAGCGCGCAGGGGTCCTCAACATTGGGGTCGAGGGCATGATGCTGACCGGTGCATTTGCTGCGTTCGTGGCAGCCGTCGCCACGGGCTCGTCTGCGGCCGGCGTCGTCGCGGGAGCGGCGGCGGCGTGCGCGCTCGGGGCGCTCTTCGCCTATTTCGCGGTGGCTCGGCGCATCGACCAGATCGTCGTCGGAACCGCGATCAACCTGCTTGCGCTCGGCGCCACAGGCGTGGGCGTGCGTGCAATCTATCCGGGCGGTGCGCCCACGGCGCCGACCGTCGCCGACCTGGTGCTTCCCGGCCTCGCGACCCTGCCGATCTTCGGGCGGAGCCTTTTCGCGCAGACCCCGTTTGTCTACGGCGGCGCCTTGGCTGCCGCGGCGATTGCGCTCTTCCTGCGCGGCACCCGGCTTGGACTGCGGCTGCGCGCCGTGGGGGAGTCTGCGCGCGCGGCAGACGCCGAGGGCGTGAACGTGACCGCGCTGCGCGTGTGTGCGGTACTCGCCGGCGCGCTCTTCGCCGGTTTCGCGGGGGCAAACCTATCGCTCGCGCAGTCCAACAGTTTTACCGAGGGCATGACCGCGGGACGGGGCTTTATCGCGCTCGCGGTCGTGATCTTCGGCGGCTGGCGGCCTTGGGGCATCGCCCTCGCCGCAATCTTCTTCGGAGCGGCGAGCGCACTCCAGTTCCGGCTGCAGGCCGGCGGCGTGCCCATCCCGTATCCCGCTTTCTTGATGTTCCCGTACCTGGTCACGCTTGCGGTGCTCGCCTTCGCGACTCGAAGGGCACACAGCCCTGAGGACCTTGGCCGGCCCTACCGACGAGAGGCGGGCTGAGCCGACCTTGCGCACGAAGGATAGAATGCGAATAACCCGCCCGAAGGAGTTCCCGTGTCGCAGCTCAAAATCCCGGCCATCCGACTCGACCCGTCGGATGAATACATGCACACCAATACCGGCGAACCGAACTTCAATGAGAGCATGTACTTCAACTTCTTCGACGAAAGGGAGCGGCTCGGCGGCTTTCTCCGCATCGGGAATCGCCCGAACGAAGGCTACGCAGAGACGACCGTCTGCCTGTACGAGCCAGGGGGCCCCGTGCTCTTCAACTTTAAGCGGGCGCCCCTCTCGGGAAACGAGCGCTTCCTCGCCGGCGGCATCGGCTTCGAGGTCGATGCGCCGTTCGAGCAGCTCCGCATTCGCTATGCCGGCAAGGCGTGCCGGCTGGTGCGGCCGCTCGAGATGTCGGACCCGCGGAGCGCGTTCAAGACGAACCCGTTCGTGGAGATCTCGGTAGAGCTTGCGATCGAGGGTGTGGGGCCCATGTTCGGGGGAGAGAGACTGAGCCCTGGCGCGTCTTCGCACGAGATGGAATTCGCAAAGGGACACTACGAACAGCACCACCGCGCCGTGGGATCCGTTTCGATCGAGGGCCGAAACCACGCGTTCCGCGGCCTTGGCCTGCGCGACCACTCCTGGGGTCCGCGCTCCTGGCAGGCGCCCGCTTGGTATCGCTGGCTCACCGCGAATTTCGGCGACGATTTCGGGTTCATGGGGAGCTTGGTCGCTTCAAAGGACGGGAGCGAGACGCGCGGGGGGTTCGTTCACCGCGGCCGCGAACTCGTGCTCGTGCGCGGCATTGAGATCGATACAGAGTTTGTCGGGCCCGAACGTGTCCACGACCGCCTCCGGGTTGAACTCCACTGTGCGGATGGCCGTACACTCGAGGTGCAAGGCCGCGTGCTTTCGCTCATCCCCCTGCGCAACCAGCGGGCTGAGCATGTAACGCGCATCAGCGAGGGCATGACGGAGTGGACGTGCGAGGGTCGCACGGGCTATGGACTCTCGGAGTATCTCGACCAGCTTTCGTAATCTCCAAGGACGAAGGGGAGTGATGGGCGACGAGGGGACGAGCGAATCCACCACGCATGGGCCGGAGCTCCTGCCGATTCTTGAGAAGGCGTCGGACCATCCCTGCTTCGAATGCGCGCTGTGCTGCAGGTACATCGCGATCGAGATCGATGCGCCCACCACGAACCGGGAGTATGACTACCTGGTTTGGTACCTCTATCACCCCGGGGTCAGCGTCTTTGTCGACTGGGACGGTGCGTGGTTCGTGAGGTTCGAAACTCGCTGCCATCACCTGACTCCCCAAGGGCTGTGCGGAGTCTATGAACAGCGCCCCGCGATCTGCCAGGACTTTGACTGGAAGGATTGCGAACGTCACGTCACCGACGGCCCACCGGACAAGTGGCTGTTCGAGAGTGCCGACCAGTTCCTCACGTGGTTCGCAAAGCAGCGGCCAAAGAGCTACCGCCGCTTTCAGGCCTGGAACCGCAAGCGGACGCGCACAAAGACGAGCCGCGAGCTGCGTCGTCTCAAGCTCGTGGCGCTCGCTCCGAGGGTCGCGGCCCGCTAGGGCCAGGGGGAGGCCCGGCTTGGTCGAGCCCCGGGTTCTCGAGCACCTGTTCGTGTACGGAACCCTTCGACCGCGCAGCGCACCGCCTGCGCTCGCGCATATCCGCTTTGCCTCAACCCTCGGGGCGGCCTGGGTTCCGGGTCTGCTCTACGACTTCGGCTCCTATCCCGGCGCGATCGCGCCACCCAGCGGTTCGCAGGAGTTTCGGGTGCACGGGGAGGTGCTGCAGCTCGCAGGGCCTAGGTCGTGGTTTCCCGAGCTCGACGCCCACGAGGGCTTTGATCCGGCCTCTCGTGAGACGAGTCTCTTCGAGCGCACCCCGTGCACCGCGACCCTCCGCTCGGGCCAAGCGCTCAGCTGCTGGATCTATCTCTATCGAGGGGCCCCCCCCGCCTACGCACACATCCCGAGCGGGCGCTGGGAAGGGCCTTCACTACTGCGTTGAGCCCTGGGGCGGCGTGGAACCCTGAGGTGGGGTTGAACCCTGGGGCTGCGCGGCGCCCTGGGGCGGCGCTTCGCGATCGACTTCGATCTGGAGCTCCTTGCGCTGCTGAGCCGCTCGCTCCTGCGCCGCCGCGCGCTCCTTGTCAATCTGCAGCGCCAGCTCCTTGCGAACTTCCTCGGCCTGCGCGCGCTCGGCCTCGACCCGGCCGCGCCGCAGCTCGATCAGCTTTTGCTCGAGCAGCTGATTTTCGAGCGCGATCAGTTCGACGGGGAGGACAGGATCTTGGGTGCCCGGCACGTACACAACAGTGATGTTGGCTCGCGATTCCGCTCCATCACTCGCCCGGGCGTAGATCTCAAGCTTGTTTTTCCCCTCCTGGAGGGGGACCAGAGCTCCGAACGATCCATCGGCCTTGGCGCGCTCTACATCCGCGGGTTTTCCGGTGGTGAGATTCTTCACCGTGATCTCGTCGATGTTGGCAAAGTTCACTTGCTCGATGACGTCCGTGAGCTCCCCTGGATTCTTGACCGGTGTGAAGATGCCATGCGTGCGTTCGGACATTTCGATGAGGGATACGGGCCCCTCCATCGCCTCCGGGCCGATCCCAAAGGAGTGGATGCGGACGCCCGCGCGCTGCGCACGATCGGCCGCGCGCAGTACGGCGCGGACGTTGTCGGCGTCGAAGCCCGGTCCGTAGGGCAGGGTGGGTTGCCCATCGGTCAAGAACAACACGAACTTTTCGCTCTTCTTGTCCGGTTGCGAAAGTGCACCCTCGAGGCCCAGGAGTTCCGTCGTCGCCTGATCGATGGCCGCCGCCATATGTGTTCCGCCCTCGGAACCCCGCTGCTGGACCCGTGTGAGCGCCCTCTCGACGCGTGCGTAGTCGGTTGTAAGGGGCTCCTCCGTGATCGCGGCCCGCGGCGCGGCGCGGGTCCCGAAGACAAATCCCCCTTGCGGCCCGCCGGGGATACTGCCGGCGAAGGTGATGAGGGCGACCCGGGTGCTGCGAGGGTCAAGGCCCTTCAGCATTCGACGCGCCGCCGCGACCTCGGCGGCCAGGACGGAGTCTCCGGGGTCAGTGGACTGGAGTCCGAAAAGACCCCAGGCCCGATCTTGGCCCACGACACCGTTCCCGTTTACATCGGCGCCCGAGGAAATCACGGTCGAGCCCGACGTATCGATCACGATCGCGACATCGAAGTGCCGCATCTCGCCACGCAGGGCGAGCGCTCGGCCCGCCACGAACGCTCCCTTTTGCTCGCCGAAGATCGCCCCTTCGCTGGGCTGGTCCACCACGAGCTGCAGGTTCGTGGCTCCGCCCGTCGACTTCCCGAGGAGCGGGCGACGAGGCAGGTTGGCAGCGCCGGCGGCTTGGCTCGCGCTGCGGCTCGGAGCGCTGCTGGCCAGCACAGGAGAGGCGGAGCTCGGAGCGCCGCTCGCAGGGTCAGACGGCCGGTGCTTCTGGGGCAGGGGGACGGCCTCGGGGGGAAGGTCTCGCGCCGTATTGCGCGCGGTCTGCGGCGGCTCCACACGCGGCGGCTGCCCTGTATCCTCGGCGTGGAAGCCTGAGAAAGCCCGGCCCAAGCCACCGTCGAGCGGCGTCTCCAAGGCCGTGGTCACGGCTGCGATAGGAGACACTTGGAGGCGTAGGGTCGTTCCCTTGGGAATAGCGGCTTCGAGCAAACCGATCACGCGGCGCTTGTCGTAGCTGAGCACGGGCGCGCCGCCCCAGCCCCGCAAATCGGCCTTGGTGTCGAGGTCGACCTCGATGCGATCCGCCGCGACCGTGGCCACGGTTCCAAACAGGGCATCCTCATCACGGGGAGTCTCTCCCTGCGGGAGCTGTGCCGGTAGCCCGAGCAGCTGCACGCGCTCGCCCACGGTCGCGGGGCGCGGGTCGGGCTCCAGCATGCGCACTCCATGGGGCGCCGCATCCAGCGCAAAGACGAGGAAGTCGTCGCTAAGAGAGGCCCCGGCGGCAAAGTACGGACGGCCAGGCGCGACCAGGAAGCGGCTGGAAACCGTCACCGGCTGCTGCGTGCTACCGAGGCGGAACTCGACCTCCTTGGTCTTTGCGAGGTCGTCCAGATTGAGAGAGTGGGCGGCCCCGATGGCCGCAACGCCCACCTCGTCCCGCACCGGGATGAAGAACGCAGTCCCCGCCGCACGCAGATCAGACCCCACGAGGAAGGTCGGCCGCGTGACCGCGGGAAGAGTCTCCGAGCGCGCCGCGGAGGGTGAAGTCAGCAGTGCGAGAAACGCAACGGTGCCAAGGGTGAGGAGCCGGCCAACGCGATCGGCGCTCGGACTCATCGCCGCGACGATACGAAACCCCCTCCCCGCTGTCATGTCGCGGCGCTTGACCTCGGGGTGGGGCGGCAGATACGTTTCGTAAGACCCCTCCCACAAACGATTGCTCGCCCTCCTCTTTGGTGATGCTGGCGTGAACTTCGCGAGCGGATCGGTCCGCGCATTGCTTCGCGACTCGGCCATCGAGCGCACCTGGGCCGCGCTGCGGGCGCAGGGGGAGCCCGTGGCACTCGGGTATCTTGCCGAGAAGTTGCTGGCGCTGCGGACGCCTCCTCCGCCGGCGATTGCGCGCCGGGTGGTTGCAGCACTCTTGGGGGCCGCGGCAGCGGCGCTGCCCGATCCCATCGACCTCGGTTGCTTCGGGGTGGCCGGTGCGCCGCGCCCAGGAGAGCGGAGTCGAGAAGAGACCCGGACATCGGCTGAAGCGATACTGCGACTTTCCGAAGTCGAGTTCGCGGTGGTCGATCTCGAGACCACGGGCCTCTCGCCGAGGACGTGCACGATCCTTGAAATCGGTGCGGTACGGGTCGGTGCCGCCGGCGCCCGGGACTGCTTCGCGACCCTCGTGAATCCCAACGTTTCCATTCCTCCTGCAGTACGTGCCTTAACCGGGATCGACGACGCGATGGTCGCGGGGGCGCCATGCCTGGCCGAAGCCCTCGCCGAGTTCCTGCGCTGGCTGGGGCGTTTCCCGGGCGCGCCTTTTGTCGCGCACAATGCGTCCTTCGACGCGAACTTCATGGCGCGCGGCCTTGCGACCGCAGGCTTCCCCCCGCTCGAGCGAGAGGTGCTGTGCACCCGCCGACTCGCCAAACGCGTACTGCCCGAACTTCGGCGCCTTGGTCTTGACCGCCTCACCTGCCATTTCGGAGTGGTGAACCGAGCACCCCACCGGGCCCTTGGGGACGCCGAAGCGACTGCCGAGGTATTGCTTCGCTTGCTGGACCTTGCTCGCTCGCGGGCCGGTGTCGAGACCCTCGCGGATCTCCTCGACCTCGATACCAAGACTCCGGCCCAGGTGCGAAAGCTACTCGGGCCTCCACCCGATGGACTGCGGCACCTCTCGCTCGATCCACTCCCCGCGTAGCAGTGTACCCGGAGCGCGGCAACGTCTACGGTCCGCCCGCTCGTCCGAGCGGCCGCTTCTCCCCATGAATCGTCGCGAGGATGTAAGGGCCCTGCGGAATCACGACGGTGCGGAGCTTTGGCCCAAGCAGCGCGAGGGCGCGCCCGACGCCCTCCTCAAGGCTCGTGACCGGCTCGACGAAAAGTTCGCGCTGCGTCGCGCGGTCAAGCCCGTCGCTGTACAAAAGCACGCGCGCGCGGCGCAGGGCCTGGCACAAGTGCTGGACCATCCACTGGTCGATGGCGAAGAGGCGATCGTCCCCGAGACGAAGCTCAAAGGCCGCAGGGCCCTCGCTCTCGCGCAGGCACTTCTCGAAGGACGGACTCCCGATGCCTTCGGAGAGCGACGCCGCCAGGAGGATCATGCCGCCTGGACGAACCACTCCTGCCGCCGCCGCAATG
>DATFYN010000489.1:0-2346 GCA_035315025.1 Myxococcota bacterium
CGCTTTCTTTCTGCTAATGCCGCTATTCATGCTGCTGATGCTCTCGCCCATGTTTATGCCGCAGATGCGTGAGGCGCTGCGAGCTCGACGACTGTTTCGCAAGGGCCGGGTGGTGACGGCAACGGTGGTCTTTGCCAAGAAGCGTATGACGGCGTCATGGCCGGGATGGCCTGGCAGCAGTGGTGCAGAGGTCTTCGTCGACTTTCAAACGCCGTCCGGTGAACGGCGCGAGGCGGTCGCATGGTGCCCAAACGACTGGCTGCTCAATCAGTTGGCCACGGGCGCGAAAGTGCACGTCGCCTACACCGAGGGCGAGCGAGACAGGGCGGCGCTGCTGGAAGCGTTCCTTCGGTAGCCTAGCCGTGGCTCGCGGATCGCTGTGTGCTCTCAAGACGGTTGGGTTTGAATTTGCTTTTCCTGTCCTGCGTGATCCTGCTCAACAAGCGTCATCTGCATCAACGAGTTCGTGAATAGGTCGCCGACCACAACGCTGAACAAGTTCACACTCGCCTGTGAGACCCGCCGCATAGGCGGCCGCTCGAGACTCGATCCTGGCTCGGTGCGAAGGTTGTCGGACTTCTCCTTGCGGGCGGTCTCCACCATCGCTACGTCTGGCACCAAGCGGCGAAAATACTGGTCACGCGCGGCCGAGGGCAGGATTTTTGGCGCGGACGAGTTCTGAGAAACAGACAGGGAAGCCAGACAGGCGCGGAGCGCATCTGCAATCGCCCGAGCATCCCTCTCTGAATCGCGCGGAGCCGGGGCCGATTGAGAAGCTGCGCGCTACCTCGTGGTACTTTCCGCGTGCCTGAAGAGAAGCGAGGGCCGACGCAGAACCTTGAAGACCGCGCGCTACTTCGAGGAGCAGGTGCGGCGCAAGCGCACCTAAATCCAGCGCGAGTGGTGCCAGGATGTGCTCGCTGCTCCCATCCGGCGAGAGGTCCAGACGGACGGACGGATTCGATACTGGGGCCGGATCATGATCCCCGGCGAGGTCGAAGCGCGAGTCTGCGGGTCGTGACGCTCGAGGATGGAAAGACGATCCACAACGCGTTCTTCGACCGTAGGTTCGGCGAGGGAGAACGATGAAGCTGCACTACTACCCGGACACGGACAGCCTCTACATCGAGCTGAAAAGTACGCCAGGCACGGAGACTCGGGAGATCGTCGAAGGTTTCGTCGTCGATCTCGATGAGAAGGGAAACGTGGTGGGCTTCGACATCGACCACGCCTCGCGCAAGGTCGACCTGTCGATGATCGAAACGATCGCCCTTCCACCAGCAAGCGCGGTGAAATGACGAGCACGCGCGACCACGAGCCTCCGCCGGATCCGCTTCGCCGCCATGTGGTGTGCGGGTAGGGCAAACAAGCGGGGGTCGGGGCCCAGGGACCGGGCTCCGACTGGGCAAAGACCCACAGCTGGATCTCCTCGGCTTCGTCCTCAGCCGCCCCGCACATGGCGCTGTGTTTCCTCGATACCCATCCGCCTGGCTCTGGTCGCTGGTCCTGTGCCGAGCCCTGGGTCCGGTCGGACAGGATATTGCAAGCTTGCGAGCGGAATCAGACTTTTGCCGAAGCACGATGTCGAGCAGGCTCTCCATGCCATGGAAGGACGCCTGACCTCGGAGCGAGGCCCCGGCCGGCCGCGCATTTCGAACGCGGACGAGTTCTGACAACAGAGAAAAGGCAGCGGGCCGTTCAAGGGCTGGCGGGTCAAGACCGAATGTGTGAATATATGTGTGGGAGTCGACACATGGCGACCAATCTGGATCTCGATCCGGAACTCGTCGAGCGAGCTCTCGCACTGAGCGGGGAGTCGACGAAGCGAGCCGCTGTAACCTCCGCGCTGCGAGAGTTCATCGCGCGGCGCGAGCAGAGGCGACTGCTCGAGCTCTTCGGGCAGCTCGAGTGGGACACGAGCTTCGACTACAAGCGGGAACGCTCGCGCGATTGAGCCTCTTCGTGGACGCAAGCGTCTGGTCGCTGGCGCTTCGCCGCGACCCACCGGCCGGCCTCGTCGAGGTGCGCGCCTTGGAGCGAGCACTGGCGGACGGCGAACTCGTGGTTACAACGGGGCTCGTCTATCAGGAGATCCTGCAAGGCTTCCAAGGGCCTCGCGCGCAGGAGGCGATCGTCACCCGGTTCGCTGCTCTTCCGTTCGTCACACCCGACCGTCACGACCACTTTGAAGCCGCGCAGATTCGCAATCGCGCCCGGCGGCGGGGCATCCAGGTAGGCACGATCGACGCGATCCTCGCCCAGCTCTGCATTCGCCATGAACTGCAGCTCCTCACGACCGACGCCGATTTCGCGCGCATCGCGGAGCAGGAACCGCTCCGGCGTTGG
>DATFYN010000490.1:0-4201 GCA_035315025.1 Myxococcota bacterium
TGCCGGCCCAGCCAGCGCCCAGAATCACCACTGATCTACGCGCTCCCAAGCCCCCCATGTAGTGCCGACCTTTGAACACGAGACCCAGGAATATCAACAACTTAGAGCTTCCCAACCCCGCGAATCCGCGAAGTTAGGCTAACACCACACACCGTGGGGTCCAAGAAGGGGCGGGCTCGCTGCGTCCCGGCCGCGGCTCGTGCCGTCCTCCGCAGCCGAGAGCGGAACGACCTCATGGCCCTCGCGCTTCTTAGCCGCGTGCGGAATCGCGATCGCTCTCGATCTGCAAACGCTGGAGGGAGCCGCGCCGTAAGGCCGGAATGCGCCGCGGCCGCCCGCTCGTGTCCACCATGGCGTGCTGCGTGGCCGCCGTGGCGAGCAGCTCGTCGCCGCGCCGCAGCAGGTAGGCCATGCGCAGCGACGCACCGCGCACCCAGACGAGCCAAGTTGTGATTTCGATTTCGTCGTCAAAGACCGCAGCTCGGTGGTAGCGCAAGTCGACCGCTGTCGTCGCAAAATGCAGACCCTCGGCGACGTACGCACGGTAGGGCTGGTCGTGCTCATCGAGCCAAATCACGCGAGCAAGCTCCAGATATCGGACATAGTTGGCGTGATGGACGATTCCCATCGCGTCGGTCTCGAAAAACGGGACGCGGTGACGGATGGTCGACGTCTTGGCGGCGGGCGGCGGTGCGGTCGGGAGTTCGGTGCGGGCCACATCCCCGATCCTATCCAAGCGGCGTCGTAGGAGCGATGGCGTGCGGGAAAACCCGCGAAAGCATTCGGGAGGAGATCCATCCCTCCCGCCACGAGGCGGCTCCGGCGCAAACGACAAAACGGCGTCGCGTGCGATCGCAAGCTGCCCGGTCTGAGGTCAGGGCCCGGAGCTCAGGACGTGCGTTCTCGGGCCGGAGGAGATCCTACCCGCTGCTTGGGCGCCCTGTGACTTCCATGTGTCCGGCGGCGCCCTCCATCAACTCCCCGATCACGGAGGTGGCGAGCGTTCCCGCCCGTCGGAGCTCCGCCAGAAGATGCGACTCGCTCGTCCGTGGCACCGCGATCAGCAGGCCGCCCGAGGTCTGCGCGTCGGCGAGGAGCAGGCGCTGCGTCCCATCGACGGCTGTGTCGAACACCGTGTGCGGCTCGACGTACGCGAGGTTGCGCTTGCTGCCGCCAGGGGCGACGCCGGCACGGGCGAGGTCGCGCGCGAACGGCAGGACCGGCACCTCTGCGTTCCACACCCGCGCCGCTAGCTTTGAGCCGAGCAAGAGATGATGGAGGTGGCCCAAAAGTCCAAAACCTGTCACGTCGGTCGCGGCACACGCGCCTGACGCTAGCGCGGCGTCCTTGGCGCCCTTGTTGAGAGCCGACATCGCGGCCACGACGGTCGCGGTGTCGGGGGTCGAGAGGATGCCCTGCTTAATCGCCTGGGCGGCGATGCCAAAGCCGAGCGGCTTGGTGAGTACGAGGCGGTCACCGGGCCGCGCCCCTGTGTGCGTAAGGCGGCGCGCCGAGTCGACGCTGCCGAGGACGCACAGGCCGTATTTGAGTTCAGGGTCGAGAACGGTATGACCGCCGACGATGGCGCAGCCGGCCTCCGCCGCCTTGTCCTGGCCCCCGCGCAAGATGCGTTCGAGCACGGAGCGAGGCACCTTTCCCTCCGGAAAGCCACAGATCACGAGGGCGACCTGTGGCTCACCGCCCATCGCGTACACATCGGAGAGTGCATTCGCGGCGGCGATCGCGCCGTACTCCTCGGGACCGTCGACGACGGGTGTGATGAAGTCCACCGTGAATGCGAGTTCACAGCCGGGCTCCGGGCGCAGGAGTGCGGCGTCCTCCATGGGTCCGACATCGGGGTCGACCCAGGAGTGGTGCAACGGAGCGAGCGTTCTCAGGACCTGGACCAGGTCCTCGGCACCGAGCTTTCGGGCTCAGCCGCCGGCGGGAACGAGCGACGTCAGTCGAATCTCGCTCAACGAATCCTCCTCGCCTTGAAGTCGAAAGGTGGGTCTCGATGGACGCAGCCCAAAAAAGCCACCGCCCTGATTTGTGGATGGTAGCGGCAGGCCTGGCGGCTGGGCGTGTGGGCGCAGACCTCCGGATCGGCGCGGTCCGATGCGATGCGGGTGGGTCTCGAACCGTATCGCTTGTCTTAAGGCCGGAGATGAAGACCGAGAAAAGGGGCCAAGGTGGTGGGGTGCGGTTGCACGCCTGGAGCCCGCCCGTCCACGCGTCCCCAAAGGCGCCAGATCTCGGCGGCGCGGGAGGGGCCCAAGGAGCTGCGCGATCCGGGTCACCAGGCGCGTCTGGCCTGGCCGTCTTCGGGAAGTGGAGGCTCTTGCGCCAAGCAGGGTCTCCAAGGCCCGTTAGAATGGCCAAAAGCAGGGTCGGCATGCTGGCTGCGGGAGGCTCGCCATGAAAATCCTTTGGTTCCACCTCATGCCGTACACAGACCTCCCGGACGACTTCAAACAGAAGCATCCATCGGTTTGGGTCGACATCGACTCGCGCTTGTTTGATCCCGCGAAAGCGCACCGCATGTACAACGATTTTATGGACGAACTCGAGTTTGCTGCAGAGTCCGGATTCGACGGCATTTGCGTGAATGAACACCACCAAAACGGCTACGGTCTCATGCCGTCGCCCAATCTCATCGCAGCGTCGCTGGCACGGCGCACGTCCCACACCGCGATTGTGGTAATGGGCAACTCGCTTGCGCTCTACAATCCGCCGATCCGTGTGGCGGAAGAGTTCGCGATGCTCGACTGCATCTCGGGCGGCCGACTCGTCGCAGGGTTCCCGGTGGGGACGCCCATGGATACCTGTTATGCGTACGGTATAAACCCAAGCCAGCTCCGCGAGCGCTATCACGAGGCCCACGATCTCATCATGAAGGCGTGGCAGAACCCGGATCCATTCGTGTGGAACGGGCGCTTCACCAAGCTCCGCTACGTGAATCTGTGGCCTCGTCCGATCCAAAAGCCGCACCCGCCGATCTGGATTCCAGGAGGTGGCTCGGTGGAGACGTGGCGATGGTGTGCGGAGCTCGACTACGTCTACGCCTACCTCTCCTATTTCGGCTACCAGGCGGGTCAAGCCACGATGAACGGCTTCTGGGAAGAAATGAAGCGGCTCGGCAAGGACCGCAATCCCTTCCGCGCCGGTTTTCTGCAGTTTGTGGGAGTCGCGGAATCACGCGAAGAGGCGCTCGACCTCTATCGGGAGTCGGCGGAATATTTCTACAACCGCTGCCTCCATGTGGACGCGCGCTTCGCTGCGCCTCCGGGGTACACGAGTGAGGCGACCATCCGTTCGAAGGTCGTCTCGCAGGTTCTGCAGGCGGCGGCGCGCGCCACGGACGCCCGTGCCTTCGGCGCACCGTCATTCGAAGAGATCGTCTCGAAGGGTTACGTCATCGTGGGGAGTCCCGACGAGGTGGCCCAGCAGCTCCGGGAAGTCGCCGTTTCGCTCAACGTCGGTCAACTCATGCTACTGCTGCAGTTCGGAAACATGGGCAGAGAGCTCGCGTTCTACAATACGGAGCTCTTCGCGAAGCGCGTCATGCCACAGCTTCGCGATCTTTTTGAAGACGAATGGGAAAACCGCTGGTGGCCAAAGCCTCTTGCGGCACCTGCGCTCGCGAGACCACGCGAGATTGCCCATTGAGTGGCCCGCTCGTGCGCGACGTGCGCATTGACGGCGAATCGCACCGGGTGTGGGAGCGTGGGTGCGGCCCGGCGCTGGGTCTGCTCGCAGGCATGGGCGGGCTCGGCACCTGGACTCCTTTTCTCGAACACCTGTCGCGAGAGCGCCGCGTCGTGGTCCCCTCACTTCCCGGGTTTCCCGGAGGCGGGGCCGGTCACCACAAGCTCGACGATCTTCTCGATTGGATCAGTGTGACCCTCGATCTGCTCGAGAGCGCCGGTCTTGCGGGCGCCGATCTCGTGGGCCACGGGCCCGGAGGACTGCTCGCGGCAGAAATCGCGGCGCTCTCGCGAAGAATGGTCGGAAGGCTGGTGCTGATCGCGCCGTTCGGCCTTTTCGACCTGTCTGAGCCCGTCGCGGACTGTTTCGCGCGGCGCGCCTCGGAGATCCCGTCGCTCTTCTGCGCGCACCCCGAAGCCTTTGAGCGTGATCTTGCATGCCCGCCGGGCGACGATGAAGTGGAGTGGCAGCTAACGAAGGTGCGGGCATCCGA
>DATFYN010000491.1:0-12355 GCA_035315025.1 Myxococcota bacterium
ACACGGAACTAGGAAACGCCATGGTGATGCGACGCCGCAGCCATTTTTTCTCTGCCCTCCTCGCCGTCACAACGCTCGGCTGTGCGCTCGGCTGTGCGAAGAAAGTCGACCCGGACGCCGAGCCCTCCGGCGCAACGCCCCTGCCCCTAGAGACCTGGAAGGCCGACAGCCTCGACTGCAGCGATGGCGACTGCGCGGACTGGTACCGCTTTGAAGCTCCGGACCCCGGCCACGTGAGCGTCGAAGTGGTCGCGGTCGGCAAGAACGGTAAACCCATCCCGCCCTACTCGGTCGTGATCACGGACGGAGCGGCCGCCAAGCTCGGCGAAGCCAAGAGCGGCACGGCGCCGATCACCGGCCTTGAGGCTCGGGTCGATAAGCCCGGGATCTACTTTCTTGAGATCGCCGAGCCCCCTGACGCCGGTCTGCTGGGCTACGAGCTCCGGGTGAACTTTCAGGCCGATGCGCCGCCACCGCCACCGCCGCCGCCCCCGAAGAAAAAGAAACACCGAGCGGCGAAACCGGCGCAGGCTCCTGCGCCGCCCCGCGCCGAGAAGCTCACGGGCACCGTCATCTCGACCGAAGGAGCGGCAGGCAAGATCGAAACGGTACTGATCGACCTCGGTACGCCGCGGGGCGTGAAGCCGGGGATGCACGGTCGGCTGATGGACCGCGGCCGCCCGATCGCCAACATCGAAATTGTCGAGGTCTATCGTGGTGGGAGCCGTGCGCGGCTCGATGGCTACCTCTCCGGTTCCATCGGTCCAGCAACCGTCGTGGAGATTGACGTTCCGACGGGTAGCGGCCCGTAGCTCACGTGGAGCGGGGCGGCGGAGATGGGCGCGCCTCGTCCAGGTCCAGGGCGAAGAGCGCGTTGCGACGACAGCGCTCGACCAGGCAGATCTAATTGTCGGGCAACGCCGGCGCCTGCACGCTCGTCTGGTCTCACGCCTACGCTTTTGATCCGCGCCTCTCCCGAGGGGTTCACCGCAGTCGACCTGGGCAGCGCGAACGGGACGCTCCTGAACGGCACCCCCTTAGCCGAGCCCACGCTGCTCGCGTCGGGGGACATCCTCGAGCTCGCCGGCGACACGCGCTTCGTGTTCGAGCAGGACGAAGACGAGGGCGACACCGGCACGGATCGCAAAGGGACGCTTCTCGTTCTCGCTTTCGCGACGATCGCTTGGCGCTGGCGAAAGAGCGATGCCGTGTTCGATCAAGCCGCAGCCACAGCCGCCGCCGGGCTCAAGGCCGACTGGTCGGGGGCCAAGACAAAGCTCCAGTCGGCGGCGGGGCTCCTGCTCTCGAACGGACGCCTCGGCGACCGGCTTTCCGCGGAGCTCGGTCGCCCGGTCGATCTTCCCACCGTCTTTCGCAACGCCGTCGAGCGCTCCCGCTCACCGAGCTGCCACCCCCAGTGAGGGCTACGCCTGCAGGATGGAGGAGGTGGCGCCGAGTGAGCTGCGCCCCTGCCTGGAGGAGCGCGTGGGCCTTGTGCTGATTGGGCTGCGCCAGAGCCCGGACGGCGTGCCGGCGCCGTTCTACCAGGACGTGTGCTCGCGCATGCGCAAGGAACACGACTTCATCGAGCTTCGTTGCGGTGCGGGGAGCCGCTTGTGCCGATGCTGCGCGAAAAGCTGGTGCGGGCAAAGATGCCGGAGCTCCTGCACTACCTCGCGATGATCGAGAGCAGCTACCAGACCGACATCGGGAGACCGGTCGCTGCGCTCGGCCTCTGGCCGTTCATGCCGCGACCGCAAGGCGCTACGGCTTTCGCATGGAAGGCGGTGTCGACGAACGGCGCGACCCGCGGCGCTCCCCCGAGGTTGCCGCGCGCCGTGGCGAGAACGGCGTCCGTACCGCCCTCACGCATGTCCGACCCGTTCAGCGATCGCTGCTACTGGAGGTGTGTGGAAAGCAATCTCCTGCCGATGGAGACTGCGGACTATGTCCCGCGCTTCATGGCTGCCGCTGTAGCGGGTGAGGGCGGCCTGCCGAGCGACGACGCACTGGCGGCTGCGGGCTTTTGGCGCGGTATTCTAGGGTCGTTTCACGGTCGCGGCGGCTGAGATCGCAGCGCCGTCCCGAGGTGGAGTATTGGGGTTTCTCGACTCGCTGCGCGGGCTGTTTAGAGGCAAGAAGGGGATGAAGCCGAGCGGGGTGCGGCGTGGCATCCTCCCCCCGCGCCGCCTGGATGTCGCGACCCAATCACTCCAGCGCGCGCCCGGCACGCCGTTTTCGCCGCAGGCCCCGGTGGTGCCGCCCTTCTCTGCACCGCCTGCGTCCACGGAGCTGCGACCGCAGCCCACGCTTGAGCGGCCCGAGCCGATCGTGCCGCCGCCTCCGCTCCCCCCGCCCGACTGCCATCCGCCCGCTATTCCCCGCCTAGAAGCGCGAGACCGACGCCCTCGGGCCGTTAGGGAGAAACCAGGTACCGGACGGCCCTTTCCATCCGTGGAAAGACCGTGGGCGTGCTCGTCGCCGTGGACGGGGAGCTTGAGGGTGAGGTTTTCCGGGTGCCCGATGGCGATAGCCGGCTCGGTCGATCGGAGGGCTGTGAGGTTCTACTGCCGAGCGAGTGGATCTCCCGGGAGCACGCCAAGGTGAAGCACCAGGACGGCATGTTCGTGATCGCGCCCCTCAGCGACAAGAACCCGACCTTCGTCAACGACAAGCGGACGGAGGGCACCGAGCTCAAGGATGCCGACTTCGGCAGGCTCGGACGAACCACGTTCCGGTTCCGTACCGTCTTCTAGCCGTGCGTTACGCAGCCGTGTCAGTCGCGGTCTTCGCGCTCACGGTCGCAGCGCCGGCCGCGGCACAGAGCCACGATTCCGGTGGCTTCGAGATGCATGCCGTCCAACGCCTCGAGCTCGACGACGTCGAGGTGGGCGTGGTCCCCGACGCCGCGGTGAACCTGTATCTGCGCGCCCAGACCCGACTCGGCACCCCGGTCGAGCACCTGCGCCCGGTGGATCTCGCGATCACCGAGGATGGGCGCCCGATCGACCCGAAGACCGTGACACTGACGCCTCTCGGTGAGAGCAACCGCGGCATGGCGTGCGTCCTCGCCCTGGACGTAAGCCGCACCATGCAGGGCGAGGCCCTTGACCAGGCGAAGGCCGGCGCGCTCGCCTTCCTGGACCGCCTGGGTCCCGCCGACCGGATCGCAATCTCGAGCTTCGGCGGCAAAGTGGAGGCCGTGGCTCCTTTTTCCGCTGCACGCTCGGATGCGCGCGTGCGGCTGTCCACGCTCGAGGTCGATTCCACCTCGATGCGGACGCTGTTGTACGACGGCATGTACCGCGCGGTGGAGCTCGTGCGGCAAGGCGGGGAGATTCCCCGTAGCGCATTCGTGATCCTGCTCTCCGACAGTCAGGATGGCGGCAGCGTCCACAAGCTCGACGAGGTGATTGCGCTCGCTCAAGGCGACGGCTCGCGGGCACAAATCCCCGTCTTTACGATCGGCTATGCGGACTTCGGAAGGGGCGGGCTCGAGGCGCTGCAGCGGGTGGCGAAAGAGACGGGCGGCGACTTCGTCGAAGCCGCGAACCCCGGTCAGATGGCGGCGTTCTACGACAACATTCTCTCCCAGATGACAAAGAGTTACGTCGCACGATTCACGCCCGACCTCGACGGGAAGACCCATCGCATCGAAGTGTCGGTAGGGGGCCTAAAGCAAGCCCGTGCGGTCCTCTACCCGCTCTACCGCCGGCCCCTCTGGCCGGTTGCGGCCGGCGCCGCGGGTGCCGCCCTCGGCCTGGCACTCGCGGGGTGGCTCGTCCTGCGCCGGCGACCGGCGGGACGCCTTGTGTTCGTGACAGGTCCGCGTGCAGGAGAAGGCATCGCGCTCCGGCCCGGCCGTATCCGCATCGGATCCCCGCCGGACAACAACCTCGCCATCCCGTCGAGCACGGTCTCTCGCTATCACGCTGAAATCCACGTTTCCGGCCGCCGCGTGTCGATCGAGGATCTGCGCTCGAGCAACGGCACCCAGGTGAACGGAACGGCGGTCCAGATGAGCCCGCTGCGTCCCGGCGACCGCATCAAGATCGCCGACATCGATTTGGTGTTCGAGAGATGAGCGAAATCCCTGCGACTGCAGTTGAGATCGCCTCCCTCTCCCACGTCGGACGGGTACGTGCGAGCAATCAGGACTCGTACGGTGAGTTCGCCAATGGCGCGGGCTGGCGCGCCCTGGTCGTGGCGGACGGCATGGGAGGCCACCAGGGCGGGGAAGTCGCGAGCCGCATTGCGGTGGACACGATCGGGAACGTGCTGGGTGCGAGCCACGAAGAACCCGAGCAGTCGCTGCGCAAGGCCTTCCTCGCGGCGAACGAACGCATCTTCGAGGTCGCAAGTAGCAACCCGCGCTACGCAGGCATGGGCACCACCGGGGTCGCGCTTCTGCTCGCCGCCACGGGCGACGCCTGGGTCGCCCACGTGGGCGATAGCCGCGCCTACGTCTTCCGCGACGGGAAGCTCACTGCCCTCACCGCCGACCACTCGTACGTAGCGGAGCTGCAGCGCCGTGGCTTCCTGAGCGCCGCCGAGGCAGCGGTTCATCCGCGCCGCAACGAGGTTTTGCGGTCGATCGGAGGCGAGCCGGACCTGGATGTGGAGATCCGGCCTGTGGTCGCGAGGCCCGGGGATTGCTTCTTGCTCTGCACAGACGGCCTTTGGGGCTGCGTTCCCGAGTCCGAGCTGGTGGGCGCGCTCGCAAACGCGCGACCTCAAGACGCCGTGCGGATGCTCGTTGACCTTGCCAACCATCATGGTGGCCCGGACAACGTGACCGTTCAGCTGGCGCGAATCCCCGAGCCCACGAATGCGGCCGCGGGGATCCGAGCGGGGGCCGAAACGGACCGGGCTGCGGCAGAGAAGGCCTACGCGCGTCGCCAGAGTCGCATCCGCAGGGTCGCGATCGCGGCCTCGCTTCTTGCGGCGGCGCTCGTCGCTGCGCTCCTCTGGTTCTTCCTCCATTTCGCGGCGGAGCGCTTGCCGAGCCCGCCCGGCGCCCCGCCCGCGGCCCTACCCGCACCGCTACCCGCCAAGAACCGGCTCTAGCGCGAGAAGGAGGAGGCGCCGGCCTGCGAAGCGGCCGCCTCGCGAGGGGGCTCTCTGGTGGCGCAGCTCCTCGCGCCTCGGCGAGGGATCCTTACACCCGCGGCCGAGCCTCTCCGCGTCTTGCGAAGCGGGGCCCGGCTACGCTCGGAAAGATGGAGATCCTTGTGCGGGCTGCCCGTCCCGGGGATGGTGCAGCCATTGGCACGTCTTCGTCGAGGCTGCACGCACCGCGTGGGCCCACTTTCTGCCCCCCGAGCGGCTCGCTCTCCTCCACTCTCCGGCGGAGCGCTGGGAGCGGGCAGCTCCTCATGAAGTGACCCTCGTCGCCGAGCACGCGGGCGAACTGGTGGCCTTTGCCGTGGTCCGGCGGTCCATGGACACGGATGCCGACCCTTGGCGAACCGGCGAGCTCGATACCTTCTACGCACTCCCCTCGAGCTGGGGCCGCGGTGTGGGCCAGCGCCTCATGCGGGCAGCCCTGGACGCGCTCCGCGCACGGCGCTACCGCGAGGCAACCCTCTGGACGGCCGAGCAAAATGAGCGTCCACGTCGGATCTACGAGGCCGCGGGCTGGGAGTTCGATGGGGCGCAGCGCCAAAGAACATTCTTGGGCGTCGAGTTGATTGAGCTGCGCTATCGGATCACCCTTTAGGCGCTCGCGCAGGGGAGCATCCCGGAAGGGAATTTCCGACCCAAGTGGGAGGAAATCCCCCCTATGGCGTCTTGGTTTCCTCACTCGCTTCCTGCCCCTCTTCGGGCGGGCGGATTTTCTCGGAGACGTCGGGCAGGGCCTCAAGCTCCTTGGCCAACTGTTTCGGGGTCACCCAGTTGCGCCGCCTCAAAAGGCGCCGGTCCAAGCGGTGCGTGGCCAAGTGGTCGTGAACCATGAGTTTCCTCCAAGAATCTTTGCCGAGCGTAGCAAATTGACATGCAGGGACGGACTCTAGTAGTTTGCCGTCTTGCCGATCATCCTTTTGGGGGGATCCAGCGTGAGCTTCAGCACCCGTTTCGCCCGTGGCCACCGGATCGGGATCGCCGCCAGCCTTCCGCTCTGTGCCCTGCTCAGCTTCGGCTGCGCCTCCACCAAGCCGACGATGTCGACCGAGACCCCGTCGGCCGAGGAGCTCTATCGCAAGGGGCTCTCTCTGATGGAGGAACCGGCGAAGACACTCTGGGTATTCCCGAATAGCGACCACGCGAAGGCCATCGAGTCGTTCCAGCAGATCATCGACAACTACCCCTACAGCGACTACGCGATCTTGGCCGAGCTCAAGATCGCCGACGCCTACTACGACGACGGCAAGTACGACGAGGCGCTCTCCTACTATCGCGACTTCGGTGACCTCCATCCCCAGCACGAGCAGGTGCCCTACACGCTTTTCCGCGCGGCGATGTGCCACTACAAGCAGTCGAAGGATGCAAGCCGCGACCAGACGGCGACGCGCTTGTCCCTTGGCTTCTTAGATCAGCTCCTCGCTCGCTATCCCCACTCGCCGCAGGCCCCGGAGGCCGAGCAGCTCTGGAAGGAGCTGCGCACGCGCCTGGCCGACCATGAGATGCGAATCGCCGGCTTCTATCTTCAGCGCGAGGAATATCAGTCCGCCGCCGATCGCTACCGCAGCGTGTTGAACAAGTACCCGGGCCTCGGCCTCGACGCCCAGGCGCTCTACCAGCTCGGTGTCTGCTACTCGAAGATGAACCTCGAGGACGAAGCCCAGAAGATCTTCGAGGTCATCTTGCGCAACTACCAAGGCAGCGACGTCGCCAAGCAGGCCGCCGACCTAATTCCCGCGGCGAACTGAACGCTGCGTCTCGCGCCCACGCATGCCGAGCGCGGGTGAGTTGACATCAGACGAGCGCGAGCAGTATCAACTCGGCCGCGCAAGCTTCGAACGTGGCGACCTCGAGGGCGCCCTCGGATACCTGACCCGGCTGCTCGAGACGCGCGAGGGCTTCGCCGACGTCCACTACATGGTGGGTCTGCTCCATGAGCGCCGCGGCGACCTCGAGAGCTCCGCGAAGAGTCTCGAGCGGGCCATCCGCATCAACCCCGGCTACGCCGAGGCGGCTCTCGCGCTGGTATCGGTGTATGAGCAGCGGGGCGAGTTCGAACGCTCCCGTGCCTTGGCCGAAGAGATGGCGACCGCGACGCCGAGACGCTTTGCGGCGAGCGAGGGGCTCGTCGATCCGACCACGCGGGGCAAGCTCGCGAACCTTCAGGCCGCGCTTGGCGACGCCTACCGAGAGGTGGGCGAGCTCCGGGACGCGATCGAGGCCTACCGCAAGGCGCTCGATCGTTGCCCGGACTTTCATGACATCCGTCATCGCCTCGGCGTAGCGCTGCGCGAGAGCGGGCTGCCCCACCAAGCCGCGCAGGAGTTCCGACGGGTTCTGCGGGCGAACCCTGACTTTCTCCCCTCGGCCGTGCAGCTCGGAGTCACCTACTACGGACTGGGCCGCACAAGCGACGCCACGGCAGAGTGGGAGAAGGTGCTCGAAAAAGACCCGGGCCGCGAGGACGCGCGCGCCTACCTGCGCATGACGCGGGGGGCCTAGCACCCCCTCGTCGCGCGCGGAACTGTGCCATCGGCCGCACAAATTCCTTGCCAGGCACCCGGATCGGGTGCCTAATGAAGAAGACCGCCCGCCTCCTGCTTCGTCGGACGCATGCGAACCCCCGGAGCGACCCATCCCACGGAGCAGGCTTCCGCCGCGCGGCGGTCGGGAGGTATTGCATGCATGCTATCCGCCACATCATTCGGCCCTACCGTCTTGTGACGGCTCCCCCGACGGCGACTGTGATGCAGATCGCGCAAATCATGGCGCGGGCCCGGGTGGGCGCGATCCCGATCGTGGAAGATGACCGGATCGTCGGCATCTTCTCGGAGCGCGACCTCATGACGCGGGTCGTCGTGGAAGGGCGTGACCCGTCCTCGACATGCGTTTGCGACGCGATGACGACGGAGGTGATGACCGCTGCGCCCCACGACACCCGCAGCGAGTGCTTGGAAAAGATGCAGCGCGCCGGCTTCCGCCACCTGCCGGTGCTCGAGGAAGGTCGCCTTATGGCGATGCTCTCGATGCGCGACCTGCTGCGCGATGAGATCGCGGAGCAGGACGAGGAGATTCGCGGTCTGCGCGCATATCTCCACCAGACCCCGATCTAGATCCCTGCGTAGCGCTTCAAAGAGCGGGGGGGGGCGAGCTGCGCGACAGCCTCGTGGGTGAGCGGCCAGGCCTTGCGCTCAAGACCCGCCGCGAAACCCAAAGGCTCTCCATCGGAGCCCCGCGCGCGATGGCAGGGCACGAGAAGCCAGAGCGGGTTCGCGGCGCAGGCCGCGCCCACGCCGCGCGCGGCTCCCGGCCGGCGGAGGGATCTCGCGATCTCGCCGTAGCTCGTGGTCTGCGGAAAGGGCACCCCGCGGAGCGCGTCCCACACCGCGCGCTGGCGCGAGCCTCACGAATCGTCCTTGCAAGACAAGTCGTTCCAGAGCGCCATCGCGGCATAGGCGCGCCAGGGTCGCCACGCTTCCGCAAGACTCGCTACCTCTGCGGCCGAGAGCGGCGCTTTTTCGCCCGCGAGCGCCTTGCGCAGTCCCAGGTCGCTTGCGGGGAACGCGTCGGGCTCACCGAAGGCACGCATTGCGATGTAGTGCGCGGTCCACTCTCCGATTCCTGGCACACTACACAACCGTGCGATGGCATCGTCGAGTCCGCGCGCCGCGTCGAGGCGCAGCGTTTGGTTTGCCACGGCCCGCGCCAACGCGCGCAGTGCATTGGCCCGGGCCTGCGGAAGCCCGATCGCTGCGATGTCCGCCGAGGCCAGCGCGTCTGGCGTGGGGAAAAGGTGCGTGAGCCCACGCCCAAAGGAAATCGGCTTGCCGAAGGCCTCTACGAGGCGCCCGCAAAGGGTGGACGCCCCGGCAACGCTGATCTGCTGACCGAGCACGGCCCGCACGGCGAGCTCGAACCCGTCCCACGCCCCGAGTACGCGCAGGCCCGGTCGGCCTTTAAGCGCCGCGCGAAGCCGCGGCCCCGCGCCCCGCGCGAGGTCGCCCGCGATGCAAAGCGGATCGGCCGTGAGATCAAAAATCCGCCGCACGCGGTCCACCGCCTCGATGAGCCCAGCGGGATCGCCGAGCCGAGCGCGCAGCACGAGATGCGACCCGTCGGCGCCCTTGGCGACCTCGATCGTCCCCGGCGCACCGTGCATTTCGACGGTCCGTCGGTAGATGCCGCCGTCGACCCACTCGACGCCAGGAGTGGCGCGCGCGGCGAGGAAGCGAAGCAAAGCATCCCAGTCGAGGGGCGGCCGGTAGGCAAGGCGAAGTGTCACGACATCGCTTTGCACCACTGCCGGGGAACGGCGACGAGCGCGCAGGCGACGAGGCGATTCGCCGAAACAGGCACGGAGAGCGTGGTTGAACTGTCGAATGCTCTGGAACCCGGCGGCGAACGCGATCTCCGTCATCGGAAGATCGGTTTCATCGAGCAGAGTGCGCGCGAAGTGAAGCCGGCGCGCCCGCGCGAGGGAGAGCGGCGACGTCCCGAGATGCCGGAGAAAAAGCCGTCGCAGTTGCCGCTCTCCGATGCCCAGACGTGTCGCGAGCTCAGCCACGGCGCCGCCGTCGAGGGCCCCTTCGCGGATCAGCCGCAGCCCCCGCGAGACAACGGCCGAGGTCCCTTGCCAGGCCGGGGTGCCGGGCGCCGTCTCCGGGCGACAGCGCAGGCACGGTCGGAAACCCGCGTCCTCGGCGGCGGCCGCGCACGGGAAAAAGCGCACGTTCTCGCGCCTCGGCGCCGGAGCAGGGCAGACCGGCCGGCAGTAGATCCCCGTGGTCGTGACGCCGGTGAAGAAGCGACCATCGAAGCGGCGGTCGCGGCTGCGCAAGGCCCGGTAGCAGTGAACGGCGTCGAGCTCCATGGAGCGGACGCTACCCGCGCTTCGCGCAGGGGACTGGCGAGAGCCGGACCTCATCGCCCGCGCGGTGCGAGGGCCCGCAGCGCTTCGCGGGGATCGCCGTCGTGGGCAAAGAGCTGGACGACCAGCGTCCGCACGCCAGCGGCCACGAAGCGCTCCAGCTTTTCCCGACATTCTTCGGGCGTCCCGTGCACGAAAAGAGCGTCCACGAGCGCGTCGGGCAGCGCCCGCTTTGCCGCTTCGCGATCGCCCGCCGCGCCGGCCTCATGCATGGCCCGCAAGAGCTCGCCGCGGCCCAGCCACTCGTGAAAGCGCGAATACACCGGAACCTGTAGATACGTCGCGAGCATCCTCCGCGCCGCCTCGCGCGCCTTCTTGGCATCGGCGGTGGGACAAACCGCAATCCGTGCGACCACGTCCTTGCCCGGCCCGCCCTCGTCGACGATCGCCACGACCCGCGCCACGTCCTGCGCCGAAAGCAGACCGAGAATCACCCCGTCGGCCTCCCGGCCCGCGAGGCGCAGCATCCCCTCCCGCAGCGCTGCGAGGTAGATCGGCGGCGGCGATTCCGGCGGGCGCTCGAGACGGAAGCCGCGCACGGCGAAGGTCTCGTAGACCTCGTCGACCCGCTCGCCGGCGAGGGCACGGCGCAAAAAGCGCAGCGTGTCGCGGACCCGAGCGAGTGGACGCTCGAAGCGCGCCGCGTTCCAGCCTTCGACGATGGCCGCGCTCGAGGCACCGATGCCGAGCACGAAGCGTCCGGGGGCCGCCTCGGAGAGCGCCGCAGCGCTCATGGCAAGAAGCGCGGGGCCCCTGGCGTAGACCCCCGCGATGGCGGTGCCGAGACGCAGGCGGGGCTCCAGCGCCGCCGCGAAGGCGAGGGGCGCAAAGGCGTCGTGCCCGCTCGTTTCACTCGTCCAAGCATCGCTGTAACCGAAGTCGCAAAGTTCTTGAAGAAGCGGCCCGTGGGCGGCCAGCGGCAGCTTCGTGAGGGGAAGCGTGATGCCAAAGCGCACCGCAGCGTCCGGGGCGAGAACCTTCACGGCGGCGCCGCACCCGCCAGCAGGAGCTCTGCTACCTCGCCCACCTGCAGGACGGCGATCCGCGGGTCGCCGGCCGCCGCAGCCATCACCTCGCCCAACACCTCGATCCGCGCCTCTTCGAGGCCCGTCACAAAGGCGTGGCATACCGTGACAAAGAGGCCGCCCTCGGAAGCCGTGCGCGTGAGCGCCCGAAGCCAGGTCTCCCGCACCTCGGCAGGCTTTGCCGGGGGCTCCCGCAGGTAGTGGAATCCGTCGACGCAAGGCCACACGAACGGCACCTGCGCGAGCCCCTGAGAAAGGCGCTCGGGTCGCATCCCGCTGCCGAGGCTCGCGTCGTAGGCGTAGCCGAGACTGATCAGGATCCCTTCGGTCTCCGGCGTGCGGGCGCCGCCGGGTGCACGGAATCCGCGTGGCCGCACGCCGGCCGCTTGCCCAAGTGCGTCGGTCGCGCGCGCGGCGAGCGCAGTCTGCTCGCCCGGCGAAAGCGAAGACCAGCGCTCATGGACCCAACCGTGCATGCCGAGCTCGTGGCCCCGACGAACGATCTCCGCCACCGCATCCGGGTGGTGTAGACCGTTCCAGCCCTCGACGAAGAAGCTCGCGCGCACCGCGTGTCGTTCCAGCAGGTCGAAAATCCGCGGGTAGCCGCGGGAGAGCGAGGGGTGCAACTCGTGAGGCTGCGGCAAGGGGAGCCCGCCCGCGCCAAGCTCGGCGGCCTCCCCCATGTTGTCGAATGTGAAGCACGCGATCGCGCGCGGTAAGGACGGCATCGTGGATTCCCCCGCCTAGCATGGACGAACGCGAGCGCTGCGTCACCCGCGCGCCGGGGCCTTTTGTGGTCGCCGCGCTCGCGCCGATGCGGGATGCTCGCGCTTAAAATGCAAAGCGCCCCCGAGCCTCGCTCGCCCGAGCCCACTCCTTCCGAGTCCCCTCCGGCGCGCTCGCTCTACCCCTGGTTCATGACGGCGATTGGAGCCTGGTTCGGCTCCTGGGGCATGCAGCAGGTGCTCTTCTCCTGGCTCGTCGTGGGCGAGCTCCGCGCGGACCCGCGCTGGGTGGGTACGGCGCAGATGTTCCTGAACCTGCCCTCGCTCACCCTGCTTCTGGCCGGAGGCGTCACGGCGGACCGACTGGATCGCCGGCGCCTGCTCGTGGCCGTGCACCTCGTGGCTGCGGCGACGACCTTGACCATGGCGAAGGTGGTCGGTGCCGGTGCGCTCAGCCTGGGCGCGCTCCTCGTCTACGCGCTGGCCTGGGGCTCGTTCCAGTCGTTCGTGGGTCCCGCGCGCGACGCCTTGCTCTCCGACGTCGCGGAGGGAGAGCT
>DATFYN010000492.1:0-2977 GCA_035315025.1 Myxococcota bacterium
TGACCGCATCCTATGCGTATCACGCCGCTTCGTCAAGTCTATTCTACAATCTTTATTGGCTACGATCTTGCATGCAAAACGACCTCAACTCAGTGCTTTCATGAGAGAATTGGTGCCGACGCGGCGGGGAACTTCAGCCTAAGTCCGCGAAATTCCAACCATCGTAAAGTCAGCAGAAGACACGCGAAGCCACAAAGGGACGCGGGGGTCCCCCCAAAAGTCCCCACACAACAAAATGTGTTAGAATCAATCTCGCCGTTAGGGCGCACGACCGCAGCCTAATCCGTACTTCCCGCCCAAAAAGGCAGCGCCGCCAGGCAACCGCTTAGCCAGCCAGCGGCCGTCCAATTGATCGTGCCGCATGACCGACTTGCGCGCGGTAACCGCGTAAAAATGGAGCCGATGGCCGGATTCGAACCGGCGACCCCCATAGAGGGTCGCTCCCTCCAGCGACTCGTGGATCCGGCTTCGGTTCTCCGAAGTGAATCAAGAGGTTCGCTTGGAGCGGCCCGGCCGCATCAGCCAAGACGTGTAATCGCTTCGATCCGCTCCATCACGAGCGGCATCCGCCCCTGCGAACCGGCATCGGGCGCAAGATGGCCGCTCAGCGCGTCGGCGAACTCCGATTTCTCCACGAGCTTACGCAACTCGCTCGCGAGATAGCTCCGAAGCTCCGACGAGGCCGCGCGGCACTCCATCACCAGCTCGGTTCGACCATCGACTACCGCGACGATGTCTTCGAGATCGCGGCTGCCGTAGAGGTCGCCCTGCCCTCGCTGTCGAAAGGCCTCGAGCTTGGTCGCCACAAAGAGCGGTCCTGTGATCAGACGAATTTCGGGCCCCTCTCGTAAGGTGTGACGAGTCGGCGCAGCAACCACCGCGGGATACCAGCGATTCGCGAAGCCAAGGATTAACGGATCAGTTGGCATCACATCCACGGGAATCCCGTCCACAACCCAGCGACAGAGAGGAGCACCGGGGCGTTCGTCCTCAACGAATCCGGCCCGTCGAAGCCGCTGCTGGATGCGGCTATACGCTGAGCGCGAGACCACCTCGATCACAACGTCGACGTCGACCGTGGCGCGGACGGGCCCTGCCGCGGGATCCGTGATCAAAAGGTCCGTCGCGGCACCGCCCAGGAAAACCACCTGCTCACGCAACTCGCCAAGGTGCTCAGCGACGCGCCGGAGAAGTGCAAGATTCGCGTGCTCGATCAGTCTCGGACTCACCCGAGCCGCATGCCGAGCTCAACCTCGGCCAGCTTGCGCTCCCGCGCCCCCCCGATTCGAAGTGCGTCAGCGAGCGCGAGGAGCTCGTAGAGCTTCGTATCTCGTTTTGCAGCCCCCGGTACGGAGCGATAAAGCGGTGCGAGCTCCAGCCCGCGGACCGTGCCTTTGGGATCCGGCCAGACGGGAGGCGGCTCGTCCGAAGGCGCAAGTTGGGTTTTCAAAGGCGGAGCGGCGTGCGCCGTAGGGATTCCACGGGCGGGGCCACCTACTCTCGCCGGAAAGGCGTAACGAAGCCCGTGAACCAAGAACTCCTTCAGCGCAGCGGGGATCGGTCGTGCCGGGGCTCGGCCCTCCTTTCGCGCGAGACCCGACTCAAGGGCTCGGTCGAGGCTCCCGTGCACCTCGGACAGGCTCATGCCCAGGGCCTTGGCAATCGCGGCATAGGTAAGGCCTGACGAGTCGGCGGCGACCAGCTTCAGGAGAACCACGACGTCCTGCGGACGGAGGGCCATGGGAGCTAGCGTACTTCATAATTCATAATTCGCGAATTCCGAATTGCAAGCTGATTGGCCACCTGCCGCAGCCATCCCTCGGGGAGTCGTGCCGGAGGGGCGCTTGTAGCGCTCACCGCGGTAAATGAACTCGACCACCCAATGCGGCGATTCACCTCGCCGATGCACCCCCATGAGCTTTTCCCCTCCCACCAAAAATCCCACCAGTAGCTGCGCCGGAGAGGGTGGCGCGAGGTATGGATTCTATAAACGGCTAGTTTTTCGTGGGATTTCTGGTGGGCGCGACAGGGATCGAACCTGTGACCCCCCTCGGTGTAAGTCCGGCTCGACGCGTAAGGCAGTTCGAGGTGTCCGCTAAGTCCGCTAAATTCCAACGATCATAAAGTCAGCAGAAGTCAGGCGAAGCCACCGAGAGACGTGGGGGTCCCCACAAAAGTCCCCCCACAAGCCGCTGTGTTAGAACCATCTCGCAATCAGAATTGACCTGAACCTCCTAGCTCGTCGCAGACTCGCAGCCGGTTGCGAGCGCGGCCTCCGCGACGCCGCGCAGCAGGCCGGCGAAGACGAATTTGTGGAGCGGGTAGATGCCGTACCAGTAGGCGAGGCCCGGCAAACCGAGGGGGTCGAAGATCGCGGTCTGGCGAATGCGGGCGCCGTCGCCGTCAGGTTCGACCTCGAACTCGAGCCACGCGCGGCCCGGCAGCCTCATTTCCGCGACGAGCCGGAGCCTGCGGTCGGGCTCGATCGCTTCGACGCGCCAGCAGTCGAGCGCATCGCCCACGCGCAGCTCATCGGGGTCGCGTCTCCCGCGCCGCAGCCCGACGCCTCCCACCAGCAGATCGAGCCAGCCGCGCAGCCGCCACAAAAGGTCGCCCTGGTACCAGCCTGTTTGACCGCCGAGGCGTTGGATCGACGCGAACGCCACGGCCGGCGTCGCCGCGACGCGCCGCGTGCGCGAATCAACCAGCCGATTGCCGAAGCGCGCGCCGCCCCACGATCGCGGTGCGCCGGACGACGAGAGGGCGTCGGACCAGCGCGTCTCGGCCATCTCGTGGTCCTCGTTCACCAGAGCGCGCGCGATCGCCTCGCGCGCGCCGATCGGGCCTTCTCAGCACCGCCGTAAGAACGGCGCGAACAGCTTCGATTCCGGTCACGCCGCAAGCCGCCTTCGGAACCCGTCGAGGGCCTCTCGGGGCCTTCACCAAGATCCTCGCAAGGTGACGCAGCCCCTCAACC
>DATFYN010000493.1:0-5881 GCA_035315025.1 Myxococcota bacterium
GAGAGCGAGTTCCGAAAACACGTCGGCTTTCTACCCGAAAATCCTTACTTCTACGACTATTTGACCGGCCGCGAAATCCTGGAGTTTTATGCGCGACTCTGCGGTCTGTCCCGGGCCCTCGCTCGCAACCGCGCCAAAACACTTCTTGAGTGGGTGGGTCTCGGGCATGCTGCCGACTCGCGGCTCCGGACCTATTCGAAGGGGATGCTCCAGCGCATAGGAATCGCACAGGCTTTGGTACACGACCCCCGCGTCGTCTTCCTTGACGAGCCGATGAGTGGCCTCGATCCGATTGGGCGCAAGGAGATCCGCGATCTGATTTTGCGCCTTCGCGAGGAAGGCAAGACCGTCTTCATGAACACGCACATCCTGACGGACGTGGAAACGCTGTGCGATCGCGTCGCGATCATCGTGAAGGGCCAAATCCGGTACGAGGGGACGACGAACCAGTTCCTTGAGGCCGGGACACCCGAGACCGACATCGTCTTTGCGGGCCTCTCGCCGGAGCTTGCGAGCCGCTTCGAGGAGCGCGGTGCGAAGCTTCGAGGGGTCGCAGACCGTCTCGAGGTGCGCGTGGCGGAGAAGGACGCAAGCCGTGTCCTGCGCGAGGCGCTCGACGCAGGCGCCGAGGTGGTATCGGTGGCCGTGCACCGCGCGTCGCTCGAGTCCATCTTCCTTTCGGCGGTGGGGATCCCGCAGGCAAAGGAGGGTGGCCGATGATGTCGCTCGTCCGCGTCGGAACGCTCGCTGCCAATACGGTCCGCGAGGCGATTCGCAACCGCGTCCTCTACACGCTGGTCTTTTTCGCAGTGCTTCTGATTGGAACGGGTGTCCTCCTTTCGACCCTCTCCTACGTCGAACGGGAGCGAATTCTCCAAGACGTGGGACTCGCGGCGATTCGGCTATTCGGAGCCGCGATCGCAATTTTTGTGGGGGTGGGTCTCATCCACAGTGAGGTGGACCGACGGACGATCTACACCATCCTCTCGAAGCCGCTGTCACGCACGGAGTTTCTGCTCGGCAAGTATTTCGGGCTCCTCGTGACACTCTGGCTTCAGCTCATCATCATGGGAGGAGTGTTCGTTGCGTGTTCGCTTCTGGTGAAAGCGCCGCTCACCTCCGCGCACGCGGTCGCGCTCGTACTGACTGCAATGGAGCTCGCTCTTCTCGCCTCTATCGCGACGCTCTTCTCGGTGTTTACGACGCCCATGCTCGCATCGCTTTTCACGGTCGGCCTTTACCTGATTGGGCATTTGACGCGCAACTTACGAGACCTAGGCCAGCGCTCGCAGGTCGCCGCAGTGCGCGAGATCACGGCTCTGCTGCACCGGGTATTGCCGGATCTAGAGAGCTTCAACCTGACCACACAAGCCGTGCACGGCCTGCCCGTGGCCGCTTCGGACCTTTGGCTTCCCATTGTGTACGGCGCCGGATACGCCGCGCTCGTACTCGGTCTGGCTTCGATCGTATTCGAGCGCCGTGACTTCCGATGAGGGCAACGCGGAGCCGGAACGCCGCGCGCTAAAGTAGCAATATGAACGCCGTCGTGATCGCGCCGTCGCCCATGGCCTTTTGCGCGATTGCGTTCGCCTTTGGCCTGGTGGTCGGTTCTTTCCTGAATGTCGTGATCCACCGCCTTCCCCGGGGAGAATCGATTGTCTGGCCTGGATCGCGTTGTCCGGCGTGCCGTCGACCGATTCCCGCTCATGAGAATATCCCGCTCGTCTCCTATCTCCTCCTGCGCGGGAGATGCCGGGGTTGCAGCGCGCACATCTCGTTGCGCTACCCGGCGATCGAGCTCCTCACTGGAATCCTGTTTGCGGTGATCGCAGGCGAGATGGGCCCTCGAATCGGCACGGGGCTCTGGTGCGCATTCGCCGCCACGCTGGTCGCAGCGGCTGCGATCGACGCGGAGCACCGGATCATCCCGGACGAGATCTCGCTCGGAGGGCTTGCGGCGGGCCTCGTCCTCGTGCCGGTGATGGAGACACTGGAAGGTTTTTCGTATTTTCCGGCGTTGCTGCGCTCGTTGGGCGGCGCGGCCCTCGGCGGAGGTCTCCTTTGGAGTGTGGGCTTCGCACATGCGCGAGTCTCCACCGCGCTCGGCCGAGTCTTCGAACATTGGCCGGGAGACGACGCCGGGTACCCGGGGCCGACGAGCCTCGACTACTGGACCTGGTTCCCGGGTCTCGGCTTTGGAGACGTGAAGCTTCTTGCGATGATCGGGGCCTTTGTCGGCCCAGCCGGTGTGGTGGAGACTCTGCTCGCGTCCTCGATCGCGGGGCTCGCGCTCGGAGCCGGGAGCGCGCTCGTTACGCGCCGTTGGAACTCACCCTTTGGCTTCGGGCCGGCACTTGCGGCGGGTGCTCTCTTGGTGATCCTCGTCCCCCATCCTTCTGTACTGCCCTAAGCGCCTGAGCCAGGTGAGGGCCACGGTGTGGCTTCTGCCCTCGGAGCCGGACCCGAGACTGCCTTCCTTGGGCTAGAATCGAGGTCCTGCGGGATGACATTCGGTTGAAAGCGTATGAGCCACACCGGGGCAGCTGAGCCAAAGAGGAGAGGGTTTAATGCCCCGGGTCGAGGCCCCGTCTTTCGCCGGCCCTAATGCCGAACAGATTCGCTACTGGAACGAGGCAGCGGGAGAAACATGGGCCGCCCGCGAGGACGCCCTCGATCAGGTGATCGCCCCGATCGGCGAGCGCGTGCTGGCGCTCGCCAATGCGATGCCCGGCGAGAGCGTGGTCGACGTCGGTTGCGGCTGCGGTGCCACCACCGTCGAACTGGCACGCCAGGTCGGGCCCACAGGCGCTGTTCTCGGCGTCGATGTGTCGCGCCCAATGCTGGAACGCGCACTCGCACGGGCCAAGGCGTGCGCGCTCACCAACACGAGCTTTGTCCTCGCTGACGCGCAGACCGCGGAGCTCGGGCGAGAGGGTTTCGACCTCCTGTTCTCTCGCTTCGGCGTAATGTTCTTCGCCGATCCGACGGCGGCCTTCGCGAACCTGCGCCGCGCACTCCGCTCCGGTGGCCGCATTGCGTTCGTGTGTTGGCAGCCCATCCAGCGAAATCCCTGGATGCTCGTGCCCGCGCTTGCCATTGCTCGGCACGTGCCGGTGTCGCCGCCGGACCCAAATGCCCCTGGCCCCTTCGCCTTCGCCGACCCCGAGCGCGTCTCCGCCGTCTTGTCCCGTGCAAACTTCGGCGCAGTCGCCATCGATGGTGTAGAAATGTCGCTTGCACTCGGAGGCGGCGACCCGGATCGCGCGGTCGAGTTTGCTCTCGAGATCGGGCCCGGGGCCGCTGCGCTTCGCGCCTCCGGCGCGGGTACCGAACTTCGCGCGCGAGCCGCGGATGAGGTCCGGAAGGCGCTCAGGCCGTTCACACAAAATGGGACGCTCAAAATGCCAGCCGCGATCTGGCTCGTTCGCGCTCGATCTCCTGCATGAGAGCGCTCAGCCTTGCCGGGTCTTCTCCTCATCCTCGTCGTCCTGTTCGGCGACGAGATCCGCGGTCGGCAGCCGCGAAGGGACGTCATCCCGTGCAACCTCGGGCGATGCATACACCGGCGGCCGCTCGAAGCGCGACCGGGTGAGCCAGCTCCTCAGCCTGTAGTCGAGAATCAGCAGGATCATTCGTATGCCAAGACGGAACGCTACCCATTTGCTTCCGGTGACGGACGAGGTCCCCACGCGTTTCCTGTAGTTCACGGGGATCTGGATCATCTTCTGCTTCATCAGGATGCTTAAAACCATCATCTGCGGACCAAAGAAGCTACCCGTGACGCTGAAGAAGGGCTCGATGCGACGCAGCGAATCGCGGCGCACGCAGCGCACTGTACAGCCGACGTCCGTGAGCGAGGTTGTGTTGAACAGGAACTCCATCAGCTTTGCGACGCTGTAGTTGCCCCACTTGAGGAAGAGGCCCATGTTGGCTCCCTCCCAGATCAGCTCTTTCACGGTGCGGCTACCGTAGACCACCTCGAAGTCCTCGGCGTATGCGAGCATCTTGCGCACGTCGCGCGCGGAGAAGGTCCCGTCGGGTTCGGAGACGATGATGAGATCCCCGCTCGCCTCACGGAAGCCGCGCTGGATCGCCGCGCCGTAGCCCTGGTGCGGCTCGTGCACCTCATGGGCGCAGGTCTTCGCCACTTCCTCGCTCGTTCCTGCGGCCGCGTTGTTGTTGACGACGATGATTTCGTCCACCACGCCGGTCTGTTGGAACTCCACAATGCACTGCCGGATCGAAGCTCGTTCGTTGTATGTGGGCAGCACGACGGATACGCGCCTTCCGCACCACATCCTTAGGCTCGCTCCGCGACGACGTACATCTGGGCCGCCAGCGGCTTTATGGGCGAGCGCAGGTAGAGTCGTGTGAGGCACGCCCACTGAGGAAGGCGGCTGCGCATCGAGAACGGCAGGAGAGCCGGTTCGACGCGGACCACGCGAAGCGCGTGGGCAGCGAGCAAGTTGACGATGCTGGCATCGTCAAACTTGGTCCGATGGGTGGGATCTTCGAAGTAGCGGTCCGCGCAGAGTCGGTAGTTTGGTTGGATCAGGATCAGCCGTCCGCGCGGGGAGAGGACGGACCGAATGCGCGGGAGGAGTGCGTCGAGCTCGTGCTGGTTTAGGTGCTCGAGGAAGTTGCTCGCGAAGACGAGGTCGACACTCTCAGGTTCGATGCCGGGCAAAGTGGTGGCGTCAGTGGTTCGCAGCTCCACCTCCGGTGCGGCGAACACGGCCATCTCCGGATTGAGGTCGAAGGCGATTTTCCGACGGGCCGGGAATTGGTTGATGAAGTCACAGTAGCCGGCGCCGAGCTCGACCACGGTATGCGCCGCCGCGGCGTCCTTCTGCACGAAGCGCGCGATCTCGCGCCACACGCGGCGGCGTCCCTTCAAAAAGGGATAGGCACCGATATAGGGATTGGCACAGTTCACTGGAAGTAGGTGCGCCGCGCGGCGAGGATTTCGTCACTGAGGAACGGGTAAGGCTGCTCGTAGAGCGTCGCGAGCATCATCTCGCTGCGTCGGCGCCGGATGGGATCGGAGCCGGATTGTGCGATGTACTCGAGAAAGTGGTCGAACGAGGTCCGGATCAGCCGCTCGCGATCCGCGGGTGGAGATTCCTCTGCGAGCTGGAGGTAGACCTGGGCGAGTCTGAATGCGCTGGCGGCGTTGGGTGCGATCTTGTGGGCAGTCTCGTAGGCCGCGAGCTGGCGTTCGAGCGGCGCCCCTTCAAGGGCAGCGAGGCGCCCCTCGAGCTCGTAGAGGTGTGAGAGCTGGAGCTGCTCGTTGGTCGCATAGCCGCTCGGCTGCCGACCGAGCGCACGGTCGCGCTCGAACCCACGAGCGATCTGTGCGTGGGCACGCTCCGTGAGTTCGTGTTGGCGCCCCGGATTGGTCTCCCGCTCGGCGCCCTTCACGTACAGCTTGGCGAGGCTCTGGATCGCTTGCAGCGAGGGCTCTTTGAGATAAGCCTCATAGGACCAGAGTGCTTCGTCGTCCTGCCACACGGCTTCGTGGTGGAGCGTGGTGGCGGCAGAACCGAAACCGAAGGCCGCCGCCACGGCGACGATCGCCCAGCGCAGCGCGCGACGAGAACGGGCGTGGAGCTGGAACAGCAGCGTTCCGGCAATCGCCAGCACGCACAAGGAAGCGAGGTAAATGTAGCGATCGGCGCTCCAGATATCGACGAAGACGAAACCCAGATAGGGGATTAGCAGCGCCAGGAAACCGAGGGCATAGAAGGCGAGGTCACGTCTGTGCCGGCAGCAGTAGACGAGCCCCACCAGCACGGAAAGGGCGATCGCTACCGAGCTGAACTGCTCGAAGCGGCTGAGCGAGATCTCCACGTGGGGCCAGCGGTAGAAGATGGAGAGCTCG
>DATFYN010000494.1:0-12393 GCA_035315025.1 Myxococcota bacterium
GGGCGCGGGTGCTGCGTCATCAAGATGAGGTGGCGCTGAGCTCTCTGGAAGACAAGATGACGCACATCCTATTCAGCGCTCTTCCCGACGAGCTAGGTCTTTACGGCAAGCCCATGGCGCGAAACGCCCAGGTCTGGTCGACAGACTTCCACGCGCTCTTGGACGGTCCGGCGGCCACCAGCAAAGAGTTGGCGGCGGCCATCGCCGCCGTGAAGCAGGGAGGTCTTTTCGGCTATCGCTTTCAGTATCCCGCGATGCAGCTCGGACACCACGCGGTTTATTGGCAGCGCCCACTGGTCGCCTATCTCGATCCGCAGACCCACCGAGCGAGCCTACGGCTTGAGAATCTCCTTGGATATCTCACGGCTTACGACACCCGGGATCTTCGGCTGGCGGATCCCGTCGAGCTTTGGCCGCGCGTCCTGCAACGTGAGCCTCACCTCGCCGCCGTGGAGCTCCGAACCGAGAGGCAGGGGAGGTCACCGCGCCAGGAGTCGCTAAACGCGCGCAAACTACTCGATGCCCCGCTGCTCCTCGGAAAGAGCCCCCTTCCGCGCTCCTTCGCTCGCTCTCTGCTCAGTGCCCCCAAGCGCGAGAGCTTGGAGCAGTGGCTCGACGCCCTGCCGGGCAGATCCGGGGCTCCCGGGACCGGCCAACGCCTTGCCGATGGGATCCGTACGATGCTCGCCCCCGCTCGGGATCCGCTGCCGAGTCCGCTCACCTTCGAAAAAACCGCCCGGCGCTCGTTCGAGGTCGCGTACTGGAAGACGATCGCGGATCTTGCCGAGGGTCGGTTTCTCACCAAGAACAACGCAGATTGCGTACTCGACACTCCCACGCAAAAGCACCTGCGCCACCCACATCGCGACTTAAATCCGCTTGGCAGCTACTTGCTGGATCACTACCGAGCGCTGGTGAAAGCGGCCGGTAGGACGGACAAGGCACTGGTCGGAGATCTTCCCTTTCAGTGGAAGACGGATTTCGACTATGCCTGGATGGGGGGATGGCTCCACAATCAGCAAGGAAAGGCGACTGAGCGAAATCTCATCGTCGCGATCCCGGGTCGTGATCGCAGTCAGGTCGTCATCATGGCCGATCACTATGACACTGCATTCATGGAGGATCGCTACGAGCCGGGCCAGGGAGGAGACGGCGCGCGGCTTGCCGCGGCCGGGGCGGATGACAATCACTCCGCCACTGCGGCGTTGATGCTCGGGGCCCCGATCTTCCTCGCATTGAGCCGGGAAGGGCTCCTGGGATGTGACGTCTGGCTGATTCACCTGACAGGGGAGGAGTTTCCCGCGGATTGCCTAGGGGCTCGTCATTTGTGTCAGTCCCTCGTGGAGGGCGATCTGCGCCTTCGCCTTTCCGACGGCACCTTGCACGATCTCTCGAAGACGCGGGCGAGGGGCGTCTACGTCCTCGACATGATCGCTCATAACAACGAGCATGATCGAGATGTCTTCCAGATTGCGCCGGGAACTGGCCCCGGCTCTCTGTGGCTCGCCTACCAGGCGCACGTTTCGGCGGAACTCTGGAACGAGGGCACGGCGAAGTGGAACCGCCGGAGCTCACGGCGCGGCCTCGGACGAGCGCGCCGCAGCAAAGTGTCAGCCAAGGCCCCCCCGATCGCCCAGCACCTCGCTTTGCAGGGCGAAGTGCGCCCGACCTATGACCCGCGAAGCACCCTTTTCAACACCGATGGCCAGATCTTTTCCGACGCAGGCGTACCCGTCGTGCTCTTCATGGAGAACTACGACATCAACCGGGTGGGCTATCACGATAGTCATGACACCATGGCGAATATCGACCTCGATTTCGGCGCTGCCCTGGCAGCGATTGCCATCGAATCGGTCGCGCGCGCAGCGACCGAGCCCCTGCCTCTGCGACACGCCTGGTGGACGCGGGCGGAGCGAGCGAAGTCCCGTCGGACATAGGCGCTCTCTCGGGGACCTCGCGACGCGAAAAAAAGGGGGAGATCGCGGCATGGATCCCCTGAAACCGCGCTTTCGCGCCGCGCAGTAGAGAAGCAGGAGATCTGAGCCCACAGGGAGCGGAAACCAGAGCTCGCATTCCGGGGTTCACTCCTTCCAAGCGCTCGTGGAACCCTGCGAGACTCCTTAGGCATCTCGCGCGGCGAACACCGAAGATGCGGGAGCATTCCCTCTTCTTTGTCTGTCTGAATCGGTCGTTTTGGGGTCTTGAGGCCGCACCGGCTCCATGCCCTCGCGCGAAGCAGAGGAGCGAAGCGAGCTTCTCCTGGCGGAATAAGCCCAACTTTTGAGGAATTCAGAAAATCTGAACGTCAATTGGGAAAAAAACTGCTAGCGGCAGACCGAACTCTTGTGCAAACTAGCCGTCGTCTCCGATTTTCCTCATGGGCTGAGAGATCGGAAAGTACGCTGCAACAGTGCGCCACCCCGCCCCCTACCTTTGGGCTCGGGCCAACGCGAAGGAAAAAGTGCATGGCTAGGTCGTCGCGGAACTCAGGGAAGGAATGGACTGCAAGGGAAGTGCGCGCACTGCGTGAAGCAGCGCGAGGAGCGAAGCCGACGCGAAATATCGCGCAAGAACTGGGCCGGACCGTCGGCGCCGTCTATCAAAAGGCCCACGAAGAACGCATCTCCTTCCGACGCGCCCGGCGAGCACTCCGCAAGCGGCGCAAGTAATCCTCGCGGTTCGTGCAGCGCTGCGGCCGCTTGCCTCTGCGCAAGGGGAATGCGGCGTCGCGCGAGCTAGGCCGAGAGCGCAGGCGCCTTTGCAAAGGGCCGAGAACCAATCGGGAGCGGCCTACACCAAGGGCGTGGAAGCTCCGAGGTGCTCTTATTTCGCTCGCGTGTGCGAGGCGAAGAGGCGTCTATCTCGGCGTCCTCGTCTGCGCGGCGCCTTGCGCGAAGACGAACGCGGGGCGTGCGGAATAGAAACGGTCGCGCACATTGCGACAATGAAGCGACTTTGTACGGGCCCCTTGCGGGTGCAGGCCCGCCCACCCAAAGGGGCAGCGAGCCGCGCACTTCCTCGTCTGGCTGCTCTGGAGGGGTATAATGAAACACCGTTTGACAGCAGGCTCCGTGAGGCAACCCACGGAACTAGGCCTTGCGGAAGGGTTTTCCGCCTCAACCGCCGAGCCCATCGCCGCTGCCTTGATCTCGTCGGAAGACTTGTAGATCCTCTCACGCAGCGATTCCGAGTGAAGTATTCTGTGTGTCGTCCTTTGAGGAGTCATGGCTCATGGCCGCGCGTTCCACCCCCGATTCCGCAGCCGACGAATCCCGAGAGGTCCTCGGATTGCTGCGACGCCTGAGGGAGGTCTTCGCACTCGAGATTCAAAACCTCGAGTCTTCGGGACAAAGCCCCCACGCTCCCGCCTGGCAAGCGAAAGGTCACGACTCTTCGCTCCACGAACGTCGCTACGAACACCTCCTCCGGCTGCGCCGAATCCACGCGAAGCTCCACAACCGCGAGCGTGTCCTCACCGAAGGCGAGGCGCTCGGTCAAGAATAATCTCGCCGCGAGAGTGCACGAGCGCTCCCGTTTCCCTTTTTTTCGATCGATCGTGCGCGCGCACGCGCGTAGACTCGCGCCCAGCGTCTGCGACTTCGGTCAAGCCGACTCGAAGCGAAGGGTCTCCGCAAAGCACCTGGAAGTGCGAGGTCTCTCCCCGGAACGCGCGCCCAAAGGAGCTCGCTTCGTGAAAGGGCGACAGCCGCTCACCGGCTTGGGATGCGCACTTTGCCTTGAACTCGCAGCCCTCGCAGCGCCGCCCTCGGCTCGCTCCTGGGGCTGCGAAGGCCATCAGATTGTGGCGCTCGTCGCGGAAAGGCATCTCTCGGTCCACGCGCAGCGCGAGGTGGCCGCGCTCCTAGGCCCGCTCGATACCGTCCGTCGCCAAGAAGAGGTGCCGCGTCGCAAGAGCCGCGGCCGAGGCTGCAATGTAGACCTCGACGCCTTTGCTCGCGCGTCGATCTGGGCGGACGAGATTCGAGCGAGTCGGCCGGCGACGGCGAGCTGGCACTTCCTCGATCTCCCGCGCGGCAAGAAGGACGCGAGGAAGGCCGAGAGCTTTTGTGGAAGGTCTGGCTGCGTCACGAGGGCGATTCGCGAGCAAGTGGCCATCCTCCAAGAAGAAGGCGCGAATCCTGCGCAGCGTGCGGAAGCGCTTCGATTTGTCATCCATTTCGTAGGAGATCTCCATCAGCCGCTTCACTGCGCGACGAACAACGATCGCGGTGGAAACTGTGTACCGGTCGATTTTTTCGGGCGGGAGAGCCGGCAGAGCCTGCGCTCCTCGCACGCCGACTACGAGCCCAACCTGCATGCGCTGTGGGACTCGTACATCCTAAGGCGCAGTCGGGGAAGGCGCCGTGTGATCTCTTATGCCAATGCCCTTGAGCAGAAATTCCAGACCGAGATTGCGAGCTGGCTGAAGGCCGACTTCGAGCTCGACAACTGGGCGTGGGAGAGCTTCGAGCTCGCCCAGACCGAGGCCTACGGGAAGCTCCCCACGCCGATTCCCGTCGAGCGGCCCGAGCCCGTCGCAAGCTGTCGGGACGCGAACGACGTGGGCGAGCGGATGGCAGCGCTCCACGAGGCTGTGGGTGAGCCCTACCAGGCAAGAGCCGCCGCGGTCGTCGACGAGCAGCTCGCGAAGGCAGGAGCGAGGCTCGCCCTCGTCCTAAACCGCGTCTGGCCTTAGAAGAATTGTCCGGAGAGCTGCGCGATCGTGGCACAGGTCGAAGCTGCCAGAGCTACGGAGCTCCAGGACTTGACTCGGCCCTCGGAATCACGGGCGGCGTGAAGGTCCAAGTCCTCTCCGACGTGGAGGTGGTTCCGGAGCCGGGGACTTTGGCGCTCGCACTCCTCGGCCTTGGCGTTCTCGGCGGGTATGCCCTTCGGAGGCGCACGACCCAG
This sequence comes from Myxococcota bacterium, assembly GCA_035315025.1. Classification (GTDB taxonomy): domain Bacteria; phylum Myxococcota_A; class UBA9160; order UBA9160; family UBA9160; genus UBA9160. Next base: position 4,912 of record DATFYN010000494.1, read on the forward strand.
CGCCGCACCCTTAGGGGTTTCGCTCTTGCTCAACGCGCCTGGGGCGTGGGTGCCGGCGCCGGACTCGGGGGGAGCGGCGGCTCTTGGATGTCGGGGGTCGGGAGCGGAGCCGTAAGGCTTCCGAGGAACGCAATGATCGCCGCCACCTGGGCGTCGCTGAGCTCCTTCCCGAGCTGGTCTTGGGCCATCAGGCGCACCGCTTCCTCGAGCGTCTTCACCTTGCCATCGTGAAAGTAGGGCGCTGTCTCCTTCACGTTGCGGAGCGATACGACCTTGAAGAAGTACCTGTCGGCGGCATGCCCGGTTACGAGGGCGCGCCCGAGGTCCTCGGTGGGATACGGATGAACGACTCCGAGCTTGTAGAGCATCTTCCCGCCGACGGCTGCGCCCGTGTGACACGATGGGCAACCCGTGTCGATAAACGTCGCGAGGCCCGCTTGCTCGCCAGGGCTGAGCGCGCTCGTCTCACCCTCGAGGAACTTGTCAAAGCGCGACGGCGTTAATAACCGCCGCTCGAAGGCACCGATGGCCTTGCCCACGTTCTGGGCCGTCACCGGCTGCGCCTCTCCTTTAAAGGCTGCTGCGAAAAGCGCGGCGTAGCCGGGGATCGCCCTCAGCACCTTCATCATGTGGTTCGGATCGAACATCCCTCGTGCGATGGGATTCACGGCGGAGACGGCGGCAACCTCCTCGACGCTCGCAGCGCGCCCGTCCCAGAACTGCGTCATCGCGAGAGCGGCGTTGTAGACCGTGGGCACGTTGCGTGCGATCCCCGGACCCTCGTGGCCAAGGGAGGACGACTCGTGATTAACGCCGTAGGAAAGAAGGACGTGGCATGAATTGCACGAAACCTTCCCATTGGCCGATAGCCTCGGATCGAAATAGAGCGCGCGGCCAAGCTCGACCTTCTCCTTGGTGATCGGGTTTTCAGCGCTCTTCGCTTCGGCGGGAAGCACACCCAAGACCGCCTTCGCGCGCTCCCGCAGCTCCGGAGCGGGCGGTGGATCGGCGGCGGACCGCGCCTCTTGCGCCGCGAGAAGGGGCGCGATGAAGAATGCGAGGAAGACGGCCGTTTCTCTTCGCATTGGCCTTCGTGGGCGCGGAATCGACCCGCCTCGTGAGAGGTATCGGCTACGGGAGGAAGGCCCTTGAACGGGGCGTGGGCACCCAGGCATGGCCCACCGGGCGCTCGTCCCAGGACCCCGAAGACGAGATCCCGCTACGCCTCTTTGCCAGCGGGGATGACGAGAACGGGGCACGAAGAGCCGCGAATCACTCCGGCGCTCACACTGCCCACGAGAGCGTCGTAGAGGGTGCCGTGTCCGTGCGAGCCGATGACGATCATCGTGGACGCGAGACGACGGGCCTCGCGCAAGATGGTCTCGACGTTCGGGCCCTCGACCACGAGGGCGTGTGCATCGAGGCCATGCTCGCGCAGCTTCGCTGCATGCTGCTGGAGTGCGGTGTGCTCCGTTCGCAATGATTTTGCGCGGCCATCGCGGACGCTCTGCGGCCCCGCCTCGTAGCCCACAAACTCTGGAGGCGGCGCCGCGACGTGAAGGAGCGTAAGCCTTGCACCCTGCGCTTTCGCGAGGAGCTCGGCGTTGTGCAGCACCCGCTCCGAGACACTCGAAAAGTCCACCGCGGCGAGGATGTGGTTCATGAGAGCTCCGGCCGCACTGGATCTCGCCGGAGCGAGAAAGGAGAGCGCGGCTAGGGAAGTTGTTGCAACAGATGGGCCGATACGTCTCCCACCAGCTCGTTAATGTAGTGCCGCTTTGTAAACCACCAGACCCCGTCAATCCTGCGGAACTCGTCATGATAGCGGCCCGCCACGATGGGCTGGAGCCGGAGGGCCTCGACGTGCTGCAGAACGCAGTAATAGGAGCGGCAGAGGGCCGTCCCTTTTTCTTCGTCCACATCGATGATGAGATTCGTGGTGAGGTGCTTCGTGTGGGGCGTCCCGTCGCCGTACCTTCGGGTCCACTCCTCGAGCTGCCGGCGCATCGCGTCTGCCCCCTCGCGTACATCGTCACTCACGTTGCTCGTCACCCGCGCGTACCGGAAGAGCTTTCCCACCCCCGCGAAGTCGCCGAGGTCGACCAGCTCGGCGTAGCGAAAGACAAGATTCGCGATCTCTTGAGCGCTGTTGCCCATCCATCGTCCCCTCTTGATCGGCAAAGCCGGACGAGAACCGGACGCGGAAGAAGGATAGGGGCCGTCTCGTGGATGGCGCACCCGTCACGGGAACCGCGCAGCTTCACGGAATCTATGCGAAAGTGACGCGAGCCGCGCTCGGGGCGATTCCTTGGTGCGGGTAGACAAGAGCGAGAACTTCTCGAGGTCGCCCCCGCCGGGGGATAGACCGCAACCCAGAGGGGCCGGTCGGGCTCTCTGCCGGCTGCATGGAGGGGGAGGGATCATGCACGAGAACATCGAGGTGGGATTTCAGACCTTTGTCTCCGACGGCGGCGAAGAGTTCGGTGCTGTCCGCCAGGTGTCCCCGATGGGTCGCCCTGAGCTCATCGTGTACGTCGAGAACTCGGGCGACTTCGTTGTGCCGCTCGATGCTGTCGAGGCGGTGCATTCACACAAAGTCATCTTGAACTGCAGAAAACTGGACCCGCGGCTTCGAAATGCCATCGGCCACGCGCATGACGCGGAGGAACCCGGCGCCTAGGCTTATCGCTCCAGGCGATGAGGGAGGAGAGGGAAGCGCTGCGCAGAGCGCCCAGGAATCGATCCTGCGCGTTATCCCGACTTAAAAGAGTGCCCCGACAAAGCGCTCGAGTTCGAGGTTGAACTTCACGATGACGCGATCCGAGCCTTGGGTAAGACCAAAGCCGGGTCCTACGTTGTATTCGATGCCACCCAGTAGCTCCCCGCGCAGGACGGGAAAGATGTAGTGCTGTTGTTCGGTCATCGCATCTGCATTGGTGATGGGGCCAATCCCGCCGTAGAACTCGACCCCCGGCGAGAGCCAGCGCACCGCTCGATAGTAGACGCCTGCCACATATCCAAACTCCCAGCTCTTGTTGCTGTCTGGACCGACCAACACCTTTTCGAACTTGGGATTTAGCACCACCGAGAAGCGGCCGAGGTCCTTCGAGAGGATGGGGCGAAGCTCGAGCTCCAGGTCCTGATCATCGAACTGCGGCGTCCGGTGCCACTCCAGTTCTGCATACCAACCAAGATCCACCGGCAATTCACCTTGCTCGAAGAGGCTTCCGCGCAGGCGATACTTACTTCCCGCGTACTGAAAGGATTCCCCGTTTGGATGGGCATAGTCCACGTAGGCGGCGGCCTCCAGTTTGTCGGTGAGGCCGTAGGTCAGTTCGAGTGCGCTTCGGTACATCCGAGCGCTCGGGTAGTCTCCGGCCGAGGTGCCCTCTCCGCCCTGCGTGTGCCCATCGGCGACAATGCTGTTCAGCGACTCGACTTCGATCATGCCTCGTCCGAGGGTTTGCGCCGGATAGACCTCGAACTCCCAGGGATCGAGTTGGGCGCGTGCGGGCCCTGCAAAGGCGAAGAGCAGGAGGGCGAATAGCAGCGCTGCGAGCTTCAAGGCGTCCCCTCATTCTTACTGCGAAGGTTGCGTGCCCGTGATCTGCTCGGCGACCCAGCGGACGATGACCTTGTGCTGCGATTCGCTGAGCTTTGAGTCCGGATGAAGGAGGCGGTAGTACCAAGGCGGCATGTCGTCCTCCGCCATCGCTTTCTGGAGGTTCTTCAGCTTTTGAATCTGCGTTCCGGGATCGGAGGCGTAGGCGTCCCAGCTGGAAAAGTTGAGACGCCTGCGGCCTTCGGTCACGTCGTAGTGAACGAGCCAGGAGATGGGAGCGAGGTTGGCGGACCAGGGCCAGCTCGTCTCATTGGAATGGCAGTCGTAGCAGGCATGCCGGAGCGCGCGTTGGACGGCAGGGGGTGCGGCGAGCTCACCGGTGATCGGGGGATTGGTGTGCTCGAAGCGGATGGCCTGCGCACCGGCAAAAACGCAGGCGAGTCCTACGAGGACCTTACGTCGCATGAGCGTGCCTACCTTGCGGTAATCGTTCCCTCGCCCGCGCCATGATGGAAATCGTCGAAGAACTTGTACGAACCTGGATCTAAGGCGGGCAGGTAGACCACGATTTCAGCACCGGGCAAAACCACGCGCTCGCGGTTTAGCTCGAAGCTTTCAAACTCGATGGCGTCTTGCGTGGCGTTCACGACGCGAAGCCGAAACGGAGTCTTGGCTTTCACGACGAGTTCGTCCGGCTCGAACCTCCCGTCGTGGAACCGGACCACCGGCAGGGTCTCGTCTTCGGCGCGAACGATCGGACCTAGGGCGAGGGCGGCGAGAATCGCGAAAACCGAAACCATCCCTCGCGTCTTCGGGCTCATTGGGTCTTCTTTCTGAAAATGATAACGATATCCATTTTCAATAACTTGCCTTCCCGTGTCAAGCCCCCCACGCCCCCTCTCATTCTTATCGGAGCGCAGAGCCCGGACTTGGCTCGGGATTTTCGGGCGCGGGCGAGATCGGACCCGGTAGAAGACCGGGCCAGCTCGCGATCGCCGGTCGACGGATGGCGTGGCGGCGTGCCCCCGGAACGCTGCGCTTCAGTCGAGCGGTGCACCCGATCCGGTCGCGTAGGGCTTCGCGGGAAACGCTTCGCCGCTCCGCGAAGCTTCAGCGCTTCCCCTCGGCATGCGGGACGTACTATAAGGAGAGGGATTGGCACGCGAGGCTCCGGCCATGCGCGGCTCGGGTATCACCTCACTCGTCGTCTCCGCCATTCTCGCGACGCTTCCTGCCGCGGCCTTTGCGAACGGCCCCGGCGGGGGGGGGCATCTCGGCTTTTCCGGCCACGTGGTTTCGTTTGGTCTCGGCTCGAACGTCGGGAGGCCCATGACACCAATCCGGCCAGGATGGGGAAGCTGGACGCCGGGACGGGGATGGCTCGGAGGGCCCGGTGCCTTCGGCGCTTCGCCGAGCGGCTTCGCCCTCGCGCCCTTCCACACCCCTTATGCTGCACCGTTTTGGAGCGGTACCGCTGCGTCCATCGCCATGAAGCCCGATGAAGCAACGGTTCTTGAGAGCGAATCGCGGATGGAAGAGCAGATCCGCACCCTCGAGGCGCCGAGGCCGAAAGACGAGAGCTCCGAGAAAGGAAGCGACGCCGCGTCTGACGGAGACAGGAGCGAGTGGCAGCCGCTCTAAGTCCTGGGACGCCCCGAACGCTCGCTTCCGTCGCGCGCTTGCCCAGCGTCGTTGCGCCCGCGGCGGTTGGTGGGTGTCTCTACGATCCGTCCACGCGAGTGGGCGCATTGTCGCGGGAAGGCCGCGGGACGGCCTCCACTCCAAGCAATCCGATTAGAGAACTCCGCTCGTTTCTCGTCGAGAACGAGGGCAGATCCTCGAACGAGCCGCTAGCGCCGAGGGCTGCCTTCTTCCCCTTCGAACTCCTCGGCGGAAGCGTGCGCGCATAGGTCTGTGCCCGGCTGAGTCCTTCGGTGAGCTTCGGCCGAGAGGCAAGGATCGCCTCAGGAACGACCACGTACTCGCGCATCGGGCGCCCCGGCGTTGGCTCGAGGATCCGCGCGCCCTTCTCTCGAAGGAGGATTGCGCGGTCCTCCTCCGAGAGACGAAGAGTCCTGCGTTCTTGGTGCAGCCCGGTGAACATATTTCCGCCGAGGCAGGCAGCTGGATAGCCGAATTTTTTTCGAACTTCCGCGCCTGCGAGGGCACCTGGCATTACCGCTTGCCGCCCAAGAGTTTCGACATCGAATGCCGAACGGGCGGCAAGCGGATTCGAGACGAAACGCACGGCCCGAGGGCGCATGGCTTCCGGATGACTAGGCGCGCGTCCTGCGTTGCTTCGCGCCCACAGCGAGGCCGAACGCGCCCCCCGCGATGAGCGCAAGCGTTCCCGGCTCGGGTACTTGCGTGAGCTGCCCACGGATTTCACCGAGGGGGAACATCGCAGTGTGGATGTTCATGTAGTACAGGCCGGCTTCGAGATCGGCGATCTGGGCCGGCGTGATCGGGATCATCTGCTCGGGCATCGAGCCCGAGATCACAGCCGGGACGTTTGCAAACGGGAAGAGGATAGCGGCGTTTGTTCCCGCTGCGCCGGGACCGTGGATATGCGCCGCAATTGCGGGCCCGCTGAGACCCTGCCAGCTCAGATCCACTTTCATCGTATCGGCGACGTCATCGAGTACGACCGTGCCGAAGCCAGTCGCTGTCGACGCGTTCAGGGGAACCTGTTGCGACCCGTCCAGGGTCGCGGTGAAGGTGATCAACATCGCGTGTGCGGGCGGTGTCGTCACAACGATGCCCAAGAGGAAGGCAAGCCCGAGCATGATTCGTTTCATCGTGAAACGCCTCCGTAGCGGTGATCCCTCCCAGGCTTCCTCTACCAATACGCCGCATACGCGATTTTGGGTACGCAGATCGAGGTCGGTCGTCGTTCCAAAGAGCGGCGCGTCTACGCGCGCGAGTCAGTCTCGAGGGCGACGACGCCTCGGCTCGAGCTTGGGTGGGATGTCCGCTTCGGCGGTCGGGAGCAATCGGGAGAGTAAGGATGGGCTACGCCGTTCCGGTTCGAGCTCCGACCTTGGCATGGCTCTGTGTTTTGCACCACGACCGCCCGGTCGTGGAGCGTCGGGCTGCGGAGAGAGGGCCAAGCTCCGCTGGCCCCAAGTCTCTCCGAAGGCGGCCGAAGCGCGAACGACGGAACGCCAGCCAAGCGGGACCGCAATTCCAGTCCCTCTTCTTCGCTTCGAACGAGAGGTGGTTCGAAAGCGCAAAATGTGGCAAACGCGCCCTCGGACGGCGCCCCTAGGGGCGCCGAAGGAGGCGAGGTCGAATTCCCACATTTGCGCGCGCCTTGGCGGGGATGGATCGAGCTGCGCGGTGCCCGCCTCCCCCGGTTGGATGCGGAAATCGCCACTCTGCACGTCGACCAGAGGGCAATTCGAATAAGATCGGGTGTGAGGCGTTGAGAGACAGATACGACGTCTCTTAGGCAACGGCCCGAGGGTGCCGCATGGCCTTGGAGGGCCAACCATGGTGCGCGGCGACTGGCGGAAGGAAGGCCGCACGTGGCTTCACCCCGAGCGCACCTTTTTCGTCGTCGAGAGCGAGGTGCCTGAGATCGCGGCCGGCGGCAAGAGCGGTCTCGTCGAGTATCACGTGATGCGTGGCGGCGGAGATGACTCGGCAGGATTCGCGCTCGTTACGTTCTCGACGCTCGAGGAAGCGATCTCGGAGGCCGAAAGGCGCGAGGAAGAAGAGCAGCGCACTCGCTCGTCGTAAAGAGAATCCGGGAGCCCTGCGAGATCGTGGGCACCTTAGATCCCTGACGCTCTACCGAATCGACCTCGGCGGGGTCTCGTGACCGACTTCGCGCAGCCGCCGCTCGAGAAATCGCCGCTCGGCTGCGTTCTGGACGAGATCAAGGGCCTGCTTGTAAGAGGTCGCCGCTTCTGGATTCC